>CAYHAE010000001.1:0-133763 GCA_964354545.1 uncultured Planctomycetia bacterium
AGCGAGGCTCCAGTCCCGACACTGAGGACGCGCGATTATAGCCAGAGCTAAGCGGGACGTCGCATAGCAGAGACAAAGAGCGAGGCTCCAGTCCCGACACCAGGGGAATGCGCAGCGGGACGTCGCATCGCAGAGGAAAAGCGCGAGGCTCCAGTCCCATTCGGGTTGCATACGGTAAAGGTCCGATGTTCAAGTTGCGATTGAAGAAGAAGGAGTCTAAAAAGAAGAAAAAGGCCGCGCCGCCGGGCGGATTGCGTCGATTTGTGCTCGGCACGGTCATTCCCGCGTCTGCCTCCGGGATGCTCGTGCTCTTTGTGCTCGTGGTCCTCGTCCTCACCGTCGCCACAAGCGGCTATTTTACGCTGAAGACTGTTGAGACAGAAGGCGGAGAGGCCCTCCCGTCGTTCAAGAGTACGATCGCGGAGCTCTTCGCATCCTGGCAGGGGAGGAGCATCGTCACGCTTAATATAGAGGCGATCGCCCGCACCATCGCATCGAGGTATCCCGACGCGAAAGATGTTATTGTGAGACGCATGTTTCCCGACAGGTTGTCGGTATCGATTCGCTTGAGGAAGCCCGCTGCCCTCGTCGGCAACGATAAGTATTATCCGGTTGACAGGGACGGCGTCATCTTCCCTCACGCAGACCCTTCTCAATGGCAGAAGCTCCCCGTGATCGTGGGCGTGCACATAAAGGAATCGGACAAGGTCGGTACGAGGTGCGAGTCGGCGTCCCTGCAGATTGCCCTAAAGCTCATCGCCGAAATGGAAAGGTCGAAGATCTCGTCCGACTATATCGTCACCACTATCGACGTGTCGGATCCAAAGAACGTCTCTTTCTTTTTAGAGGACGGCGTCGAGGTCAAAATAGGCCATGAGAATTTCAAAGGGCGCTTAGAGAGCCTGGCCCAAACGTTAAAGAATCCCCGGCTCATTATGAGCCGCATAAAATATCTCGACCTGAGGTTTAAGGACATTGTGATAGGGCAAAAATAGTGAAAAAATCTACCGTGATTACGGGGTTGGACATAGGGTCCTCAAAGATCTGCGCCGTATCGGGCGAGGTCGGTTCGGACGGGGCGTGCTCCCTCCTCGGCGTCACCACGGTCCCTTCCCGCGGGGTGGAGCGCGGTACGGTTACCGATCTCAATTCAGCTGTGGAATCGGTGTCGAGGGCGCTCGAGCGGCTTGAAGAGAGGACCGCGCGGAAGATAGAGGACATTTACGTCAATGTGAGCGGCAGGTCCATAATGGCGCAGAAGGCGCGCGGCATGGTGTCCCTCTCAATGAGCGGCAGGGAGATCACGGAAGAGGATATGAGGCGATGTGTCAACGTTGCGAGCACGATGAGGCTGCCGTTCGAGAGCGAGATCGTTCATAAGATCACACATTCGTACCTCATAGACGATCAGACTGAATCAAGGAACCCCTTGGGGCTGTACGGCTCACGGCTCGCGGTTGAGATCTACGTCATCACCGCGGGCCTCAACCACATACAGAACCTCCACAAGGTCATCAATAACTGCGGCTACGAGGTCAAAGAAGCTGTCTTTTCGGCCCTTGCGGATACATACAGCCTCTTCGATGACGAAGAGAGGGGAGCGGACGTCGCGCTGGTGGACATCGGCAGCTCCCTCACGGAGATCGCCCTGTGCGAAGAAGGTGTCGTGAGGTACGTTGAGGTCGTTCCTGCAGGTGCGTCAGACATTCAGGGCAGGCTCGACAAGTGCCCGCCTTTCGACAGTATCGTGGACCGGGTCCGGAAGGCGTTGGATGACTCCGAAGGACGAGGGCGCGGTAAAGGCTTCCGTGCGAGGTCCGTTATCGTCGCAGGCGGGGGGTCTCTTATGGATGGAGCGGTCGAGGCCTTTGAGTCGGCCCTCGGGATCCCGGCGAGACCCGGAGTCGTGAAGCACCTCCTGGGGAACGCCTCCTCCGCAGACAGCATTATCGCCACGACAGCCATGGGCCTTGTGAGGTACGGGTTCGAGAGACAGACCCCTGGCGTAAGGATCCGGCCAAAGAACCTAGTCAAGCGCCTTTCGTCAACGGTCGTTGACATATTCAATAACTACTTCTAGGCCCCCGCCATATCCGCTCCCGCGCCTTCGGTCCCCACATATCCGGCACCATTCGACACGAATCAGCGGCGCACGAATGTAATATTATCATAGTTACGTCACAGTCTCCTAAATCCGAAATCCGAATATCGTCCGCCAAAGGCGGACGGATTTTGTGCTTCGGATTTGTTTCGAATTTCGGATTTCGAGTTTCGAATTTAAACCTATAGCGGACACCGTAACGCCTCATTTCAAATGGTACGCCACCGGCGTACGAAGGCCTTGCTTTTTACATATATTTGTGATAATCTCATAGGTCGCATGATAAGGGAAAATATTGAGGCAGTGAAGGCCCGCATTGCGCGCGCATCGGCGCGGTGCGGCCGGGACCCGCACAGCGTGAAGCTCGTGTGCGTCACAAAGAATGTGCCGGTCGATGGGATAGAAGAGGTCCTTGCCCTTGGGGTGGAAGATATCGGCGAGAGCCGGGTCCAGGAGGCGGTCCTCAAACATGGGCGCATCGGGACCAGAGCGGTGTGGCATCTCATAGGGCACCTTCAGACGAACAAGGTGAGGGGTGCGCCGGCGATATTCTCTCTCATTCATTCGCTCGATTCCGAAAGGCTCGCGAAGGCCGTGGACAGCGAGGCGCGCACGGGTGGTAAGGTGCAGGACGCATTGGTAGAAGTGAATATATCAGGCGAGAGCCAGAAATACGGCTTACGGCCTGAAGACGTTCCTGATTTTATCGATACCCTGACCTCCTTTTCCAATCTTCGTGTCGTGGGCCTCATGGGGATAGCGCCCATCGTTTCACGCCCGGAGCACGCGAGGCCGTATTTCAGGACCCTTAAAGAGATATTTGATGCGGCAGGGGCAGGGCGGATGCCGAACGTTGAGATGAAGTATCTCTCCATGGGCATGAGCCAGGATTTTGAGGTTGCGATTGAGGAAGGCGCGAACATCGTGAGGATAGGGACGGCGATATTCGGTGAATGAATTGTGAAGACCGCTGTGCGCGGAGGTTAGCATAGTTACGATGCCTGCATCAAAAATACGGCTTGGGATAATCGGGTACGGGAATATGGGGGAGGCGATCGTCCGCCGCCTGCGGGAGACAGCATCCCGGAATTTTTCGATTGCCGTGAGCGAACGAAACCCCAAAAAAAGGAAACGGGTTCAGGCAAGGTACGGGGTGCGGATTATCCGGGATAATGCCTCCCTTGCAAGAACATGCGAGGTGATCGTCCTCGCCGTGAAACCTCATGACATCGACGGAGTGCTCCGTGAGATCTCGGGTCCGCACCTTGCCTCAAGGCTTATCATATCGATTGCAGCAGGGGTGACTACGCGGAGGATAGAAGGCCTTCTCAAGGCCAGAGCGCCTGTCGTGAGAGGGATGCCCAACATGCCCGCGCTCGTAGGGGAAGGTATATCGGCGATGTGCGGGGGCAGGTTCGCGAAGGCCCCGCACTTAAAGATAGCGAGGGCCGTCTTCTCGTCCATAGGCGATGTGGTGGAGATAGGCGAGGCCTCTATGGATGCGGTGACGGCGGTAAGCGGAAGCGGGCCGGCGTACTTTTTCTATCTCGTCCAGTGCATCATCGAGGCGGCAAAGGAGATGGGCCTTCGCGAACGAGACGCGGCAGAGCTCGCGGTAAAGACCGCCCTCGGCAGTGCGCACGTCCTGGACAAGACAGGAGAATCCCCCGAGGCCTTGCGGCGCAGGGTGGCGTCGAAGGGCGGAACGACAGAGGCGGCATTTAAGGTATTTGAGTCGAAGGGTCTCAAGGGCATCGTGAAGGCAGGGGTGAAGGCTGCCCGGGACAGGGCGAGGGAATTGAACGCGAAGTGAAAAAAGAGCGAAAAGCGCAATTTTTAGCGTATAGCGGTTAGTAAAATGGAGCTGACGGTAGAGTGATATACCAAGGTTTTTCACTATGCGCGCTATACGCTAAACGCTATACGCTGACCGCTAAACGCTCGATAACCAACGGCAGGTGATACATGTTCGTCCTCGGCAATTTCGTAAGCGCAGTCGCGGTGATCGTGAATTATGCGTTCATTGTGCTGAATTGGCTTATCATCATCCGGGCACTCATAAGCTGGGTCAATCCGGACCCCTATAATTTGATCGTGCAGTTCCTCTATGCGACCACGGAGCCGATATTAGAGCCATTCAGGAGGATCGTGCCGACCTATCGTATCGGCATCGATCTCTCGCCGATCCTTGCCATCGTCGTCATCTGGTTCCTCCAGCGTTTTCTTGTGAAGACATTGTTCGACATCGCGGCGAGGCTCTCGTGAAGTACGCGGTGACCGTCCGACCGCGCTCCTCGCAGGATAAGGTGGTGAGAAATTCGGACGGCACGCTGAAGGTCTATGTGAGAGCGGCGCCGGTGGACGGGAAGGCGAACGAGCGCGTCCGGGAGGTCCTCGCGGATGATTTCGGCGTGAGCAAGTCCGCGGTGAAGATCGTGAGAGGAGAGCGGTCAAAAGAGAAGGTGGTAGAAATATGGTGAAGGGAAAGATCGGGATCATTGGCGGGAGCGGCCTGTACGATATCGAGGGAATAGAGAACGTGAGGAGCGTGAGGGTGGAGACCCCTTTCGGCTTCCCTTCAGATGAGTACACGATCGGGACGCTCGAGGGCAGGGACGTTGTCTTTCTGCCCCGGCATGACAAGGCCCACAGGCTGCTCCCGAGCGAGGTCAACTACAGGGCCAATATCTACGGCATGAAGAAGCTCGGCGTGGAGAGGATCATCTCCATCTCTGCGGTGGGAAGCCTGAGGAAAGAGCTGAAGCCGCTCGACATCGTGGTGCCTGACCAGTTCGTCGACAGGACGAATCAGGCGCGGCAGATGACGTTCTTCGGCGGCGGCATCGCGGCCCACATCGCCTTTGCAGAACCCGTCTGTCCCGTGCTCGCGAAGACGCTCGTCGAATGCGGGAGGTCTGTCGGGGCGACGATGCACGAGAAGGGTACCTACATCAATATGGAAGGGCCTGCGTTCTCGACAAAGGCGGAATCGTACCTCTACAAGAAGATCTGGGGGATGGACGTCATCGGCATGACGAATATGCCCGAGGCAAAGCTCTCGAGGGAGGCGGAGATATGTTATGCGACGCTCGCGTGTGTCACCGATTACGACTGCTGGCATCTGGACGAGACAGTCAAGAGCGTATCGATCGACCTCATCATACAGAACCTGCGCAAGAACGTCGAGGTGTCAAAGAGGATAGTAAAAGAGGCCGTCCGGAGGATCCCCGAGGGGAGGGACTGCCTCTGCGCGACGGCGCTCGAGAATGCGATCGTGACCGCACGCGACAAGATCTCGCCTCAGGTGAAGAAGCGGCTGGACATCATCATTGGACGATACGTCGACTAGAGGACTACTAAAGGCCATGGACTACAAGGGTACCCTTAATCTGCCGAGAACGGACTTTCCGATGAAAGCGGACCTCCCGAACCGCGAGCCGAAGATCCTGAAGCGGTGGGAGCAGATTGACGTATACCGTCTTATCAGGCAGCGCGCAAAGGGCTCGAAGAAGTTCGTGCTGCACGACGGCCCCCCGTACGCGAACGGCGATATCCACATGGGCCACGCGCTGAACAAGATCTTGAAGGACATCGTGGTGAAATACAAGACGATGCGCGGGTTCGACTCGCCCTATGTGCCCGGCTGGGACTGCCATGGACTTCCCGTTGAGCACCAGCTCTTCAAAGAGCTGAAGATGACAAAGTACGACATCGACCAGGTCGAATTCAGAAAGAAGGCATACGATTACGCGATGAAGTACGTGGAGATACAGAAGGCCCAGTTCAAAAGGCTCGGCGTCTTCGGCGACTGGGAGAGGCCGTACCTGACCCTGTCGAAGGGCTACGAAGCGGATATCGTTCGATCCTTCGGAAGTCTCGTCAGGGACGGGTACATCTACAGGGACCTTAAACCGGTGAACTGGTGCGCGACGTGCGAGACCGCGCTCGCAGAGGCAGAGGTCGAATACGAGGATAAGACCTCGCCGTCGATCTATGTGAGGTTCAGGCTGAAGCGCGAACATGGCGCCGGGTTGGATCCGCGGTTTGCGGAGGACCGGATCTATTTTGTCATCTGGACCACGACGCCGTGGACGCTCCTCGCGAACGTGGCGGTCGCGGTACACCCCGCGCATGAGTACGTCGTCGTGCGTCCCCGCGCCGGGGAGCTGTATGTGGCGGCGAAGGGCCTCCTCGAAGCGACGATGGCGAAACTGGGCGTGAAAGAGTTCAAGGTCGAGAAGACGGTAAAGGGAAGGGGCCTTGACGGGCTCGAATGCATGCATCCGTTCATCGATCGGCCCTCGAAGGTCGTCCTCGCAGAGTACGTTTCCATGGAAGAGGGGACAGGGTGCGTCCACACTGCACCGGGGCACGGCCAGGAGGACTACCTTACGGGTAAGAAATACAATCTCTCCACGATCATGCCGGTCGACTCCAGAGGCAGGTTTGACTCGACATGCGGCGAGTTCAGCGGCATGCATGTTGATAAGGCTAACGGCGCCATCATCCAAAAGCTGAAGGGATCAGGCGAGCTGTTGCATGATGAAGCAGTGAGCCACTCGTATCCTCACTGTTGGAGGTGCAAAAAGCCGATCATATTTCGGGCGACGGAGCAGTACTTTATGAACGTCGACCACAGGGCCCTGAGGGGCCGGCTGCTCGATTCTATACGCGGAGGGGTGAAATGGATCCCTTCGCAGGGCGAGGCGAGGATACGAGCGATGGTCGAATCGAGGCCCGACTGGTGCCTTTCCAGACAGAGGTACTGGGGTGTGCCTATCGTCGCGTTCCGCTGCGAGAATCCGCAGTGCAAAGAGGTGCTGCTGGACCACGACGTTATAGAGCACGTCGTAGCCATGGTCGAGCGCGAAGGTTCTGACATCTGGTTTTCGAAGACAGCCGAAGAGATGCTGCCCGAGGGTGCCCGCTGCAAGAAGTGCGGTTCAACGAAATGCGCAAAAGAGGACGACATCATCGACGTCTGGTTCGATTCAGGGGTGAGCCACCAGGCGGTGTTGAAGAGGAACGGGGACCTCGACTATCCATGCGAGCTGTATCTCGAAGGGTCCGACCAGCACCGAGGGTGGTTCCAATCCGCCCTCATCACCTCCATGGCGATCGACGGTATCCCGCCCTACAGGACCGTCCTCACTCATGGGTTCGTCGTCGACGGCGAAGGCAAGAAGATGTCGAAGTCCCTGGGGAACGTTATATCGCCCCAGGAGGTGATGAGGCGGTATGGCGCTGACATCCTGAGGCTCTGGGTCGCGTCGAGCGACTATTCCGAAGACGTGAGGCTCTCCGATGAGATACTCACGAGGCTCGCCGACGCGTATCGTAAGATCCGCAATACCTATAAATACCTCTTGAGCAACCTCTATGATTTCGACCCTGACGCGGATGGCGTGGGCCGCGAAGACATGGTAGACCTCGACAGGTGGATGCTCTCCAGGCTCAGCCTCCTCATACGGGAGACGGCGGGATACTACGAAGAGTACGCGTTCCATAAGATTTTCAAGAGCGTCTACAGTTTTTGCATATACGAAATTTCATCGATTTATCTGGACGTCCTAAAAGATAGGATGTATACTTTCAGGGCGAACTCGAGAGAGCGGAGGTCCGGCCAGACCGCGAGCCACGCGGTGCTCGTCAACCTTCTGAAGATAATGGCCCCGATCATGCCGTTCACGTGCGACGAGGCGTGGGGCTACCTCAGGGTGAAAAATAAGGCAGAGACCATCCACGCGGAGCGATGGCCTGACGAGAAAGAGTATTCCGCGTGGTCCGATGAGGGCCTCCTCGCAACATGGAATGTGCTGCTGGAAACGAGGGAGAAGGTCCTCAAGGCCCTTGAGGAAAAGCGCCAGGCAGGTGAGATCGGGAGCGGCCTCGAAGCGCGGATCGTCCTCTCGTCGCGCGACGGGAAGATCGCGGCCCTTTTGGAAAAGTACAGGGCGCAGCTTCCGTACCTGTTTATAGTCTCCCAATTGGAACTCGTTGCGCCGCAAGGCGCGGCGGGGAGCGGGGAGGAGAAGGTCTCTGTCCTCGTAGAGCGTGCGCATGGCAAGAAATGCGAGAGGTGCTGGAATTGGAGCGATTCCGTGGGACACAGCGCGCGTCATCCGACGATCTGCTCGCGATGCGTGAGCGCGATAGAATAAACCCTTCGGCTCATCCCCGGATTTTAAGTAGGGATATTCGCTTAAGGGTTAACTGAGCGGCGCACACTTCTCCGTGCCCACGAAGGCACGGTTAGAAATTTTCGAAGATAATTTCATGCGCCGTCGACGTATAAAGGAGGAATATGGGAAAGATGAAGAAGATAAAGAAGATGACCAAGCAGGAGATGAAGAAGTACAAGGAGATGCTCATCAAGGACAGAAGCAGGCTCAACGACGAGCTCTTCAATCTGAAGAAAAACAATATCGATAAATCGCAGCGCGATGCCTCCGGCGAGCTTTCGGGATACACCTACCACATGGCCGATATGGCGACCGACAATTACGATAGAGACTTTTCGATGGGGATCGCGACCGAGGAGCAGAAGAGGCTCTTCGCAATAGAGGAGGCCCTCAAACGCATAGAAGAAGGCACATATGGAAATTGCCTCGACTGCGGGAAGAAGATACTGAAGAAACGACTCGACGCAGTCCCCTGCACAGAGCTCTGCATTGAATGTCAGACGAGTCAAGAGAAGAAGAGACCCAAGAGGTAGCCCCACACGCGCTCGCGACGGGCGATAAGGCCGCCGGTGCGCGTCACGTCTTCGAGAGCAAAAAAAGGACGGGTGCTCTCGCGTGCGCGACCGCCTGCGCCATCGTCATTGCTGACAGGATCACGAAAGCGGCCCTGTGCCGCGCGATGCATGAGGGGCAGTCCATCCCCATCCTTCCCAAGATATTTCACCTCACGCTCGTGTTCAATAAAGGGATCGCATTCGGACTTTTTGGCGGCAAGGCGTTCGTATTCGTAGCCGCAGGTGCCGCGATCATCGCCGCGATGGCGGCCTACGCCGCTCGTACGAAGGCCCGCGACGCGCTCACGGGCATATCCTTTGGCCTCATCATCGGAGGCGCTTTAGGGAACCTTGTCGACAGGATGCGGTTCGGATACGTGATAGATTTCCTCGATTTTCGCGTCTGGCCGGTGTTTAATATCGCGGATAGCTCGATCACAATAGGTGCGATAGCGCTTGCGTGGGGCATGATTGTAAGCAGGGAAGGCTAAAGAGCCAGGGACTCGCGCGTAAGGACCCACGGTGCGGTAGTGCGCTCACGCTGTCGTTTCTGGCACATTTCCCCGGGGATATTTCTATGCACCCAGTCCTCGCGAAGATAGGATCTTTCACGGTCTATTCTTACGGCGTGATGATCGCCCTCGGTTTCGGGCTCGGGATCTATCTCGCCGCGAGGCGCGCTCATATCTTCGGGGTCACACGGGAAGATCTCCTCGACCTCGCGCTCTTTATCCTGATAGGGGGTATCGCGGGCGCACGGCTCTTCCATGTGGCGCTCAATTACGATTACTTCAAGTCTCGTCCGCTCGAGGTCATCCTCCTCTCTCGGGGCGGCCTCGCATACTACGGGGCCTTCGCCGGCGGACTCGCGGCAGGGCTCGTGTTCAAGCTTTGGAAGAAGATCCCGTTTTGGAATACGGCGGACCTCCTCGCGCCCTATGTCGCATTGGGGCAGTCCATCGGAAGGATCGGCTGCTTCTTGAACGGCTGTTGTTACGGCGGGGCCGCCTCCGACGATTTTCCCCTAAGGGTCCATTTCCCCCACGACACGGTCGCGCGCCATCCCGTGCAGGCCTATTCATCTCTCATCCTCTTCGCGCTGTTCGTGGCTCTCAGATCGCTCCGGGAGCGGCGCCGTTTCGCGGGCGAGGTCTTTCTCGCCTATGCGATCGCGTATCCTTTTCAGAGGTTCTTCATAGATTTCTTAAGGGACGATACCCCCAGGGCCGTGTTCGATCTCACCGTCTCACAGCTCATGAGCGTGCCCTTATTCGCAGCAAGCGTCGTTATCTACCTGCTCCTTTATAGGCGATGGAAAAACACTCGTTCATTGTAAAAGAAAGCGACGAGGGGATGCGGCTGGATAAGTTCCTTGTCCAGCATCTATCGGGCGACATATCCCGTACTTTTATACAGAGGCTCATAAAAAGGCTCCGCGTCCGCGTCGACGGGGCCCCGTCCAAGGCCCACCATACCGTCGTGGAACGCGAGGTAGTGGACGTGGAGATACCCGACCCCGAGCACTCAGCGGCGGGCCCGGAGGCGATGGGTCTCGACGTTGTCTATGAGGACGACGACCTCGTGGTGGTCGATAAGCCCCCCGGCATGGTGGTCCATCCGGCGCCCGGACATCGCTCCGGGACCCTGGTGAATGCGCTGCTCCACCATTGTAAAGGTACGCTGTCGGGCATAGGGGGGATCTTAAGGCCCGGCATTGTCCACAGGATCGACAAGGGGACGTCCGGCCTTCTCGTGGTTGCAAAGAATGACAATGCCCACCACGACCT
The DNA here is from genome assembly GCA_964354545.1 of uncultured Planctomycetia bacterium. GTDB lineage: Bacteria > Omnitrophota > Gorgyraeia > 2-01-FULL-45-10 > JAHFGN01 > CAYHAE01. The sequence goes on from CAYHAE010000001.1 coordinate 10,625, forward strand.
CGTGCGGCAGTTTAAAGCGAGGACGATCAAGAGGACATACGTTGCCATTGTCAAGGGCGCCCTCGAGCTCGATCGGGGCACCATCGAACTGCCCATCGGCCGACACAGGCGGGACAGGAAGAAGATGGATGTTGTCTTCACGAAATCAAAGAGCGCGGTGACGCGGTATAGGGTCTTGAGACGGTTCAAGGACAGCACCCTGCTCGAGCTTCAGCTGGGCACAGGCAGGACGCACCAGATAAGGGTCCACATGGAGCACCTGGGCCATCCTATAGTCGGCGATGAGAAGTATGGGACCAAGGGAATGCTGGGTCGGCCTGCGCTGCACGCGAAGACGCTCGGTTTCGTCCACCCGAGGACGCACCGCGCGATGGAGTTCGATGCGCAGGTGCCGGAGGACATGCAGGATTTCATAAAAGCGAGGAGTTGATGGCGATGGGAAGGCCGATCGAACCAAGGAGTTGCGTGAGGGGAGAAGTCGTATTGCCGGGCGATAAATCCATTTCGCACCGCGCGATCATGGTAGGCGCGATCGCGCGGGGAAAGACCGCTGTGAAGAATTTGTTGGATTGCGATGACTGTAACTTCACCATCCAGGCATTCAAGGATATGGGGGTCCGCATCACCGCGCGTTCAGATACCACGTCGATATACGGCGTGGGCCTAAAGGGGTTGAAAAAGCCCGCGGGGCCGATCTACCTCGGAAGCTCCGGTACGAGCATGAGGATCCTTGCCGGGATACTTGCGGGGCAGGACTTCGAGGCCTTACTGACGGGGGACAAGGGACTGCTCGCGCGGCCGATGAGGAGGATCGTTGAGCCGCTCAAGGCGATGGGCGTGGATGTGCGGGCAGAAGATAACGAGCACCCTCCGATCTTCATCAAGGGAGGAAGACCCTTCCCTGTATGCTATACGATGGAGATCCCGAGCGCGCAGGTAAAATCCGCGCTCCTCTTCGCCTCGCTGTATGCGCAGGGCCTCACCGTGATCAGGGAGAAGGCCCGCTCGAGAGACCACACGGAGCGGATGCTCGCGTTTTTCGGAGCGGACATAGAGGTGAAGGATAAGACTATCCGCGTGAAGGGCGGCAGGGAGCTTTCCGGGAAGGGCTTCGCCATCCCGGGGGACATCTCAAGCGCCTCTTTCTTCATGGCCGCCGCGATGATCATGCCCGGTTCCCGCATCACTCTGCGGTCTGTGTCCATCAACCCGACGCGCGCAGGGATACTCGGTGTATTGAAGAAGATGGGAGCGCGGGTGAAGATCTCCGCAAAGAAAGACCTCTTTGAGCCCGTGGGAGATATCAGGGTCGAATCGTCCAAGACCCGTGGCATTGCCGTAAGCGCACATGCGATACCCAAGGTCATCGACGAGATCCCGATACTCATGGTGATCGCGTCGCTGTCGAAAGGGAAGACCGTGATACGGGGGACCGGAGAGCTGAGGGTGAAGGAGACCGATCGGGTCGAGTCGATGGTGTCGAATTTAAGGAACATGGGAGCCGACATCGGCGTAGAAGGGGATACAATGGTAATACGCGGCGTAAAAGAGCTCCACGGATCAGAGCTCAAGAGTTACGGAGACCACAGGACCGCCATGGCGATGACGGTCGCGGCGCTCGCCGCAAAGGGGGCGAGCACGCTCGACGACCCCGAGTGCGTCTCAAAGTCGTTCCCCCAGTTCTTCGACATGCTCGAACGGCTCACGTGCTGATGGCGAGATGTGCGGCGCTGTCCCCGGGCGGCCTCAGCAGCGGTTTCGCGCATCGGCCTCCAAGATTTAATTTGACAAACCATATACGATTTGTTAATATGACACCACAAGGAACGAATCATGATATTGAAATCCCTCTTAGGGGCCGGACATAAGCTCATCAACAACGTCCTGGGTCTTTTTGCAAATGATATGGGGATAGACCTCGGCACCGCGACGACGCTTGTCTACGTGAAGAACCAGGGCATCGTGATGTGCGAGCCGTCGGTAGTGGCGGTTCAGGCGGGGACCACGAACGTGCTCGCCGTGGGGGAAGAGGCCAAGCGCATGCTCGGCAGGACGCCGGGGAACATCGTGGCCATACGGCCGATGAGACACGGAGTGATCGCAGATTTTGAAATTACCGAATCGATGCTCCGTTATTTTATAAGGAAGGTCAATCAGTCAAAGGCCCTCTTCATGAGGCCGCGGATCGTGATCGCGATACCTTCGGGGATCACCGAGGTCGAAAAGAGGGCGGTGAAGGACTCGGCCCTTCACGCAGGCGCGAGAGAAGTGTATATGATAGAAGAACCGATGGCGGCGGCGATCGGGGTGGGGCTGCCGATCCAGGAGCCGTCGGGGAACATGATAATCGATGTGGGGGGCGGGACAACGGAGATGGCGGTCATATCGCTCGCAGGTATCGTCTTTTCCAAATCCATCAGGATAGGCGGGGACGAGATGGACGAGGCGATCATCGATTATCTCAAGAAGAACTACAACCTGATGATCGGCGAGAGGACGGCCGAGGACATAAAGATAAAGATAGGGTCAGCATACCCCTTGGAGCAGGAGCTCTCCATGGAGGTGAAGGGCCGCGACCTCGTTGCGGGTCTTCCGAAGAGCGTCACGGTGACGAGCGAAGAAGTAAGGGAGGCGCTCGCGGAACCCATCGCACAGATAGTGGAGGCCGTGAGGATCACGCTGGAGCGGACGCCCGCCGAGCTCTCGGCGGATCTGATCGAGAAGGGCATCGTGATGGCCGGAGGCGGATCCCTCTTGAGGGGGCTCGATAGGCTCATATCGGAGGAGACAGGGCTTCCCGTTCACCTCGCTGAAGACCCTATGACTGCGGTTGCGCTGGGCACCGGGAAGGTATTGAGCGAGATAAAATATCTCAGGCGTGTCACTATCATGCCTAAGCTGGAACGCTAACGAAACGGAAAGCCGCTCAGATGTGTACGTCCCTAGAATAAGGATACTCTCGCTTTTCATTTTGGGCCTCGTTTTTCTCCTCATCATTACAAAACCCACCATGCTCACGACGCAGAGGATCGCATTCGTTGACCTCACGCGTCCCCTGCTGAAGGCCCTGAAGGACGGCTCCTTCCATGTGAGAAGGCTCATCCCGTTCGCCTCTTACAGGGACGAGATCACACGCTTGAATTCCACAATAGATATGATGGAGCAGGAGGTCCTCCGGCTCAAGGCGATCGAGGCAGAGAACGAGCGCTTGAGGAACGTGCTCCAATTCAAAAAGCAGCTCCCGTTCGCGACCGTGCCCGCACAGGTCATCGGCAGAGACCCTTCCAACTGGTCGAATTCCGTGATCATAGATAAGGGCCGCGGGGATTCGGTGAGGCCGAATATGGCGGTCATTTCCACAAAGGGCCTCGTAGGGAGGGTGATCGAAGCGGGTAGAAGATCGAGCAAGGTCCTGCTCATCACGGATACGAATTCTAAGGTCGGGGCGATACTGGAGAAGGATAGGCAGGGCGGGATCGTTGTCGGCAGGCCTGACGGAACGTGTAAGATGATATATATCTCCCTTGATACCGACGTGACCGTCGGAGAAAAGGTGTTCACTGCCGGCTACGGTGCGATATTCCCCAAAGGGCTCTTGATAGGAGAGGTCATAGGCTCCGGCAAGGAGCCCGGGAGGCTCTATAGGTATGCCATTGTCAAGACCTCCCAGGACCTCTCGAAGATAGAGGAGGTCCTGTGTATACGGTGAGCCGGCTGAAGATGTACAGCCTCATCGCTCTCGCAGCGGTCCTCCAGATCACGGTCCTCGGGCGGCTCGAGTTCCTCCACGCTGTGCCGGATATCGTCTTTTCTTTCGTCGTCTTTTTTGGGCTCTTCGGGACGAAGAAGGTCGCGCTCGAGGCGGGCATATTCGCGGGGCTCCTCAAAGACCTCTTCTCGCTCAATGTGTGCGGCCTCAACATACTTGTCCTTTCTTCCGTGAGCATTCTCATCAACAGGGTCGCCCCCCGTTTCTACAGGGAATCGAGGTTCACCCAGGGTTTTTTGACGGCCGCGTTCTACATGTTCTCCGGAAGCATGTACTACATGCTCACCGTTTTGGCGGGCGGAGCGGGCGGAAGGTCTGTTGTCGCGAGGGATTGTCTCCCTTCGTTTCTCGACCTCCTCGCATCATCCATCGTTCCGGGAGCTCTCTATGCGAGCCTCGCCTCGATCGTCGTGTGCGGGACCTTGATGGAGTGGCATAAGGCGAGGGAGCGGTTTCTCTTCTAACGCTGCCAGGTGTAGTCGGAATCCGAGCAGGCAAACCGAGGGACGCATGAGACAGGAGGCACTCACGCTTTTCATCACCATACTGTTCGTCTTTCTTCTGCTGGGCCTCATCTATGCTCAGGTGCTGAACCACGACGCCTACTACGCTCAATCGCAAAATAATTTCATAAGGATAGTTCCCATCGACGGCCCGCGCGGGAAGATCTTTGACAGGAACGGCCGCATCATGGTGAACAACAGGCTCTCCCTCGACGTATCGTGCATCTATCAGGAGATAGGCCGCAAGGACCTGTTCATCAAGACGCTGGGTACGGTGCTTGGTACATCGCCAAGAGGCGTCATTCGGTGTCTGGAAAAGGCGAGCGAAAGGCCCTTTGCCCCCGTGACGCTGCAGGAGGATGTCGAGAAGGAGCGGGCGATAAGCCTGGAGGAACTCGAACCGGGCGTGCGGGGAGCGGTGATCGAGCCGAAATCAAAGAGGGATTACGTCTACGGATCCGCAGCGGGGCACATATGCGGATACCTTGGGGAAGTAAATGAAGAAGAGCTCGACCGGCTCAGGGGCTACGGGTACAGGATGCGGGACCTCATAGGCAGGAGCGGCCTGGAGAAATATTACAATAATTATCTCACGGGTATCGACGGGGGCGAGCAGATAGAAGTAGACGCGAGGGGGAGGCGCGTGAGCCTCCTCGGCCTCAAGGAGCCAAAGGCGGGGAAAGACCTATGGCTTACCATCGATGCCCGGCTCCAGCAGCTCGCACAGAATCTCCTCGAAGGGAAGACGGGGGCGATCGTGCTGATGGACCCGAGGAACGGCGAGGTCCTCGCGCTCGCGAGCAGTCCCGCCTACGATCCCAACACATTTGTGAGGCCGAGAGAATTTGCGGAGCGCATGAGGCTGGTTGAGGACAGGTCCAAGCCGTTCTTGAACAGGGCGATAGGCGGTGTCTACGCGCCGGGTTCGGTATTCAAGATAGTGACCGCATGCGGAGCGCTCGAAACGAAAAAGATCTCACGGTATACCCGTTTCACCTGCACAGGAACGTATAAGCTCGGCGGCACTACGTTTCACTGTTGGAAAGAGGGCGGCCATGGGCCCCAGGACATCATTGACGCGATCAAAAATTCCTGCAATGTGTTTTTCTATACGGCCGGCAAGAGCCTTGGCGTTGACGCGCTGGAGTCGTACGCGCTGCGGTTCGGTTTCGGCAAACCAACGGGAATAGACCTGCCTGAGGAGGCCTCCGGCCTTGTCCCCGGCAGGCTGTGGAAGATGCTCGCCAAGAAAGAGGCATGGTACGATGGGGAGACGGTCAACTTGGCAATAGGGCAGGGATATCTCATGGTGACGCCGCTCCAGGTGCTCAGGATGACGGCGTGCATCGCGAACGGCGGGAAACTCGTCCGCCCCTTCATGGTGAAACGCATCGGCCCTGTAGAGGTGGGCAGCTCGCGGCTTCAAGACCTTGGGTTGTCGGCCGAGACCGTAAGGATCATAAAAGAAGGGATGCTCAAGGTCGTGAACGACGATTCCGGCACGGGCAGGCGCGCGAAAGTGGACGGTCTCGTAATAGGAGGGAAGACGGGAACGGCCCAGAATCCCCAGGGCGTGCCCCATGCGTGGTTCATCGGGTTTGCCCCAGCGGAAAACCCTTCGTTATCGGTCGTGGTCATGGTCGAGCACGGAGGGAGGGGCGGGTATGAACCCGCGGAGATCGCCCACGATATATTCAAGGCTGCGCGCGAGATGGGCTATCTGCCCGCTTCAGGTAAGGCAGTATCGGACGTCGCATCGCAGAGGTAAATAACGAGGCTCCTATCCGCCTCATGTAAAGCTGTATCGGATGTCGCATCGAAAAGGTAAATAACAAGGCTCCTATCCGCCTCATGTAAAGCTGTATCGGATGTCGCATTGCGGAGGTAACGCGCGAGGCTCCAGTCCCGACACCAGTGGAAAGCGAAGCGATCCCCGAAATCTTTCAGATTTCAGGGGAGACGTCGCATCTCCCTCGACTTCGCTCGGGATGGTTCGTCCCTCGATATAACTCGGGATCGAATCCTGAGCCTGTCGAAGGATTCGAGGGATGGTGAGCAAAGTCGAACCAGCAGAGGCAAAGAGCGAGGCTCCTATCCGCCTCCGGCAAAGCTCCATCGGATGTCGCATAGCAGAGGTAAATAACAAGGCTCCTATCCGCCTCATGTAAAGCTGTATCGGATGTCGCATTGCGGAGGTAACGCGCGAGGCTCCTATCCCGACCCCAGAGGAGTGGCGAAGCGGGATGTCGCATCGCAGAGGCAAAGAGCGAGGCTCCTATGATACGAAGGGAATTGTTGAGGGATTTCGACGCGACGTTATTGCTTGCGGCGCTCTTGATATTTATGACGGGCCTTGTCTTTCTGTCAAGCGCCACATCGACGAGGTACCAGGAGCTGAACCTCGCGTTTGTGTCACGGCAGGTCACATTTGCGATATGTGCGCTCGTCGTCATGCTCGTTGTCGTCAACGTCAATTATCAGAGGTTCATAGATATCGCATGGGTCTTCTACCTCATCAACATCGCGGCGCTTGTTGTCTTGATGTTCGTCGGGCACTCGAGGCTCGGCGCGCAGAGGTGGTTCGAGGTCGGTTCATTCACGGTACAGCCGTCCGAGTTCATCAAGCTCACGCTCATTATCGTCCTTGCATCGTACATTAACGGAAAGAAAGGGCAGCTGGGCAGAGTGGAAAATCTGGTCATACCCTTTCTCCTCTTCCTCGTCCCGTTCGCATTGGTGGTCCTGCAGCCGGACCTCGGAACGGCACTCCTCCTCGTCCCCATCCTCTTTGCGATGCTCTACGTCGGAGGCGCACGCGGGAAGCACCTCGCCTTCGCAGGAGGAATCGGGCTTCTCTGCATGCCCGTCTTCTGGCATTTTCTGAGGGACTACCAGAAACAGAGGCTCCTGGTCTTCATCAATCCAAATATAGATCCCCTCGGCGCGGGTTACACAATAATCCAGTCAAAGATCGCGGTGGGGTCGGGAGGGTTATTCGGAAAGGGGTGGCTTGCGGGGACGCAGAACCAGCTCAATTTCCTGCCCGAGAGGCACACGGACTTCATATTCTCAGTCGTCGGCGAGGAGTGGGGTTTTTTCGGCAGCGCACTTCTCGTCCTTATGTACTACTTTCTCATACGGAGGATATTTCGCATTGCGTGCCTCACGAGCGATTTGAGCGGGGCATTGATCGCATCAGGCATAGGTATCCTCCTCGCCCTTCAGGTAGCGATAAACATCGGCATGACGATCGGCCTCATGCCGGTGGTGGGGATACCGCTCGTGCTCGTGAGCTATGGCGGCTCAAGCCTACTCACGACGTTCGCGGCGATAGGGCTCGTCCTCAACGTGGGCATGAGGCGTTCGACGTTTTGATGCATAAGTTTTCAGCAACTCTACGGCGTTTACTTTTGTGGTCGCCTCCGCTTGCCGCTCGCTCGGATTCGGCATCCTCGCTCGCTGTGACTAAAATTTCGATGACTGAATCGCCATAAGGTATCGAAATTTTAGACAGTCGCTCCGGCGACGCACAAAAGTTCCGCCGCTGCGAGAAATGAAAGATACACGGGAGTGCATGCATGTAATAAAAGGGGCGCGATATTTATTCACCTATAATCACACGCTCAACGCGTAAAGCAGACGGGTGACCAAAAAACGATGCATCGCGTACAAAATTTTCGACCCATCTCTTGAAACAAATTTTGCACACTGCCCTATAGAGGCAGAGATCATTATCTTTACGTCGAACCCCGAGAGGGGAGATTGAGAGCGGCAGGACCCGAAAAATTTTTGTATCAGCACACGTCATATAGGTCAAAAAAGAGATGAACGAGAAAATCCTTGAACTGCTACGACATGTTCAAAAGCCGGGGAGATATATCGGCGAAGAGCATAATGCGGTAAGGAAAGACTGGGCCGGGCCCTATCTTCGCGTCCTCCTGGCTTTTCCCGACATATACGAGGTGGGGATGAGCTATCTCGGTATGAGGATCCTCTATGGGCTTTTGAATGAGAGGAGCGATGTCCTCTGCGAGAGGGTATTTTCACCGTGGCCCGATATGGAGAAGCAGTTGAGGGATAACGGGCTTTCGCTTTTCAGCCTCGAATCGAAGAGGCCGATCCGGGAATTTGGGATCATCGGATTCAGTCTCGCGTATGAACTGAATTATACCAACGTCCTGAACATCTTGGACCTGGGGCGCATCCCCATGAGATCGCTGGATAGGAGCGATGAGGACCCCCTCGTGATAGCAGGGGGTCCCTCGTGTTATAATCCGGAGCCGATGGCGGATTTCATCGATGCATTTGTAATAGGAGACGGAGAGGAAGCGATCATCGATGTCGTGGAGGCGTGCAAAGATTTTTTTGATGACGGGCTGAAGAAGATACGCAACAGGGGAGCGCTCCTGAGGAAGCTCGCGACCTTGGAAGGGGTTTACGTACCGCGCCTCTACGACGTTGGCTACAACGGTGACGGGACGGTCCGCGTGTTCACGCCCCTCGAAGGAGCGCCGCCGAAGGTCAGAAAGAGGGCCGTGAAGGATTTAGACGCCGCCTACTATCCTGTCTCGCAGGTCGTGCCCTACATACAGATCGTACACGACAGGATCATGCTGGAGATAATGCGCGGGTGCGCCCACCTGTGCAAGTTCTGCGAGGCAGGCGCGACGTGCCTGCCCAGGCGGGAGCGGTCCACGGAGAAGATCGTTGAGCTTGCCATGAGCGCTTACCGCAACACGGGGTACGAAGAGGTATCTCTCATTTCGCTCTCGAGCGGCGATCATTCCAGGATACGGGAGATATGCAGGGCCCTCCATGATATCTTCAAGGACAAGGGGGTATCGATCTCCATGCCGTCTCTCAGGATCGAGGTGATGACCGAAGAGCTTCCCCAGCTCATTCGCGAGGTGAGAAAGGCAGGCATTACCCTCGCGCCGGAATCCGGAAGCGAGCGGCTGCGAAACGCGATCGGAAAGACGATCGCCATTGAGAAATTGTCCTCGACGGTCCTCGAGGCGTACAGATTGGGTTGGGACAGGATCAAGCTCTACTTCATGATAGGACTTCCGACGGAACGCGACGAGGACCTGCTCTCGACGGTTGACCTCATGGACGAACTGTCGGACGCGCGCAGGGCCCTCGGGAAGGGCCCCGGCCAGATCATCGCTTCCATCGCGCCCTTCGTGCCAAAGCCGCACACGCCCTTTCAATGGTGGGCGATGGAACCGCAGGCGTCGCTCGATGCGCGGCAGGCTTTTTTGAGAACGCACGTCCTCCACAGGAGCCGGAACCGGAAGAAGGTGAAGCTGGACTTTCACGATCTCGAGAAGAGCATCCTGGAAGGGGTTTTTTCCAGGGGTGACAGGAGACTCGGACGGGTGATCGAGAACGCGTACGAATGCGGTGCGCGGCTCGACAGTTGGGGAGAGTTCTTCGAGATCGGCCTGTGGCGCAGGGCGTTTGAGGCGTGCGGCCTGAACCCTGAATTCTACGTCAATAGGGCGCGGCCATACGAAGAGCTGCTGCCGTGGGATTTTATCGATGTGGGCATTCCAAAGGAAGTTCTTTTGAAGCGGGCTCAGGAGCAGTGATCGCCTTATGTAATGATTTGCACCTAATAACGATATAAGATATATGCAATTTCGTTCGTTCAGCGTATTTTAGTGAATGGTGAATAGTGAATAGGCCACCTTATCCGCCTTCGCAGAAGACCACGGATGTCAACCCGTGGATGAATGCGACCAGATGCTTCGGCGGTCGCCACCAAGGCTTCGGCGACCGTCCGCCGACGATTCAGTGGCGGACGGATGTCACACCTGACGTGCAGGCGGATACCCCCACCGCCTAGATTTACGAAGTAAATCTGGTGGGGGTAAAGAAAGGGACCACGGGCGTAAGCCCGTGGGGTTCCATTGGCCATATCGCAAAATTATTCACTAATAACCATTCACTATTCACTAATAATCAAGGATAGCCAAATTCCAAGCTTGTTTGACAAATGCATGTATCTTGAGGTATACTTAATATGTTTACAGCGGATAACGAGTACGGGAGGAGATGGATGAAGGCCATTTTTAAGAGACGCTCGACCACCCCCGACGGTTTTGGATATAAATTATTGCTCGCGTTCGGCCTTATGTCGGTGATACCCCTCCTGGTCGCCGTCTACCTTGCTATCAACTACGTATTTCCCCAATTGAACACTCTTGTCGATATAAGCGTGGTGCTCAGTCTCTCCGCCCTCATTGCGTTTCTCGGATTTATCTTTGCACGGAAGGTCATCAAGCCGGTAGTCGATATGGCGGTCATGGCGCGGACGATCGCGAGCGGTCACTACGAAAAACAGATCCACATTTCCGGCAACGACGAGATCGCGCAATTGGGTGAATCGATAAATGCGATCACGGCGAAGGTGCGGCTCAACATCGAGGAGATGAAGAGCTACAGCCACAAGGCGCAGGAGCTCAACGTGGAGATACACAGGAGGATGGTGGTCCTCGCGGGCCTCCTCCAGGTGAGTGACGTGATATTGAGCAGCACCATGGAATTCAAGGATATCCTCGACCTGCTTGTCTCGAAGGTCTCCCAGGCGTACGATACGGGGTTCGCGGTATTATTTCTATCGAAGGACTCGCCCGAGCTCTTCTATCCTGTCGCACTCTGCAATGCGGAGCACGAAGGGTTCGACAAGATCGTCATACGCGAGGGGAAGGGTTTTCTGGGGAAGCTGCTCTTCTCGAGGTCTATCTTAGTGATCGACTCCACTATGCGGGAGACGAAGGAGATTGAGGAGTTCAAGAGGGCGCACCATGTGAAAAACCTCGTTGTATTTCCGATATTCTCCGGGAAGGATACGTTCGGGATACTCTTCGCCGGCAACCGGCTCGATAATTACAAGTTCTCCTCCGATGAATTCGATATCGTGAAGATCTTCGCGAAGCAGATCGCGATCGCCGTTGAGAATAATATCCTCGTGAGAAAGACGAAGGAGCTCGCCCTGAAAGACGACCTCACGAACCTCTTCAACAGGAATTACATATTCCCGAGGCTCGATGAGGAGATCAAGAGGGCGCTCTTCTTTCAAAGGCCGTGCTCATTCTTAATGATCAACGTGGACGAGTACAGGAAGTTCAGGGATGACTGTGGAGAGATAGCCTCCGAGGAAGCGCTCAAGAAGATCGCCGACATCCTGAAGGGCTATGTCGAACCGTTCGGGAAAGCGGCAAGGATCGCGGGTGACGAATTTGCGCTCCTCCTGCCGGAAAAGAATAAGCGGCAGTCGCTGGAGATCGCCGAAGCGATACGGAGGAAGATCGAATCGTCGAGCTTCGCCGAATCTCAAACCAAGCCCTTGACCGTGAGCATAGGCGTGAGCGAAAACCCGATAGACGGGTCGACGCAGGAAGATATCGCAAAGAGCGCTGCGGCGTTTCTTGCGCACGCAAAAGCGCAGGGCAAGAACAGGGTCGTTGGTTGAGGAGACCCCCGTGCGCGACGTCGCGGGAGGATAGAGCGCGGACAGGAGCTGGTCGAGCACGTTTTTTATGGAGGATAGATGGCCCACGACATTCAGCGTCTTTTACTGCTCATGAATGAGAGAAATGCGTCTGACCTGCACATCTCCGCGAACGCGACCGTGCAGCTGAGGCTCGACGAGAAGCTCGTTCCCGTTGATGACCATGTCCTCACTCCGGAAGAGGCGAAAACCCTCACGTACAGCATACTGAATAAGGAGCAGATCGCGAAGTTCGAGAAAGACCTGGAGCTTGACCTCTCCTTGAGCGTGACGGACTTGAGCAGGTTCAGGGTAAACGTCTTTAAACAGCGGGGAGACGTAGGGTGCGCGATCAGGCTCATACCGTTCAGGATAAGGAACTTCGAGGAATGCGGCCTGCCCGTGGACGTCGTGACGAGCCTGTGCAAGAAACCGAAGGGGCTGGTCCTGGTCACCGGCGCGACAGGAAGCGGTAAATCGACGACGCTCTCCGCGATGATAGATTGGATAAATTCAGAGCGGTACTGTCACATCATCACCATCGAGGACCCGATAGAGTTCGTCCATACCCACAAGAAGGCGCTCATTGAGCAGCGTGAGGTCTATAGCGATACGCACTCATTCGGGGAGTCCCTCAAGCACGTCCTGAGGCAGGATCCTGACGTCATCCTCATCGGTGAGATGCGCGATCTGGAGACGATAGAGTCGGCCCTCATCATCGCAGAGACCGGCCACCTCGTATTTGCGACACTCCACACATCTGATTGCGTCCAGACGATGAATAGGATCATAGACGTCTTCCCGGCGTACCAGCAGCAGCAGATCCGGACGCAGCTCTCCTTCGTCCTCGTAGGGATCCTGTCCCAACAGCTCATCCCGCGGCTCAAAGGGACGGGCAGGGTCCTCGCGACCGAGGTCTTGGTGGTGACACCTGCGGTGCGCAGCCTCGTCCGCGAGGCAAAGATACACCAGCTCTACTCCGTCATCCAGACGTCGCAGAAAGACGGCATGAAGACAATGAACCAGGCGCTCTTCGAGCTCTATCAGAAGAAGCTCATATCGTACGAAGATGCGTTCGCGCGCTCGACCGATACCGAAGATCTGAACAGGGTCTTCAATCGGTGATCGTCTCGACCGCGGTCACGGGTACCCTATGGCAGCGATTCGAAGGATTGTTTCAAAACAATTAGGCGAGCTCCTCCTCGAGAGGAGGCTGATCGATCAATCCCAGCTCGAGTCGGCCCTCAAGCTGCAGAAAGAGAAGGGTGGGCTCATCGGTCAGATACTCGTCATGCTCGGGTACGTGAAAGAGGAGGATATTGCCCAGGCCATCACCGTCCAGTATGGTTTTCCCTTTCTCTCCCTGGAGAATTACGAGATCAACCAGGAAGCACTACAGCTTATACCCGCGAGCGTGGCCCTCCAATACAACATCATACCCGTGGACAAGATAGGGAATATGCTTACGGTCGCGATGTCGAATCCGCTCAACCTGCAGGCGGTCGAGGACGTGGAGATGATCACCAAATGCCAGGTGCAGGTGTTCGTGAGCACCCTGACCGCCGTCACCGAAGCAATAAAGAAATATTATGGAGTTATCCCTAAGAGATAGGCTTACCAAGATACTGATAGACGCGAAGCTCATCACCTACGAAGACCTCCTCAAGGCCATCACGGTTCAAAAAGATCGCGGGGGAACGCTGGGCGAAACGCTTGTCAATCTCGGGCACATCTCTAAAGACCAGCTCATGCTCGCCATAAGCCAGGGCCTCGGGATACCCCCGATAAACCTCTCCCGCTATAAGGTAGATCCGAATATCCTAAGGCTGATACCGCCGAAGATCGCCAAGCACTACCAGATCATACCGCTCTCCAAGATAGGGAACACCCTCACGGTCGTCATGTCTGACCCGCTCAATATATTCGCGATCGACGGCATAAAGGCATTCACGGGCCTGAAGATATCCCCCCTCATCACTACCGAGCAGGACATAAAGGACGCCATCGCGCAATACTATGAGGAGGATGCGTCTTTGGTCATGGATAAGATCGTCGACGACCTGGGAGGGGGCGGCGAGATCACGGTGGTCGAAGAGAAGGGCGCTGCCGAAGGAGAGACGTCCACGGAATTGCTCAAGATGACGCAGGATGCGCCCGTAGTGAAATTTACAAACGCCATACTCGCGGAAGGCGTTGACGTAAAGGCGAGCGACATCCTTGTGGAGCCTCTCGAGGACCAGATGAGGGTACGGTACAGGGTCGACGGCATTCTGCATGAAGGAAAGCACGCCCCAAAGGTGATGCACAAAGGCATTGTGTCGAGGCTCAAGGTAATGTCTGAGCTCAACATCGCCGAGCGCAGGCTGCCGCAAGACGGGCGGTTCAAGATACGCCTCCACAATCGGGAGATCGATTTCAGGATCTCCGTGCTCCCTTCGAAAGAAGGGGAGAAGGTGGCGCTCCGGATACTGGATAAAGCGCAGGCGAAGCTCAACATAGAGGACCTCGGTTTTGATGAACATTCGGTCACGGAGATGAAGAAGGCCGCCGCCAAACCCCACGGCATGATACTCGTCGCCGGCCCGACAGGGTGCGGAAAGACGACGACCCTCTACTCTATCTTAAAGCATGTCGATTCACCCACGCTCAACCTCGTGACAGTGGAGGACCCTGTCGAGTACCTGTTGGATGGCATCAACCAGGTCACCGCGCGGCCCGACCTCGGTCTGACGTTCGCATCTGCGCTGAGGTCTATCTTGCGGCAGGACCCCGACGTCGTGATGATAGGCGAGATAAGGGATTTTGAGACGGTCGATATCGCGATCAAGTCTGCGCTCACAGGGCATCTCGTGTTGAGCACGCTCCATACGACGACCGCGCCCGGTTCGGTGATCCGCCTTGTGGATATGGGGGTCGAACCCTTTCTCCTCACGTCCTCCCTCATCCTGGTCGTGGCGCAGCGGTTGGTGAGGAAAATCTGTATGGTGTGCAAAGAACCGGTGAAATTAGACGACGCGATCGCGGAAAAGCTCAGGCTTGACGCGAATGAGGTGAAGGGCACGTTGTACCGGGGGAGGGGCTGCGACACGTGTTTAAAGACGGGCTATAAAGGCCGCGTGGGCATTGTGGAGGTGCTGTCCCTTACGCCAAAGGTAAAAGAGCTCATCCTCAAGGGTGTCCAGGAGTATGAGATACGGGATGAGGCGAGGAAAGAAGGGATGCTGAGCCTGCGCGAGAACGGGATAAAGAAGGTGTTAGAAGGGGCCACGACGCTTGACGAGGTCTTCCGTGTCACCGTGGGGAACCAGGATCTGGAGCTGAAATAATGGAGGCCCTCAAGGATAGGATCCTCAGGGTGCTCATCGATACGCAACGCGTGAAGCCGAGCGAGCTCAAGAGGGTCCTCGAAAAGCAGAAGGACAGCCGGACGAGCATGAGCAAGGTCCTGGTCCAGGAGGGTCTCATCTCAGAGAAGGACCTCATGCTGATCTTGAGCCAGGAACTGAACATCCCTCCCATAAGCCTTTCGAAATATAAGATCGACCAGGCCACCGTACGCCTCATTCCGGAAAAGATCGCCCGTCAGTTCTTTCTCATTCCGCTTTCGAAGATCGGAAAGGTGCTCACCGTTGCAATGTCCGACCCGCTCAACATCATCGCCATCGACGAGGTGAAGCTGCTCACGAACTATAAGATAGACCTCGTCATCGCAACAGAGAACGACATCAAAGAGGCGCTCGATGCCTACTATGGTACCGCGACCCTCGAGACACAGGAGGCGCTGGATACGCGCGCTGTCGGCGAGGAGCTCGAGATCGTTGAGGGAGAGGAGTTCGATGTCGACAGCATCTCCCAAGAGAGCCAGAAGGCTCCCATCGTGAAGATGGTGGACGTGATCTTGAACGATGCGCTGAGGAGGCGTTCGAGCGACATACACATTGAGTCGTGCGAGAAGATGCTGCGGATACGGTACAGGATCGACGGAGACCTTCAGGAGGTCTTTAAACTCCCGAAGAAGAACCAGAATGCCATCATCGCACGATTTAAGATCATGTCCAAGCTCGACATCACGGAGACGCGTCTCCCGCAGGACGGGAGGTTCAGGATAAACTTCGAAGGGAAGGAGATAGACTTCAGGGTCTCGGTGCTTCCCATTGCGTTCGGGCCGAAGATCGTCTTGAGGGCGCTCGATAAATCGAACTTGAGCGTGGGGCTCGACAAGCTCGGCTTCCTTCCGTATTCCCTCAATGTCTTCAAGGAGGCGCTCAAGCGTCCGTACGGCATGATACTCGTCACAGGGCCGACGGGGAGCGGGAAGTCGACCACCCTGTATTCCATCATCAATCAACTCAACACGCCCGAGAGGAATATCGTGACGCTCGAGGAGCCTGTGGAGTACGAGTTGCAGGGCATCACGCAGGTCGAGGTGAGGTCGGATATCGGCCTCACCTTTGCGAACGGGCTCCGGTCCATCTTGCGGCAGAGCCCCGATGTGATCATGGTCGGAGAGATCAGGGATTTCGAGACGGCGGATATCGCGATAAAGGCCTCGCTCACAGGGCAGCTCATCCTGAGCACGCTCCACACGAACGACTCGGTCGGAGCTATTACGAGGCTCGTCGATATGAAGGTGGAACCATTTCTGTTATCATCGAGCCTCATCATGGCATGCGCCCAGAGGCTCCTCAGGAGGACCTGCCCCCATTGCAGGGCCGAGGTGGACGTGCCCAAAGGTGTCTTGGAGGAATTCGGCATCGATCCGCTTGACGAGCACAAGAAGAAGAGGGTCTTCTATGAGGGGAAAGGGTGCGAGAAGTGCAACAGCTCCGGTTACTATGGAAGGTCCGGGATACTTGAGGCGTTCCTCATCGATGACACGATGCGCGATATGATCATCAGGAGGGCATCGAGCGACGAACTGAAGGCGCATGCCATGAAAAAAGGGATGAGGACGCTGAGGCAAGAAGCGCTGGAAAATTTCGTCAACGGTGTCACGACCCTGGAAGAGGTCTTGAGGGTGACCGCGGAGGGGTAAAGGAGCAAGAGGGGACCGTGAGTCCCTTGAGCGCGACACGGAGCGGAGGACGTGCCATGCCACACTTTCGATATACCGCAAAAGACAGCAAGGGGAATTCGCTCAAAGGCGTGTTAGAGGCCGCCACGAGGCAGGAAGCGGTGGCCGCCCTCCATAAGCAGGGCGTGTTGATCATATCGCTCGGCGAGGTGAAGGCAAAGCAGGCGGGGCGTTCGGCCGGCCACTTTGCAAAGAAGGTGAAGATGGACGAGCTTGTCATCTTCTCCCGGCAGCTCGCGACGATGGTCGATGCGGGGATACCTCTCGTAGGCGCTCTCGACATCCTTGGGCAGCAGATAGAGACAAAGTCGTTCAAAAACGTGGTGCAGGGGATCCGCGAACGGGTGGAGGCAGGGGAGAGCCTTTCTGACGCCATGTCAAAACACAGGACGATCTTCTCAGAGCTTTTCGTCAATATGGTGAAGGCGGGGGAGGCGAGCGGCATGCTCGATGAGATACTCGAAAAGGTCGCAGAATATCTTGAAAAGACGAGTGCGCTGCAGAGGAAAGTTCAGTCCGCACTCATCTATCCGGCGGTAGTGACCTCGATGGCGATCGGCATTACGCTCGTCCTTCTGATCAAGGTGATCCCGGTCTTCAAAGATATATACTCAGGCTTTGGGGCAGCGCTTCCCAGGCCGACGCAAATCCTCATCTTCGTGAGCGATGCCCTCGGAAAGTATTTCCTCGTGACTACGATTGTCCTCGTGCTCGTCTTCATTGCCCTCGGTCGATATCTCCGTACGGAGCGCGGCAGATTTATGTTCGATAGTTTCCTTCTCAGCGTTCCCGTATTCGGGGTCCTGTTCAAAAAGGTAGCAGTGAGCAAATTCACAAGGACGCTTTCTACGCTCGTGAAGAGCGGCGTCCCCATACTCACCTCACTTGAGATAGTGAGCAGGACATCGGGCAATAAGGCGGTAGAAGCGGCATTAGAAGTGGTCCGCAAGAATGTGCGCGAAGGCGAGAGGATCGCGGACCCTCTTGCGAAATCGAAGATATTTCCTCCGATGGTGGTGAGGATGGTTGCTGTGGGTGAACAGGCCGGACAACTTGAGAAGATGCTCACCAAGATAGCAGATTTTTATGAAACCCAGGTGGACGCTGCGGTAAGCGGCCTCACGAGCCTTATCGAACCCCTCATTATTCTATTTCTTGGCATCGTCATAGGAACCATTGTCATCTGTATGTTCCTGCCCATATTCAGGCTCACCTCTGTATTGGGTGGGTAATGGCAGGATCGTTTGTAAAAAATGAAAAAGCCGGTTAATGCTTTCGTAAACTGCCCGCGCGATGGAAAGGCCTCCGGGTCCGCTGCGAAAATGCGACTTGTTTCCGACGAGAGATCTGAGGCAATATTTTAACTTATTCGGCGGCTATAAAGCGCCTTTTATGCATGTATTCTGCGTGCAGACCTTGACAAATGTGCGGCATAAGGTATACTTTATAATGGAACCCAGTATCTGTTAAAGAGAGGGGGTGGAAAGGGGATAATTTAAAGACTTTTTTTATCGGACCCATTTTTGGGAAAAAGGAGGGATGAGACATGGTCAGAAGACATAAAAAGGGATTCACGCTTGTTGAAATCATGATAGTCGTCGCAATTATAGGTCTATTGGCTGCCATCGCTATCCCGAACTTTGTGAGGGCGAGAGAGACGGCAGAAAGAAATGCGTGTATCGCAAACCTGAAGCAGATACAGGGTGCAGTTCAGGTGTGGGCGATCGACACGAGTGCGGGGTCCACTTCAACGCCAACCGCGACATCAGATCTCGCGAACTACATAAAGACATGGCCGAAGTGCAAAACAACTACGTATGCGATACCCGCAGTCAGTGCAAACCCCGCGTGTCCAACCACCGGCACTGGACACAACCTCTAATCTTAAGGGGTAATCCATTTTTCGTGCGAGGTGCGAAAAGGACGGCTATCGTATTATTGCCGTCCTTTTTGCTTTGGGTATTTCGAAAATTATTTAATTATTATCAGAGCACAACAGCTGTAAATGAAAGGGGGTGAGGACCGGCCTAAAGACTTTTTTTATCGGACCCATTTTTGGGAAAAAGGAGGGATGAGACATGGTCAGAAGACATAAAAAGGGATTCACGCTTGTTGAAATCATGATAGTCGTCGCAATTATAGGTCTATTGGCTGCCATCGCTATCCCGAACTTTGTGAGGGCGAGAGAGACGGCAGAAAGAAATGCGTGTATCGCAAACCTGAAGCAGATACAGGGTGCAGTTCAGGTGTGGGCGATCGACACGAGTGCGGGGTCCACTTCAACGCCAACCGCGACATCAGATCTCGCGAACTACATAAAGTCATGGCCGAAGTGCAAAACAACGACGTATGCGATACCCGCAGTCAGTGCAAACCCCACGTGTCCAACCACCGGCACTGGACACAACCTTTAATCCTGTTATCAGAGTTCCACGAGCTACGCCCGTGGGTTGCACCCGCGGACGTAGACCGCGGGTGCATGGCGGAGCGGTCCGGGATTTAATTCCCGAAATCTTTCAGATTTCAGGGGAGCGGTTGCCGCACAAGGAGAGTATTCAGTGCGGGTACCGCGGGCTGCGTGCCAACGGCAGGCGTACCCGTGGGGCTCCAGGCTTAAGGGGTAATCCATTTTTCGTGCGAGGTGCGGAAAGGACGGCTATCATATTATTGCCGCCCTTTTCTTTTTAGGACAGCGCGATAAACGTTTTTCATAATGCAATCGTGATATCGGGGCCACGTATCTGTTGAAGAGTAAGGCGCTTTTTGACTTCACCCGATCCTAGGAGGGAAGGGGGGATGAGACATGGTCAGAAGACATAAAAAGGGATTCACGCTTGTTGAAGTCATGATAGTCGTTGCAATCATAGGTCTATTGGCTGCCATCGCCATCCCCAACTTTGTAAGGGCGAGAGAGACGGCAGAAAAGAGCGCGTGTATATCAAACCTGAAGCAGATACAGGGTGCGGTCGAAATGTGGGTACTCGATACGAGCGCGGCATCTTCGTCAACGGCGTCTGGAACATCAGACCTTGTGAATTACATAAAGGTATGGCCAAAGTGTAAGGCGAGCACATATGCGATACCTGCGGCAGACGGAACGCCCGTGTGTCCGAACAGCATAGGCGGACACAACCTCTAAACCTACAGCGGGGATCCTTTTCACTTTGGGTACCTTGACAATCTCCGATATTTATGATAGATTTGATATAATATTATAATATTAGGTATGTACCCTTTATGAGATGGTTTGACTAATTGGAGGAAGATGCGGTTTAGAAGGCAAGGTATCATTTTGACCGGATGCCTGTTTATAACGGTATGTAAAGCACCCTTCTCATTTGTGCGCGGGGTGCTTTTTTCATGTCTCGTCCGGCGCGTATGTATGAGCCCTGCGCCTCATTTCGATACTTTTAACCCAGAAGACCTGCCTTACGCTCTACCGAGAGGGATAATATGCCGAAAGCAAGGGTAGAGAAAAAACTGGGTATCGATATCGGAAGCTACGCCATAAAGTTGGTCGAACTTCACTTGTCCAAGGATGAGAACAGGGTCGCCAGCATTGGAATTAAAAGGATCGAGAACAGCTCCCCGGAAGCCCTAGCAGGAAAGGTGAGGGAGCTCTGCGAGGAATCAAAAGTGAAGACGAGGGACGTGAGCCTGTCTGTCTCCGGCCCGCAGGTTATCACGCGGCTCATTACAATGCCGACAATGTCCGACTCGGAAATGAAGAATGCGCTCGTGTTCGAAGTCGAGAAGACCATCCCCTTTAGTCCCGAAGAGGTTATCTACGATTACCAGGTGCTCGAGCGAGGGAAAGAGAAGAAGATGGACGTCCTGCTCACGGCGGTCAAGAGAGATTACGTGCAAAAGTACATCCAGATCGCCCAGTCGAGCGACCTGAGCCTTCGCGTCGTGGACGTGGACTCCCTTGCGCTCGCAAATGCGTTCGTGAAAAACTCCGAAGGCTCCCTCGACCAGAATAAGACGGTCGCGCTTCTCAATATCGGCGACAGATATACGAACCTCGACATATTG
This sequence comes from uncultured Planctomycetia bacterium, assembly GCA_964354545.1. Classification (GTDB taxonomy): domain Bacteria; phylum Omnitrophota; class Gorgyraeia; order 2-01-FULL-45-10; family JAHFGN01; genus CAYHAE01. The sequence continues at coordinate 31,501 of CAYHAE010000001.1, forward strand.
CGCGGAGGGGTCTTGAGCTTCTCCAGGGATATACAGATAGGAGGGCGCGATGTCAATGAGTCCATTGCGCGGATACTGAACGTCGACAGCAAGGGCGCGGAAAAGCTGAAGTTCGACCCCAAGGAGCGCGCGGACGAAATAGGCCTTCCCATTAGAATGGTGTTGGCCAATCTGGCTGACGAGCTGAGGCTGTCATTTGGGTATTTCGAGAATAGATTCGGGAGGAACGTCGATGACCTGTATCTCTCCGGAGGGTCATGCGGCCTGCTCGGCGTGACCGAATACCTCGAGGAGAACCTTGGGCTCAAGGCGAAGGTGTGGGACCCCCTCAAGGCGTTTAGCATAGATCAGGAAAACGTAGGAAAAGCACTCTCGAACGAGATGAGGCGCAGCCTCGCGGTGAGCGTGGGGCTTGCCCTGAGATAACGTATGAACCTAGAGATCAACCTTCTACCGAAAGAGTTAAGGCCGCGCAAGAAGATACAGCTCCCGCCGATTGCGTTAAAGATCTTCGGCATCTCCAACGTCCGGCCGATCGTCTTGGTGGCGTGGCTCATCGCGATCCTTTTTACGCTGCAGATGCTGTTCTCTGCGCTTCAGGTGGTCCAGAGGTCACGCCTCGGCGCCTTGCAGAACAGGTTCTCGAAGCTCAGCCGCGAGAAGGGCGAGGTGGACGCGATAAAAAAGCAGATCGCGAGCATCACCCAAAAGGTCGCCTCTGTCGGCGAAGGGATACAAAGGCCCTTCAGCCTCGCCGAGAAGCTCAACGCGATAAGCGATGCCGTCGTGTCGGGGATGTGGCTGACGCAGCTCGCATACGACGAGAAGACTGCCGAGGTGGAGGTTGCGCCGAGCACAGCGGGCGGGGCAGGCATGAAAAGAGCGCCCGGCGCCAAGGCGGCGCCCGCTAAGCCAACCATAAAACGAGTGACCACGCGGACACTCTCTCTTTCAGGCTATGTCTACAGCGCGGGCGAGGACTCGACCGCATACCTCAATAGATTTATCGACAACCTGAAAAAGAACGAGGGCTTTTATTTTGATTTCAACAATATAGCGGTGGTGGAGAACAGGGTCGAGTTTCTCCAATTGGAGAAAGGGGAAGGGCAGGAAGTCACCGCGTTCAGTATCGTCTGCCAGTTCAGGCAATAACAGGGCAGGCGCTGTCCGTCATACGAAAGGCGCAGTCCCGCCCTTTTGGGATGCAGGGTTAATACATTATCCAAAAGGGTGGGACGTCCTGCAAGAGGCTATAGAGCAAAGGACAGCACATCGGTGAACATACCGTTTCTTGAAGAACTTCTGAAAGATAACGAAAAGAGGGCGATCCTCGTGCTCGCGGTCCTCGCTGCGGTGCTCATCGCGTATCTTTTGTTCGTAGCGGTACCCCAATTGAGAGACCTGATACTCGTGTCGAGCGAGTTCGTCACGCTGGAAAAGGAGATGCGCTCCACCGAACAAGAGATACAGAAGACGGCATATTACCAGAAGACGTTGAATGAATTGAAAGAAAAGTTTTCTCAATATCAGACGTACCTTTTGGGGCACGAGGGAGAAATACCGGTTCTCATGGAGAAGGTCTCTCGCATGGCGCGGGAATCGGGAGTGAAGATATTGGGTATCAAACCCGTGAACGTACAGGAAGGGCCTGCGGAGGCGAGGGGAGCGCTTTGCAGGGAGATCTCGATACTTACGGTCGCGCGGTCGGGATATCATGAGCTCGGCACATTCGTGAACCACATTGAGAGCGCGGATATTTTTTTGAGGGTTGCGGACCTCAGGTTAAGGTTCAATAAGACTTCCCCTAAGAAACACGACGTGAGCCTCTCGATCGTTTCCTATTTGTTCATGGGGGGAAAGGGTGGTCTTGAGTAAGATCATTGCCGCAGGGTGCGTAGTCCTTCTCGTGGTATGTGTTGCGTATGGAGATGCGCGTGGAGAGGGTACCTTTGCGTACAATTCGAAGGGGAAGAGAGATCCGTTCATGCCCTTGTTAGGGCATGAACGTCAGGCGGGATCTCCGGAAGACATATCCACGATCGACGATGTGAAGTTGGAAGGCATAGCGGTACAGTCGGAAGGTAAGCGGATCGCGATCATAAACGGTATCGTCGCGAAAGAGGGAGACAAGATCGGCGCCCTGCAGGTGAATAAGATTTCGCCGAAGAAAGTACAGGTCGTCATAGACGGACGTGACTATGAATTGGCCCTGGCAGAGAAAGAGGCTAGGTAGGAGGTGGAATGCGGTGAATAGAAAAAATTTCGTCAAGTACATCGTGGCAATCTGTCTTGTATGTTCGATGTCGAGCCTATCGGCACAGGAGGCGGCCGTTAAAGAGCAGAGGAAGGCCGAACCTCCGGGTCAGCCGGTCGAGGGCTCGAAGCTAGGCGTTGCGCCGTCTCAGCCTGGCGGCCCGGCGAGCGCAGCGGGTACAGCGGGCACGGCGAGCACGACAGCCATCCAGGACACGGGTCAGGCGGGCGAAGCGGGCGAGGAACCGAAAGAGGAGGTAGCCCCGCTTGAACCCGGGAATATCACGGTAAATTTCAAAGGTGCCGACATGAGGACGGTATTGAACTATATCGCAGAGGTCGCGGGGATCGATATAGTTCCGGCTCCTGACGTGAAGGGGCCCGTGGACGTACGACTCACCAATAAGCCCTGGAAGGTAGCGCTCGATATAATCCTGAGGAATTACGGATACGCGTACGAAGAGACCAGCGGCATCATACGCGTTGACACCATCTCTCGGTTGAGAGAGCAGGAGCCCATCACCCAGACCTATAGCCTCGATTACGCAAGCGCAAAAACGATCGCGGGCGGAATGAAAGACGACAAGAACCTCCCCATCCCGGGCGCGATAAAGGACATCCTGAGCGAGAAGGGGAAGATCGCTTTTGACGATAGGACGAACATACTGGTGGTGACCGACGTCCCCTCGAAGATCGATAAGATAAATCAGGTCATTAAAGACCTCGACGCCGAGACGCCGCAGGTGTTGATCGAGGCCAAGGTCATCGAGACGCAGCTCGAGAAGAACGAGACGATGGGGATCGATTGGACCATAAGCGCAACCGTGGCGGGAGCCCAAAGGCCGACGACGATACCTTTCTTAAGCTGGCAAAATCCGCTCGCGCCGCTTGGCGTGAAATTTGACGAGAAGACGTGGCTGCCTCAGGGAGGTCCCGCCGCCAACTCTGCGAGCACGACACTCCTCTTTCCATCGGGCCCCAGAGACGGCTCTTTTGGATTTCCCTACGCGTTGCCGGCGGACTTTACGTATGGGACGCTCGACTTTACCTCATTCCAGGCCGTGTTGCAGATGCTGAAGAACAGGACCCGGACAGAGGTCATCTCTGATCCAAGGGTGGCGACTCTCAACAATAAGCCGGCGTACATAAACGTCGGTGAGACGTTCAACTTTCCGCTGTATGAGCGGAATATGGCGACAGGCAGGATGGAGATCATCGGATATAGAGCGGAAGACCACGGCATAAAATTGAACGTCACGCCGCACATCAATACGAAAAACGAGATCTGGGTCGAGCTGGCGCCCGAGATAAGCGAGTTCAAGCGATACGATACGCTCGATGCGGCAAGCGGGATCAAGGCGCCCGTCTTCTCAAAGAGAAAGGCGACGACCCAGGTGCTGGTCAGGGACGGCGATACGATATTCATCGGAGGCATCATCAAGGAGAACAACACATTCTTTAAGAGCAAGATGCCTATCCTCGGGGACCTCTTCGGAGACATTCCCTACATAGGCGGTCTCTTTTCGCAAAAGGCTGACGTCGTGACAAAGGTGGAGCTCATCTTCTTCATAACAGTTCGCGTGTTGGCGCATGACAAAACGCTCAAGGGGGTGCCGGACAACGCGAGAGCGTATTCGCCTACCTTTTCACTCTATGAGAACTATCACGATCAGGATAGACAAAAGGATAAGAATAATAATAATAAGAATAACAATAAGAAGAAGAAAAGGCAAAAATAGGAGTGGGTAGAAGGCTCGGGGCGACGTTCTCGAAAAAAGGCGCGATGGTCTTTATCTCCCACCTCGATCTCATGAGATTGTTTGCGCGCGCATCGAGGAGGGCCGGGCTACCTGTAAGTCTCACCAAGGGCTACAATCCCCATCCGAGGATAAGCATCACAAAGGCGCTCAAGCTTGGAGTCGAGAGCGATTCGCTCGAAGTTGTTTTTTATCTGGATTCAGAGATCGACGCCGCTGAATTCAGGAAGAGGATGAACGCGGAGCTGCCGGGCGGGGTGGAGATCAAAGATGTCGTCGAATCGTGAAAGAGGCTGCTGAATTACACTGTGCTGATGTTGATGCGCAGATGCTCTTAAGATATGTGATCATCTGTGAAGGCACTCGCATGCACGGGATCAGCGCAGAACTGTGCACCGCAATGTGAGCATAATTTCATAAACCATCCGAAAGAGGCCCATGAAGAAAGAGATATGCATAAACGCAGATTTATTGGAAACAAGGGTGGCGGTTGTTGAAGAGAAGAAACTGGAGGAGTTCTACGTCGAGAGGCATGACGCAGATCGCCTCGTCGGAAGTTTCTATAAGGGCGTGGTAGAGAGCGTCCTCCCCGGGATGGGGGCGGCATTTGTCGAGCTGGGGCTCGATAAGAACGGTTTTCTCTACGTCTCGGATGTCGTGAACTCTGCGGCGGGCCTCGAGGGGCTCTTGGAGCCTCTCGACGAGGATGCGGTCCAGGCGTCTCATAGAGACAGGTCCATGCCGTCGATCGCCAATCTCCTCAAGAAGGGCGATGAGGTTTTCGTCCAGATCGTAAAGGAGCCCATCGGAACGAAGGGGTCGCGGCTCACCACCCACCTGAGCCTGCCGGGCCACTTTCTGGTCCTGATGCCCTTATCGCCGCACATAGGCGTCTCGAAGCGGATAGAGGACCCGAAGGAGCGCGACCGGATCCGGACGATACTCGAGGAGCTCAAGCTGCCGAAGAATATCGGCATCGTGGCGCGGACCGTGAGCGGGGGTGCGGACAAGTCCGAGCTTGTGCGGGAGGCGAGATACCTCCAGAGGCTCTGGCACGGCATTCAGGCGAGGGCGAGGAGGGCGAAAGCGCCGAGCGTGGTGTATGAAGAGTATGAACTCATCCTGAGGGTCGCGCGGGACATGATGACGAACGACGTCACCCATGTCGAGATCGACGCGAAGTCCGAGTATCGCAAGTTCGTGAAGTTCTTCAACTCCTTCTCCCCGCAAATGAGGTCGAAGGTAAGGCTCTACCGGGGGAATGTCCCGCTTTTCGAGAAATACGGGATCGAAGGCCAGATCGGCACGCTCTACGACAGGATCGTCCCGCTGAAGTCGGGGGGCTCCATCATCATAGAGCAGACGGAGAGCCTCGTCGCGATCGATGTGAACTCGGGGAGGTTCGTGGGGAGGAAGAATTTAGAGGATACCGCGTTCAGGACGAACGTCGAGGCGACAGCCGAGATCGCGAGGCAGCTGCGCCTGCGGGATATGGGAGGCATCATCATCATCGATTTTATCGATATGGAGCAGGGGGAGCACAGGCACAGGGTCTTTAAGGCGCTCGAAGCGGCGCTCGAGAGGGACAAGGCGAAGATGAACATCCTGAAGGTCTCGAGCCTGGGCCTCGTTGAGATGACGAGGCAGCGCATGAGGAAGAGCATCGAAAGCTCCAATTACGAAAAATGTCCCTACTGCGACGGCCGGGGGATGATAAAATCAGCGTCGACCGTCTCCGTCGAAGCCGCGCGCAGGCTGGAAAGATTTCTCGCCGGCACAAAGGCGAGGGAGGTCATCGTCTCCCTCCATCCCAATGCCGCCACATACATCTCAGACCCCAAAAAGCGCATCATCAATTCCTTGGAGAGGAGGTACAGGGTAAGGATCAGGATCGCTGAAGATCGAAACCTCCACGTAGAAGACGTAAAGATAGATGTGGCGCGCTGACATTATGGAAAAGGACTTCCTGCACAGATGATCGCTGATCGAGCGTGAACATGAATGTGACATACGATCCGCGACGATCCGTGTGTCGGATAATCATGGCACGCGCCGGCGAGATCCGCCGCAAGGCCTTGACACAGCGTCATGGGCTGTGGTATAGTACTTCCCCTGGCACCGCATCACCTGTTCTTGGATATATATCAACACCATGAGTGCCGCTGTCAGCAGTAACAATCCTTCTTATGGTTTATGCTTTAGGTTTCCTCAGCATCGTATGTGGAGGTGAATGTGTACGCGATTGTAGTGACGGGTTCCAAGCAGTATAAGGTTGAGAAAGGCGACATCATCCGCGTGGAGATGCTCGATGCGAAAAAGGGCGATGAGGTGAAATTGGACAAGGTGCTTCTCGCGAAAGAGGGCAATTCAGTCCGCGTAGGGGACCCTTATGTGAAGGAGGCGTGTGTCGTGTGCGAAGCCCTGGGGTCCGAAAAGCAGCCCAAGGTCATCATGTACATGTATAAGAGGCGAAAGAGCGAGAAGAAGAAGATAGGCCATAGGCAGGAGCTCATCAAATTGAAGGTGAAGTCCATAGAGATAGGCGGGTGATAATACGATATGGGAAAAGGTTCATCGAGCGGCAAAAATAACAGGGAATCCTGTGCGCAGCGCCTGGGAGTGAAGCGCTATGGCGGCACGCTGGTCAAGGTCGGACAGATCATAGTGAGGCAGCGGGGCGCACATTTCAAACCCGGCAGGGGAGTCGCCCGCGCAAAAGACGACACGTTGTTTGCACTCATCGAAGGCGCGGTCACTTTCAGTCACAGAAAGACAGTGAGCATCGCACCGCAGCCTGCCCCTGCCTGCCGCACCGCCGGAGATGGCAGGGCAGGCAAGGATCCATTACGTGCGTAGGCTGCGCGCGCGAGAGCTGTTTTCGCGCTCCGTGGCCCCCGTATCCCGAAGGCACCAATGTTCATAGACCAGGTCAAAATCTATGTGAAAGCGGGAGACGGCGGAGACGGCTGCGCGAGTCTTCACAAAGATCGATTCCACCGGTATCCGGTGCCGGACGGCGGTCCTGGCGGCAAGGGCGGGGACGTCATCATCAGGACTGACGAGAACGTCTCGACCCTCCTGGACCTTCATTTTCAGCAGCACCCCACCGCCGAACGGGGCGGACACGGAAGCTCAAATAACAAGAAGGGTCGCAGCGGAAAAGATCTGATCGTCCATGTGCCCCGCGGGACGGTTGTGCGCGATGCGCGCGACGGGTCCCCGCTGAGAGACCTTGTGGACAATGACGATGAGGCGGTTGTCGCGAGGGGCGGAGAGGGCGGGAGAGGTAACACCGGGGGAAAGGAAGCGACAGAAGGCGAAAAGGGAGAATCGAGAGAGATCCTCTTAGAGCTCAAGCTTATCGCCGACGTTGGAATAGTAGGGTATCCGAACGCGGGCAAATCGACCCTTCTCAGCACGATATCGAGCGCGCGGCCCAAGATCGCGGACTATCCCTTTACGACGAAAGAGCCCGTGCTTGGCGTGGTGAGGGTCTACGAAGATAGCCCTCCCATTGTCGTTGCCGATATCCCCGGCCTCATCGAAGGCGCCCACGCAGGGAAAGGGTTAGGCGACACCTTTTTGCGGCACATAGAGAGGACCCGCCTCCTCGTACACCTCGTTGATATATCCGGCAGAGAGGGCAGAGACCCCTATTCTGATTTCTCGAAAGTCAACAGGGAACTTACGCTCTATTCGAAGGAGCTCGCGAAGAGGACGCAGGTTGTCGCCCTCAACAAGATAGACCTCCTCCCCTCGGAGGAGCGCATCAGGGAGTTCCGCGCGAAGTCGAGGAAAAAGGTTTTTCCCGTCTCGGCGCAGACCGGAGAGGGCATCGAGCGGTTGCTGCGCGCGGTATATAAAAAATTGACGCACATCACGCGATGAGCAAGGCGATAAAAAGGGTTGTGGTAAAGGTCGGGACGAGGACGCTTACGTCCGGCGAGAACGCGCTCGACAAGCGCGCCATGGAAGAGATCGTCCGCCAGCTCTGCGAGCTTTTCGCAAGAGATATCGAGGCGATCCTTGTCACCTCAGCTGCGATCGCGAGCGGCATGGGCCTCCTCGGAATAAAGAAAAGGCCCCTCAAGCTCGCGACGCTCCAGGCGATGGCCGCTATAGGCCAAAGCCACCTCATGGATATCTACAGCGAACTCTTCAATGCGCGGGGCCGCATCACCGCCCAGATGCTCCTCACCCAGGAGGATTTTAACGACCGCGCGAGGTACTTGAATATCAAGTATACCCTGAACGAGCTCCTTGGCCACCGCACGGTCCCCATCATCAACGAAAATGATACGGTGTCGACGGAAGAGATCCGGTGCGGCGACAACGACCGCCTCTCCAGCCTCGTCGCGGATCTCGCGGACGCCGATATGCTCATCATCGTGACGGACGTCGACGGCCTCTACGGCGAAGACGGGAAGGTCGTGAGCGTGGTCGAGGAGGTCGATGAGGCGGTGCTCAAGCTCGTGAAGGCATCCCGCTGCGACGTCTCGCGGGGAGGCATGGCTACGAAGCTCGAGGCGGCGAGGCGCGTCACGCAGGCGGGGATAGACTGCGTCGTGGTAAATGGGCGGACGAAGGACGCGATCGTGAAGGCAGCGACCGCTGCGAGCGGAGCGAGCGGGAGCGCGGGCACTTTTTTTAAGGCACGGAAGTCCCGGCACCTTGCGCGGGAGAGGTGGATCGCCTTCTCTTCAAGGCCGAAAGGCGCACTCGTCGTAGACGCGGGAGCGAAGGACGTGCTCATGAAGATGAACAAGAGCCTTCTGCCGTCGGGCATCATCGGCGTCGAGGGAAAGTTTGATTCGAAAGATACGGTGAGCATCGTCGATAGGTCGCTCAAGGAATTCGCGCGGGGCATTGTGAATTATTCATCTGAGGAAGTGGAGAGGATCAGGGGAAAGAAGTCGCAGGAGATCTCCAGGACACTGGGCTATAAGGCCCGGGACGAGGTCGTCCATAAGGATAACCTTGTCATATTATAGAGGAGAGCGATCCGTGAAAGGACAGGGAGAGATCGTCGCGATGTGTCGAAAGGCCAAGGCTGCCTCGGGCCTGCTCGCGCGTGCGGATACGAAGACAAAGAACGCCGTGCTTGAAGAGATGTCCCGCGCCCTCATCGACGAGAAGGGGTACATACTGCGGGAAAATGCGAAGGACCTCGCACGCGCAAAGGCGCTCTCGCTTTCGCGCGCGATGATCGATCGACTCCGTCTCGACGACGCGAGGATTGCATCGATGGCAGAATCCGCGGCCCAGATCGCCCTGCGGGAGGACCCTGTGGGCGAGATCACGGAACTTCGGAAGAGGCCCAACGGGTTGCTCATAGGCAAGATGCGCGTGCCCATCGGTGTTATTTTGATCATCTACGAGTCGAGGCCGAATGTAACGAGCGACTGCGTTGCCCTGTGTCTGAAGTCGGGCAACAGCGTCATACTGCGGGGCGGGAGCGAGGCGATCAATTCGAATAGAGCGATCTACCGCGTGCTCTACAAAGCGGCCCGCAGGCTCGGCGAAGGAGCGGTCTCCCTGGTCACCGATCCTGATAAGAGAATTGTGAAGACCCTCCTCCACCAGTCCGCATCTATAGACCTCGTGATACCGCGCGGAGGTGAGTCGCTCATCGAGGAGGTCGCCCGCGAGTCCCGGATACCCGTCATCAAGCACTATAAAGGGGTGTGCCATACGTATGTCGATGAGCGGTGCGGCTTAGATATGGCCGAGAAGATCTGCATGAACGCCAAGGTCCAGAGGCCCGGGGTGTGCAACGCAATGGAGACCATGCTTGTCCACCGCGCGATCGCGAAGAAATTCTTGCCGAAGATCGCGAAACGGCTCAAGGGTGCCGGCGTCCAGATACGCGGATGTGCGGCGACGAGGGGCATACTTAAAGGCAGGGGTATCAGGGCCGCCACCGAAGACGATTGGTATGCGGAGTATCTGGACCTCATCCTCGCGGTGCGGGTGGTCGACAGCCTCGATGAGGCCATTTCCCACATCGCCCGTTATGGCTCTCAGCACTCCGACGCGATCGTGACGGAAGACTATGGGAATGCGTTGAGATTTCTGAAAGAGGTCGATTCCGCGTGCGTGTACGTCAATGCCTCCACGCGGTTCACGGACGGCAATCAGTTCGGAAAAGGAGCGGAGATAGGCATTTCCACCGACAAGCTCCATGCGCGCGGCCCGATGGGCCTCGAGGAGCTCACGAGCTACAAGTACGTCGTATTCGGGAACGGACAGATCAGGGAGTAACGGCAAATAACGTTCCGCCGGAGGCGGATCCGCCTTCGGCGGAAAAGTGCAAAGCGTCCGCTACTAAATCATCAGCGGACGCCCGCCAAAGTTCGCTACTAATGCTTCAGCGAACCCGCTGATGCATTAATGGCGGGCTTTGTGGCGGGCGAAAAACGAAAAACTGTGGTGTCCCTCCGGGACCTAAATGTAAAGGTCGCGGGAGCGACTCCACCGTTTTGCGTTTTGCGCTTTTAGTTTTTCGCTGGTATGCGCATATCATGAGAATAGGTATACTCGGAGGAACATTCAATCCGATTCACATAGGCCATCTTATCCTGGCAGAGGATGCGATCGGAAAGCTCATGCTTGACAGGGTGATCTTCGTGCCCGCCTATCTGCCGCCCCACAAAGAGATCGAGGACGGGCCCCGTGCGGCGGACAGGCTCGCGATGGTGAGGCTTGCGATCGAAGGCAATCCCCGTTTTGAGGTCTCCTCCATTGAGATCGACGCGCGGAAGAAGTCCTACTCGATAGACACGCTCAAGATCTTCAAGGGCATGTACGGCGACGGGGCGAAGCTCTTCTTCCTCACCGGCTCCGACTCCCTGAAGGACCTCTTCTCGTGGAAGGACGTGGAAGAGATCTTTAAGATATCGAAATTCGTGGTCGCACACAGGCCCGGCTATCCGGTCGAGAACGTTCCGAAGGAGGTCGAGACCGTTGTGATCACGCCCATCGAGGTCTCGTCGATGGACATCAGGCGGCGCCTCAATGAAAAGAGGTCCATCCGGTACCTGGTCCCCGAACCAGTGAGGCAGTATATCATCGAGAAGCGGTTGTACAGTTGACTACGTCTTTCGGATATGCTATAATTACGTCACTACATCAGAATACAAACGGAGCGAAGGAGCGAAAGGCTATCGATGGCCATATGCCCGCATTAACAAAATACGCAAGGAGGTGAGTTGAATGGCAGAGACAGGGTATTGTGTGAAGTGTAAGTCGAAGAAAGAGATGAAAGACACATCAAAGGTTACGATGAAGAATAAGCGAGAGGCGATGAAAGGCAAGTGCGTAACGTGCGGCACCGGAATGTTCAGGATAATGAAGTAAAGGTAGTGCGCATTCTTTGGACGAAGGCGCACCGCCGATAAGAGGTGAGAGCCTATAGAAACCAGCGAAAAACTTTTGGCAATAGCCAAAGCCGCCTCGGAGAAGAAGGCCGTCGATATTGCCATCATAGATATGAGAAAGATGTCCTCGCTCGGAGATTATTTTCTCATCGCGAGCGGGGCATCTGCACCTCAGGTCAGGGCGATATGCGAAAATATCATTGAGAAGCTGAAGGGTCTCGGCATCAGGCCGTGGCATGTTGAGGGAGATCTAAGAAAACCAACATGGATAGTGCTCGATTATGGTGATGCGGTAGTCCATATATTTCACGAGGAGACTCGTACGTTTTATAACTTAGAACGCCTTTGGGGAGATGCGCCTCAAAGGCGTTTTAAGCCTCGGGCGAAGAAGAAGGGCTCGGATGCGAGAAAAAAAGGTTCCGCGCGAAAGGCACGCGCGTAGGTTCAGCCTGGAGAAGTCCCTCAAGACGAAGATCGAAGAGATCACCGCGCTCTACGAGGTATCCAAGACCATTACCTCTTCGATGAACCTGCGGAAGATGCTCAACCTCATCGTTCGGCAGGTATCGCGCATCATGCACTGCACGATATGTATGATACATCTTGCGAAGGGCGGGCGGCTCACCGTGAAGGCCTCGCATGGGCTCACGAAGGGGTATTCGGAGTTGCGGAAAGACCTCACGATAAGAAGATCTTTCCTGGGCCTCGCGGTCTCCGAAAAGAGGTCCTACATTGTCAAAGACCTGAGGCCGTATCCCGATGAGGCGTTTTCGCGTACCGCGAAGGCGGGGCTGGTCCGGTCGCTCCTCGTCGTTCCGCTCATCGAAAAGGGCATCGTCCTGGGAACCCTGAGCGTATTCGACCACAGCGTCAACGCATTCTCTAAGGATGACGAGGAAGAGCTCCAGCTCTTCGCGAGCCAGGTGGCTGTTGCGATAGAGAACGCGAAGCTCCTCGAAGACATGAAGCAGAATTACCTTAACGTCATGAACCTGCTCGCGAGCGTGATAGATGCCAAGGACAGCTATACGGAGGACCACTCGGAGAGGGTCATGCGGTTCTCATTGGGTATCGCGGGTGAACTGGGCATCAACGGCCAGCTCAAGGATAACATAAAGTATGCGAGTTTCCTTCACGACATAGGGAAGATCAACATCGACGCGAGCATCCTGCAAAAACCGGGGCCGCTCACAAAAGAAGAGTGGACGAAGATGAGGGAGCATCCGAAGACGGCATCAAAGATAATATCAAAAGCCGGATTCCTCAACGAACTCATCCCTATCATACTCTACCACCACGTCCGGTATGGGGGAGGGGGATACCCCTCCTGCGCGAAGAGCGGAGATGAGATACCGATCGGATCGAGGATCCTTGCGGTCGCCGACGCATATGAGGCCATGACGAGCGATCGACCGTACAGGCGCGGCCTCTCAAGGCGAGAGGCGATACAAGAGCTGAGGCGGTGCGCGGGCACACAGTTCGATCCGAAGGTGGTACATGCATTTACAAGATTCCTCATCCACAAGAAGAAGTAACATGTTCTCTGGACGGATAGAAAATTCACTCACTGCGCTCATTGGCGCGGCCGTTGCGAGCCTCGCGAAAACTTCAGGGCTCGCAGGGTTGTCGCACCTCGATATAGTGCTTGAGATCCCCAAAGACCGCTCCCACGGCGACCTCGCGACCAACGTCGCCTTCAGGCTCGCGCCGCACCTCCGTACGAACCCTCTCGAGTGCGCCCGACTTATCGCCGATTCCATCGCGGTGAGCCTTAAATCGTCCGAGCTTACAGGAGCCATAGACAGGGTCGAGGTCAAGGAGCCCGGTTTCATAAATTATTTCCTGAGCAGGGAGTATCTCTACAGGGTCATCCTTGACATCAAGAGGGAAAAGGCCGGATACGGCAGTTCCGGCATAGGCAGGAAAGAGAAGGTGCAACTTGAATTTGTGAGTGCGAATCCGACGGGGCCGCTCACCATCGCACACGCGCGCCAGGCGGCGGTCGGCAACGCCCTCGCGACCATACTGGAGTTCTCCGGCCATAAGGTCACGCGGGAGTACTACATCAACGATGAGGGGACGCAGATGGACATCCTCGGGAAGTCTATCAGGGCGCGATACCGCACCTTGTGCGGCGTCCAAGAGGAGTTCCCGGAGGACGGGTATAAGGGGACGTACATCATGGACATCGCGAAAGACCTGAAAAGACAGTATGGCACCAGGCACTCGACAACGGAAGACCTGCGGCCTTTCGTCCGGTTCGGCTACCGATGGATCATGAAGGACATCAGGAAAGACCTGAGAGATTTCGGGGTGAAGTTCAACGTGTGGTACAGTCAGGCGGAACTGAGAAGCGGCGGAAAGGTGAATAGGGCGCTCGGGCTGCTCAAGGAGAAAGGGTACATAGTCGAGCAGGACGGGGCGACGTGGTTCACGTCAACTCGCTTCGGGGACGACAAGGACAGGGTTGTGATAAAGTCTGACGGGAGCCTCACGTATCTGGCGACGGACATCGCGTACCACCTCGATAAATATAAGCGGCGGTTCAGGAGGGTGATAGACATCTGGGGGCCGGATCACCACGGCTACATCCCGCGGATGAAGGCTGCGGTGAGGGCGCTCGGGTATGACTCTGCCGCGCTCGATGTCTTGATCGTGCAGCTCGCGACGCTCATACGGGAAGGTAAGCAGGTATCCATGTCGACGAGGGCAGGGGAGTTTGTGACGCAAAGAGAGGTCATCGACGAGATAGGAGGGGATGTCGCAAAATTCATTTTCCTGTCGCGAAAGCTCGACAGCCACCTCGACTTCGATCTGGATTGCGCGAAGAAAGAGTCATTAGAAAATCCCGTCTACTATATTCAGTACGCCCACGCGCGGATCTGCAGCATACAGCGATACGCAAAGTCCATAAAACGGGAGACCTTTAATTCGAAGCTCCTCGTGGAGCCTGATGAGCTTGAGCTCGTGAGGCTCCTGAGACAGTTTCCCATGGTGGTGCACCAGAGCGCCAAGAATCTGGAGCCGAACGGCATCACCGTGTATCTTCAGAACCTCGCCGCATGTTTTCACAATTTCTATAACAAGGTGAGGGTGGTGAGCGACGACAAAACGCTCACGATGGCGAGGCTCGTGTTAGTGGATTGCGTGAGGATAGTCCTTGCCAACGGTCTCAGGTTGTTGGGGGTATCGCTGCCGAAGAAGATGTAGCGTTCGCCCTCGAAAGACAGCGAATCCTTCGCATCACACCAGTGTCCATCCGTCTCACGCCATAGGTCTCGCTGCCGCGCCTGGGGCCGCGCGTGCCCAAAGGTCAGTGTGGCCTCCCCCGCGCATTCTGTCCCAGCTCCTGTCCGTATAACGGCGGAAGGAACGTCACGGCCTCCGGCGCATGCAGTATCGGTTCGGTCGGACATCCTCATGGGGTTCATATGTTTGAGGCGATAAAGATCTACATAAACGTTGAGATCGACCTTGAGAAGCTCTCTCGGCAGCTCGTCGAGTATGGATACAGGGCATGTAAACGCGTGACCGAGGAGGGTGATTTCTCGCGGCTCGGCGATACGATCACCGTCTATCCCGTCACGTTCCAATATCCCGTGAGGATCGGCCTCTCTGTGAACCGGGTCGAGTCCGTTTGCTCTTTGGACCCGGCCACCAATGACATACTCGATTCACACAATGTCGCTATCATCCTTCCCCTCAAGGGGATGGCAGGTCATCTGCCCCCGAAAAAAGCCTACCCTTTCGAGTCGGGGGAGTCCCCCATCGATAATTTCGTCGATATAGACCCCGGCGACTACGTAGTGCACGTAGACCACGGGATCGCTGTCTACAAAGGGATGAAGCCGCTCAGGGCGGGTGCCCGATATGTCGACCATCTCGTCCTCGAATACGCCGACGGCGACACCCTCTATGTCCCTTATGCCGAGATCAATAAGATCCAGAAGTACATAGGTCTCGACAGGCGCCGGCCGAAGATCTACCGGCTCGGGTCAAAGCTCTGGAAGAGGGCAAAGGAGCGCGCGTCGAGGGGCGTCGCGCGTGTTGCCCTGGAACTCCTGGAGCTCCAGGCGAAACGCTCGAGCGAGTCGGGATTCGCATTCTCAGCCGATACGGAGTGGCAGGCGGAACTTGAGCGCTCATTCCCTTATCAGGAGACGAGGGACCAGGCGAACGCGACGCTCGAGGCGAAGAAGGATATGGAGTCCCCGAGGCCGATGGACCGTTTGCTCTGCGGGGATGTGGGCTATGGCAAGACGGAAGTCGCGCTGAGGGCAGCGTTTAAGGCAGTGATGGACAATAAGCAGGTCGCCATCCTCGTCCCTACGACGATACTCGCGGAACAGCATCTCACGACGTTCAGGGCACGGATGAAGAAGTACCCCGTTACCATAGAGATGCTCTCCAGGTTTCGCACGGAACATGAGCAGAAGGCCATCCTCGAGGGCATCACGATCGGCGCAGTCGATATCGTGATAGGGACGCACAGGCTCCTCTCTCCGGACGTGCGCTTCAAGGAGCTCGGGCTCGTCGTGATAGATGAGGAGCAGCGGTTCGGCGTGCGGCACAAGGAGAAGCTGAAGCGTTTGAGGCTCATCGTCGACGTGCTCACGCTCACCGCAACCCCCATACCGCGGACCCTGTATCTCGCGCTCATGGGCGGCAGGGACATCTCCACCATCAACACGCCTCCCTTGAACAGGCTGCCGGTAGAGACCCGCGTCGGCGAGTATGACGAGACCGTCATACGGGACGCGATCGTGCGCGAACTAAAGCGCGAAGGCCAGGCCTATTTCGTCAATCACCGGATCGCCGGCATAGAGAAGATCCGTGACCGCCTTGCAAAGATGGTTCCCGATGCGAGGATCGACGTTGCGCACGGCCGGATGCCGGAGAAGCTCCTCGAAAGGACGATGCTGAGATTCATTAAGGGCGAGATCGACGTGCTCGTATCGACGACCATCATAGAATCCGGCATCGACATACCGAATGCGAATACCCTGATCGTGAACAGGGCAGACATGTTCGGCCTCGCAGACCTCTATCAGCTCAGGGGCCGTGTAGGACGATTCGACAGAAACGCCTTCGCGTACTTTTTGGTGCCAAAATCCTTTGTGCTCCCGGGCGATGCCCAGCGCAGGCTCGGGGCGATCAAGAAACACCAGGACCTTGGATCCGGTTTCAAGATAGCGATGGAGGACCTCCAGATAAGGGGTGCGGGTAATTTGCTCGGGGTCGAACAGCATGGTTTCGTACAATCCGTAGGGTTTGACCTCTATTGCAGGCTCCTGAAAGAAGCCGTCGCCGCGTGTAGAGGAGCCGCGTCTCGCTAACGCCCCGCATTTTGCCTAAGGGCAAAAAATGCCGGGCTTGCAATTATATACTTAAAATGCTATAATGCCAAGGAAATATGGAGAAAATATGAGGAAAATCAGACCGTATATAATGCTCTACGGCGCGGTTGCTCTCATCACATCGGTCTCAGGGTGCGCAAAGAAAGATGATACAGCCGTCCTCGCCATGGTAGGGGACAGGGTCATATCGTCGAGGGAATTCACGAGCAGGATCGCGAAACTGCCTTCCTACTATCAGACGGTAGTAGCGAGGAACAGGGAGAAGTTCCTGGATGACCTCATCGTCGAGGAGATATTCTATGAAGAGGCGGTTCGGACGGGCCTCACGAGGGATAGAGAGACCCAGGATGTGATAAAAGAGGCAAAGAAGAAGATACTCATCGCGCGGTTGTTAAAGAAAGAGGTCGAGGATAAGATACGGATCGACGAGAGCGAAGCGAGGAAATATTACGAGGAGCACAAGGATGAGTTCAAGTCTCCCGAGATGTGGCGCGCATCGCACATCCTTGTAGCGACGGAGGCCGAGGCGCAGGAGATACAGAACGGCATCGCTGCCCTGGGGTGGGATTTTGAGGAGATGGCGAAGGCCCGCTCGAGGGATGCGACGGCGAAGAGGGGCGGGGATATAGGCATGTTCACGAAGGGGCAGCTCGTCCCCGAGTTTGAGGAGGCGTGCATGAAACTCGAGGTCGGAAGCCCCTGCGAGATCGTGAAGACGCAATTCGGATACCATGTCATCAAAGTGACCGAGAAGGTTCCCACAATGGCGGAAGAGTTCGGAAAGGTGAGGAGTTCCATCGAAGATCAGCTCAGGCGCGCGAGGAGAAAGATCCTCTTCAATGAGCTCATCGCGAACCTGAAGAAGAAATATAACGTAAAGGTTGAGACGGACGCGCTGAAGGAGATGGCAGAAAAGTCAAAGCCGGCAAAGGAAAAGGCGCCTCCCGGGAACACGACGGCGCCTTGAGTGACTGGTGAGGTGTAAGGGTATGGTTCGAAGGCACAGCACATGGTGCATGGCCGCTCTTTTCGGCGTCCTTATGATGGGCGCGGGGACAGGAGCCGCCGAGGTGGTCGATAAGGTCGTCGTTGTCGTGAACGATGAGGTGATCACGCTCTCAGAGGTCGACCAAAGGCTCGGCCCTCTATACCAGGAGTATCAGAACATTTACAGAGGCGCGGACCTCGCGAAGAAGGTGGAAGAGGCGCGGCAGAAGGTCATCGATGAGCTCATCGACCAGAAGCTTCTCCTGGGAGCCGCGAAGAAGGAGGCCATAGAGGTGAAGGATAAGGAGGTCGAAGAGCGGCTCGAGGAGCTGAGGAAGAAATTCGGCTCGCGGGAGGATTTGGAGAGGGCGCTGATACGCGAGAATACCACGGTAGGGGAGATAAGGAAGAGGCTTAAAGAACAGATCGCGGTGAAAAAATTTATAAATAATAGGATCATCTCGAAAATAACAGTCTCCCCTGTTGAAGTGCGCGATTACTATGAGGCGCACCGCCATGAGTTCGGGGAACCGGAGAAGGTCAAGATGAGGGATATCCTCATCAAGATAAAGGACGGGGGAGGGTCAAACGAAAACCCTGCCGTGCTTGCCGCAGAGGTCGCGAGGAGGTTGAGAGAGGGGGGCGACTTCGCGGGGCTGGCGAAGGCCTACTCCGAAGGGCCCGGCGCGGATGAAGGCGGCTCTATGGGGTATGTGAAGAAAGGCGACCTGAAGAAAGAGATAGAGGATGTCGTCTTTGCGCTGAAGCCGGGAGAGTGTTCGAATGTCATCCGGACAGATCTGGGCTGCTACATATTTAAAGTCGAGGAAAAGGTCCCCGCCAGGGTACGGGAGCTCTCCGAGGTTCGCGTTGATATCGAAAACTTTTTGTTCAACAACAAGGCGGGAAGAAGCCTCAGAGAGGTTGCGAAAGACCTCAGGAAGAATGCGTACATCGAGTTCAAATGAGGACCGGCCTGTCCTCGTGACCATGGGTGACCCGTCCGGAATAGGCCCGGAGGTCATCGTGAAGGCGTTCGCGGAGGCGAGAGGGCGCGCGTTAAGATCATTTTTGCTCCTCGGCGATGCCTTTGTCATCTCCAAAACGCTCTCCGCAACAAAGACGCAGCTCCCTCTCAACCCCCTGCGAAGGTCTTCTCGGCTCATGCTGCGAAATAACGCGGTAAACCTGATCGACTTCGAGAATGTCCCCCGGAAGGGATTTGAATTCGGACGGGAGGACAGTCGATACGGAAAGGCCTCCCTCGAGTACATCGATGAGGCCCTCAGGCTCCTCGCGGATGGAACGGGGGCCTCTCTTGTGACGGGACCCGTGAATAAAGCATCGATCGCGGGCTCCGGTGTTCCGTTCGTGGGACACACGGAGCACATGGCGGAGAGGACGGGGACGAAGCGCTATGCGATGATGCTTCTAGGCGGGACGCTCAGGGTCGTTCTCGTCACGAGGCACATTGCGCTCAAGGACGTCGCGCGCCTGCTCTCCGTTGATTCGATATGCTCCGCGATCGGGTTGACGTACGAAGCGCTCACGAAGTATTTCAGACTGAAGGCCCCGCGGATCGGCGTGGCGGGCCTGAACCCGCACGCGGGCGATTCGAGCCTCTTCGGAAAAGAGGAAGAAGAGATCATAAGGCCCGCGATAGAGAGGGCTTCGCGCACGGTCCCTCACATCGTCGGCCCAAGGCCTCCTGACGTGATATTCTATGAGGCCTATCGCAATAGATACGATGCGGTCGTTGCCATGTATCACGACCAGGGGCTCATCCCGCTCAAGATGCTCTATTTCGACGAAGGCGTAAACCTTACCCTCGGCCTCCCCTTCGTACGGACGTCGCCGGACCACGGAAGCGCGTTCGATATCGCCGGGCAGGGCATCGCGCACCCGCGCTCGATGCAGGAGGCGATGAAACTGGCCGTCACACTTTCCCATGCGCGACAGATAACGGGATCGCGCATGTCAATGTTCTTGCGCACATGAGTCAGAGATGCCGTGCATCAGCGATCATCTGCGAAGCCGCGCATGTGCGCGCGATAAGTGTTCATCTGAAACACCGGCGTACATGGATCTGCGCCGATCTATGAAATTAAAGCCGCATAATTCCTGACATAAGCACCTGCATATGCACTCCAAAAAGGAACTCCTGGGGCTCTTCTCGAAGTACCGTATAAGACCCCTCAGGCGATTAGGGCAGAATTTCCTCATCGACCGTACCGCGAAGGACAGGATCATCGAGTCCGCTGCGCTGGCGAAGGACGACGTCGTCCTCGAGATAGGGCCCGGTTTCGGCGCGCTTACCTTCGATCTTGCCGCGCGCGCGAAGAGCGTGATCGCCGTTGAAAAAGATAAGTCGCTCTGCCGGTTCCTTGAGGAAGAGGCCCGCCGCAGGGCCGCAGACGTGCGCGTGGTACAAGGTGACATAGTGGACTTCGACATCTCCGCGGTGGCGCCTTCGAGAAAGATCAAGGTTATCGGCAACCTTCCTTACTATGTGACGACACCGATACTCACGCACCTGGTCGAGGGCCGTCGATCCATTGAGTGCGCGGTGATCACAGTACAGAAGGAGGTCGCCGAGAGGCTCACGGCGCTGCCCGGAGGCAAGACATACGGCGCCCTTACCTGTTTCGTCCAGTACCATGCGGAGGTGCGCCCTCTCTGCCGCATCGATCGAACCTCGTTCTATCCCGAACCGGAAGTCGATTCCAGCCTTATCCGCCTCGACGTACGCGGGTCACCGCCGGTTGACGTACGCGACGAAGAGCTGTTCTTTCGCGTGATACGGAAGGCGTTCAATCAGAGGAGGAAGACCATACTGAACTCGCTCACGTCCAAGGCGCTCGGTGATATCGGTTCACGGGAGGCCGTCTCAGAAACGCTGTCGAAGGTTTCCATCGATACGCGCGTGCGGCCCGAGATGCTCAGCCTGCAGGATTTTGCGAATATCGCGAACGCGCTCACGCCGTAGTTTATACCGTTTGAGAATCGCATCGGCAACGTGTTCCCGAGTTGAGATCCCACCTGCTCCCAACGACCGCACTACGCCATACGCAATACGCGATACGCAATACGCAATACGAATTATGCTGCACCACTGAGTCGAGCCGAAGGGTTGACTTTTCAATGGGTATATGGTAATTTATTTAATATTATGATAGATAAAAAGACCGTAGAGCGTGTGGCACTCCTCTCCAGGCTCAGGCTCAACGAAGACGAGCTCGAGCTCTACAGCCGGCAGTTGGCATCCATCGTATCGTATATCAGTAAATTGAATGAGCTGGATACGAAGGATACGCTTCCGACAAGCCATGCCCTGTCGACCCTTAAGAATGTCTTCAGAAGCGATCGCGGGAGGGCATCGCTTCCCATCGAGGAAGTCTTGAGCAATGCGCCGGCCAGAGAAGGGGACTTCTTCAAGATCCCAAAAGTGATAGAGGGGAAATAGTCTTCAATGGAAGCGCTCTACAACCTCACCGCTCACCGCTTACGCGATAGGCTGCGCCGAAAAGAGATCAGGCCTTCCGACATCGTCTCGGACGTCGTTGCGAGGATCGCGGGCGTGGAGGAAAAGGTCCACAGCTATGCTGCGCTCAACGAGTCGGGCGCCCGAAAGGCCGCACATGCGCTGGACGCGACTGCTGCCGGGGGGGCCCTCTACGGCATCCCGGTCCTCGTGAAAGATAACATATGCGTCAAGGGCGAAGAGACGACGTGCTCGTCGAGGATATTGAAGGGATTTGCCCCTCCGTACGATGCGACGGTGGTAAGGAAATTGAAGGAGGCGCACGCAGTGCTTTTGGGCAAGGCGAATATGGATGAGTTCGCCTTCGGCTCTTCGTGTGAAACGTCATGTTATGGGCCGACGCGCAATCCCTGGGACCTCGAGAGGATCCCCGGCGGATCGAGCGGCGGTTCGGCCGCGGCGGTCGCGTCGGGAGAAGCGACCCTGGCGCTCGGTTCAGACACGGGCGGTTCTATACGGCAGCCTGCGGCAATGTGCGGGGTCGTCGGGATGAAGCCGACCTACGGAAGGGTTTCAAGGTACGGGCTCATCGCGTTCGCCTCAAGCCTCGACCAGATCGGCCCGATCGCGAGGGACGTCGAAGACGCGGCGCTCCTCCTGAACGTGATCGCGGGCTACGACGAGATGGACTCCACCTCGGTCGATATCCCCGTTCCTGATTACGGGAAATCGCTCGTCGACGACGTCAGGGGCATCACGATAGGGGTCCCGCGAGAGTACGTCGGTAAAGGCGGGATAGACGCGGGCGTCTTGAAGGCGGTGAGGGAGGCGATAGACGAGCTGAAGGGCCGCGGCGCGGGCGTGAAAGAGATCTCACTTCCGCACACGGACTACGCGGTGAGCGTATACTATATCATCGCGCCCGCAGAAGCGAGCTCCAACCTCGCGAGGTTCGACGGCGTCCAATACGGCTTCAGGGCTGAAGACGCAAGAGATCTCATCGATATGTATATCGAGACCCGGTCCAGGGCGTTCGGAAATGAGGCGAAGAGGAGGATACTGCTCGGGACGTATGTCCTTTCAAGCGGCTACTATGAGGCGTACTACCTGAAGGCGCAAAAGGTGAGGACAAAGATAAAGGAGGATTTCGATAATGCCTTCAAGGTCGTCGACTGCATTATTACCCCCACCGCACCGACGGCAGCCTTTAAGATAGGGGAAAAGACGGCAGACCCCTTAAGCATGTACCTCTCCGATATATTCACGATACCGGCTAACCTCGCCGGTATTCCCGGGCTGTCTCTCCCGTGCGGATTTACACAGGCGGGACTTCCGATAGGGATGCAGCTCCTGGGGAAGCCGTTTGGCGAAGAGATGCTTTTCAGGGTCGCGTACACGTACGAACAGCACACGGACTGGCACACGAGACGGCCGGCGTTGTGACGGCAAATGCAGGAAGTGTTCCGCCGAAGGCGGATCCGCCTTCGGCGGAAAAGTGCAATGTGTAAAGTGTAAGATGTGATCAGATACCATGGAATATGAACCTGTCATAGGACTAGAGGTCCACCTCCAGCTCTCGACCGAGACGAAGGCGTTCTGCGGCTGCTCGACGCGTTTCGGGCAGAGGCCGAACTCTCAAACATGCCCTGTCTGTCTTGGTTTTCCCGGGGCACTGCCCGTCTTCAACGAGAGGGCATTTCGCTATTCGCTCAAAGTGGCCCTTGCCTTGCGCTGCGATATCCAGAAGTATGTGAAATTTGACAGGAAGAACTACTACTATCCTGATTTGCCGAAGAATTACCAGATATCGCAATTCGACAAGCCGCTTGCCTATAACGGCACGGTGGGGATCGCCTCCGAAGGCTCCCCCAAAGAGATCCGCGTCAGGAGGGTGCATATCGAAGAAGATGCGGGCAAGCTCATCCACGAGACGCACGGTAACTTCAGCGTCGCGGATTACAACAGGGCAGGTATCCCCCTGCTCGAGATCGTGACGGAACCGGACCTCAATTCTCCTGAAGAGGCATATGAGTACCTTGTGAGGCTCAAATCGATCTTGGAGTATTTGGACGTCTCTGACTGCGATATGGAGAAGGGGAGCCTGCGCTGCGATGCGAACATATCCGTGCGGCCTAAAGGGGAGGCCTCTCTCGGCACAAAGGTTGAGTTGAAGAATATGAACACCTTCAAAGGCGTGAGAAGTGCGCTCGCGTATGAAGTGGACAGGCAGCTCGAGGCGGCCTCATCAGGAGAGGCGCTCGTCCAGGAGACGCGCCTGTGGGATGCCGGGAAGGGCGTGACGGCCTCAATGAGGTCAAAGGAAGAGGCCCATGATTACAGGTATTTCCCCGAACCCGACCTCGTCCCGTTCGTCGTGGCAGAGGCATTGATCGGCGAGATCCGGAAGGAGCTGCCCGAACTTCCGGACCGGAGGGCACGGCGGTTCACAGAGACCCTCTCGCTCTCCGAGTACGACGCCCGCGTCCTGACGAGCGATAGGAGGCTGGCAGATTACTTCGAGGAGTGCATCGGCCTCTACAATAAGCCGAAGGCGCTCGCGAACTGGATAATGGGCGATATGCTGAGCCAGATGAACGAGAGAAAGGTCGATATCGCGGGGCTCGCGCTCAGGCCCCGTGATCTCATCGGCCTCATGCAGATGATAGACTCGGGCGAGATAAGCGGGAAGATCGCGAAAGAGATATTCATCGAGATGGTAGAGACCAAGAAGGCGCCGCAGGACATTGTGAGATCCAAGGGGATGTTCCAGATCCGGAGCGCCGAAGAAGTGGACCGCGCGGTGAGGGCCGTGGTGGAGAAGAACAGAAAATCGGTGGAAGACTATAAGGCGGGGAAGAGAAATGCGTTCACGTATCTCGTCGGCCAGGTGATGAAGGAGACGAAGGGGAGGGCGAACCCCGCGCTTGCGAATGAGATATTGAAAAAGATCTTGGGAGAATAATATGAAGACAGGAAGGATCCGTTCATTGTTCATGGCGGTGGTTCTCATCGCGGCGGCGGGATTTGTGGTGAAAGGCATATGCGGACAGGAGGCCTTACACGGGCCCCAGACAAAGGCGGTCAAGCCCAAAGAGGACCTCTACGTCCAGATGGAGCTTTTCGCCGATTCGTTGAGCGTGATACAGTCCGACTATGTGGTTGACGTAGATACGAAGAAACTCATTTACGGCGCGCTCAAAGGCATGCTCGCCTCCCTCGACGACTACAGCCAGTTCATGGAACCCAGCGAGTATAACGAGATAAAAGTGGAGTCGAAGGGCGAATTCGGCGGCATCGGGATCGAGATGAACCTCAAGGACGGCATCCTCACCGTTATCTCTCCGATATCGGGTTCCCCTGCGGACAAGGCCGGCGTCATGGCGGGGGACAGGATCATAAAGGTGAACGGGAAGATCACCAAGAAAATGACGATGGACGACGCGGTGAAGGAATTGCGGGGAGAACCGGGGACCATGGTGGGCCTCACGCTCTGGCGCGAGAAGGAAGAAAGAATAGTGGACGTCTCGATCAAGAGGGACATCATAAAGATCGAGAGCATAAATGAGGCAGATCTCCTCGAGGACAAGATCGGGTATATACGGCTCATTGAATTCCAGGAGAATACGCCCCGCGATCTCGAGGAAGCGGTCGCGCGGCTGAAGAAGGAAGGGATGGATTCCCTTATCTTCGATCTGCGGAACAATCCCGGCGGCCTCCTCGACGTCGCCATCGCGGTCTCGGAGAAATTCCTGCAGAAGGGCAGCCTCATCGTGTCAACGAAGTCGAGGGTCGCTTCCCAGAATGTCGAGTTCAGGGCGAAAAATGAGAAGCCCTACACCGATTTTCCCATGGTCATTCTCGTGAACGAGGGTTCGGCGAGCGCCTCGGAGATCGCCGCAGGGGCGATCCAGGATAATCGACGCGGTATCGTGGCGGGGACAAAGACGTACGGGAAGGGTTCCGTCCAGACCGTGATGCCGCTCAAGGATGGCTCCGCGCTCCGGCTCACGACCGCCTCGTACCTTACTCCGAGCGGAAGGTCTATCAGCGGTGAGGGGATCATCCCGGATGTCTTTGTAGAGCAGGTGCAGTATCAGGAAGAGCCAAAGGCCAAGAAGGAAGACATCTTTAAGAAACTGGAGACAAAGAGCGAGGAGAAGAAAGAGGGGAAAGAGCCCCGGGTGAAGAAGGAGAAGGTGCGGGACTATCAGTTGGAACGCGCGATCGACATCATAAAAGGGATAAAGGCCTATAAGAAGATAACGGCGTGAGACGCATCTCCTCACGCAGCGGGGCTTCTAAAGGGGAGTGGACCGTATGAGACCAAAAACGCTTGTGATCGGCGCGATCGTAATCGCCGCGTTCATCGGCTCCGTTCTCTTTCTCAGGAGCGCGGTGACCGTGCTCGACAAGTCCGAGGAACTGGACCGCGCGCTGTCACCGGTATTCTCAAAATTCGATATCTCCGGGACGAACATGGCGAAGGAAGCCCGCGCGGAGGCCCGGCGAGGCATACGGCGGTACGTCCACGTGCACAGGGACTACGAGACGAGGGGCGTCAATTTCAGGAATTTCACAAAGGCGCTTGAGGCAGGGCTCAAAAAGAGGGGTTTCGCGGTCTCGAAGAGCGATTACTCGGCGGCACAGGGTGTCGAGGAGGCCTCTTACGCCGTTACGTTCAGGGGGCTCGACGTCATGTCGATAAGGCTCTCGCAGAGGCGCGCCGCGAAGCGGCCGGCGATCAAGAAGGTCTACCCGAACCCGAGGGTCGCCATTGTCCTCGATGATTTCGGATATAACAATGAGAACCTCGCGGCCCTCTTTGAAATGGGCATCCCGGTCACCTTTTCCGTATTGCCAAACTTGAAATATTCCTCTACGATCTCACGCGCGGCGCGCTCGAAGGGATACGAAGTCATCCTCCACCTCCCTCTCGAACCGCACAGGAAGAACGTGAAGGAGGAGGTCAATACGATAAATTCGAGGCTCCCCGAGAGCGAGATCCTTGCGCGGCTCGACAGTGACATCAAGAGCGTCCCCGGCCTGGTCGGCGTATCAAACCATATGGGTTCTCAGTCGACCGAGGACCCGAAGCTCATGGGCATCATATTGCGGGCGCTTGAGGCGCGAAGGCTTTTCTTTCTCGACAGCATGACGGCGAGCAAATCGGTCTGCGAAGAGGCCGCAAAGGAAGCCGGCGTGAAGTTCGCCAAGCGGAGCGTCTTTCTTGACAATACGCCCGGCGCGGACAAGATCAGGGATCAGATATATCTCCTGGAGCAGCGCGCCTTCGCCACCGGAGCGGCGATCGCGATAGGCCACGACAAAAAGGTCACGGTGAAGGTCTTGAGCGAGGAGCTGCCCGCGCTCGCACGCGAAGGGGTTCGTTTTGTGACGGTGGCGGAGCTCGTGAAGTGATGGCGGTAATGTATGCAGCATGCGCAGATGACCACAGACTTCACGTGCATCGGCATATTCACTGATGATCACAGATGCCGCGGATCAGTGATGATCAGTGAACCCGTGAGTCTTTCATGCGATCCGTGATCATCTGCGGAAGATCAACGGTGTGCGCGATTTCGCATGAGCCGAGTTTAAAAAATGTCTGTTATAAAGGCCTAACGTGATCACGCTCGGTATAGAGACCTCGTGTGACGAGACGGCCATCGCGGTGACGGATGGGAGGCGGGTCCTTTCAAACTGTGTGACGTCGAGCGTCCACCTCCACTCCCGATACGGAGGTGTGGTCCCGGAGATCGCGACGAGGCACCATGTTGAGTACATCAGCCAGGTCCTCTCGTGCGCGCTGCGGCACGCCGGCAAGAAGGCTAAGGATATCGAGCTCGTCTCGGTGACGAGGGGGCCGGGGCTCGTCGGGGCGCTTCTCATAGGGGTCTCGATGGCGAAGGCGATGAGCTACGCGCTCGGGATCCCGCTCGTGGGGGTCAACCACGTCCTCGCCCACATGTACAGCGTATTCTTTACCGAGAAGGCCCCTCCCAGGTTTCCGTTCGTGGGCCTCGTGGTCTCCGGGGGCCACACGAGCCTCTACCTGTGCAGGGATTTCCTGCGCACGGAGCTCTTGGGCCAGACGCAGGACGATGCGCTCGGTGAGGCCTATGACAAGGTCGCGAAGATATTGGCCCTGGGTTTTCCGGGAGGGCCGGTCATCGAGAGGGCCGCAAGGCTTTCGAAGGGTGAGCACCGGGTCAGGTTTCCTCGAAGTTACCTGAGCGAAGATTCTTTAGATTTTAGTTTCAGCGGAGTGAAAACTGCGGTATTATATTATATCAGGCCCCCCGCGCATGCCCGCGCGCGGAGCATACATGTCCGGGGGAGGCCGCGGCAGCGGATGGACCGCGGCGCGATAAACGATATATGCCACGCGTTTCAGGAGGCGGTCCTCGATGTCGTCGTCGAGAAGACGGTACGCGCGTGTGAGCAGAAAGGCGTCAGGGCGGCGGTTGTCGGCGGCGGGGTCAGTGCAAACGGCCGTCTGAGGGAGAATCTTACATGTGCCGCTGCCTCTCGGGGCATACGGGTATATTTCCCGACAATGGAGTTCTGCACTGACAACGGCGCGATGATCGGCGTGCTGGGCGAAGGGCTTTACAGGCGGGGCTTTGAGTCGGACCTTTCTATGACCGCGGACCCGAACCTGACACTGTGAGGAAAGACACCGGTTGCACAGATATTCTTTCTGTCATTGCAATGACACGGGTTCACACTTAAAAGAAACGATGAGGAGAGATACGAATGATCACTGATTGGCAGATCTTCTTTCGCTTAATACTGGCAGGAATTTTGAGCGGTCTGGTGGGGTTTGAAAGGGAGTACCACGGCAGGGCTGCCGGTCTCAGGACGCATATATTAGTATGCCTCGGTTCGACCCTCGTGATGCTCACGTCGCTCCACATGTGCGATATGTCGGTGGGTAAGTTTCCGTCCGATCCCGGCAGGATCGCGGCAGGGGTGGTGACAGGCATTGGATTTTTAGGCGCAGGTACGATAATGCAGTTCAAGGCCTCTGTGAGAGGGCTCACCACCGCCGCAAGCCTATGGGTCGCCGCGGGGTTAGGCCTTGCAGTGGGGTCGGGATTGTACTTCGCCGCGATCCTTACCACCATAATCACATTGGTCGCGCTCCTCTTCTTCTCCCGCATAGAGCACGCCCTTATACGGAAGGACTGGTATAAAGTGCTGGCGATCGAATCGGCCGCGGAGGTGGATAACCTCATCCAGATACGGGAGGCGCTCGCAAATTATGAAGTGGAGGTAAAGGATTTTGACATGACGAAGATGAAGGACGGCACAGCCGTGACCTGGCGCCTGAGCCTGAGGCTTGGCACTTCGAGCAACGACGCGAACATTATTTCCGATATAGGGCAGATACAAGGGGTGAAGAAGGCGCGCTGGGAGGTGAGCTAGATCGCCTTGCGGGGTATGAAAGGTCACATGCTTGGCAGAACACGGTAACGTTCCGCGCGAAATAAGGCACGGTGCGGACGAGACGGGGAGGGGGCGCATATGAAGCTGCGGAAGGAGAAAAGAGAGGCTGAAGAGAAGGTCCTCGATGTCGATGCGACGATGCAGGGGACGCTCACGTTCAAGGACGCGGTAAACTTGAGGATAAACGGCGGGTTCGAGGGCAACCTCAACACGAAGGGCAACCTCATGATAGGCGAGCACGCCACTGTCAATGCCGACGTCATAGGTGAGACGATAATCGTCGCGGGAAAGGTCAACGGGACACTCATCGCGGTGAAGGAGCTGAAGCTCGTAGCTCCGGCGGTCGTCGTCGGTGAAATACGGACGCCGCGTCTGAGCATTGCGGAGGGTGCGATATTCGAGGGTACCTGCCACATGCTGAAGGCGGGGAGGGCCGAGGAGACGAATTCCCCGGTATCGACGCTCATGTCGCTCGATGAGCTCGCGAAATATCTGGAGCTGGAAGCATCTCTCGTGAGAGAGTGGGCGAGTTCCGGGAAATTGCCCGGCGTAAGGGCGGGCGAGTCGTGGACGTTCGACCGTACCAAGGTTGACGAGTGGGTCGCGGCGGGGAAGATAAAGTAAGAGGTTACATAAGGTTCCATCAGGTTACATAACGTTACATAAGGTTACGAAAGTGGGCAACCTTATGGAACATGAGGGAACCTTACGTAACATTATGGAACGTTTAAAACTATGCCCGAAAGCCTGCTCACAATAAAGGACGTAGCCCGGTATCTCGGTCTGCCCGAGGAAGAGGTGAAGCGCCTCGTTGATGAAGGGGAGATCCCCGCCTATAAGATCGGGGGGACGTTCCTGCGGTTCAGGAAGGAGCAGATCGAGGCGATAAAAAATGAGATCCGCACCCTGGAAGAGAAGGAACCGGAACGCGCGAAGGCCCACCTTGACTCGAAAGGCCGCCCCTCCCGTCCCTACACCGACCTTGAGCGAGAGATAAAGAGAAGAGAGCCCATGACCCGGCAGTACGACTACACCTTTCCGGAGAGGATCAAGGATTTTTGGTACTTCTGTAATTTCTATGTCCTCTCCACGCTCTTCATTGTGCTCATCCTGTACATCATTATCCTGCAGACATGATGCTGCCTTCGTCCCGGCGAGAAAATGGTGTTTTGAAAAGGAAGCGTGCGAGAGTCTTTGCGCGAATTCGGGAATAATCGATGGATGTCGAAAAATTATTGAAGCGATTTAAAAAAGGCAGCATCTCCCGCGAGGACATAGTAAGGCGGCTCAAAGACCTGCCCTATGAAGACCTCGGTTTCGCGAGGATCGACAGCCACAGGAGATTGCGCCGGGGTTTCCCTGAAGTCGTCTTCGGGAAGGGCAAGACGACGGACGAGATCACCGCGATCGCAAAGAGGATACTCGCGCATGGCTCCCCCCTCCTGGTGACCCACGCCGATAGCCGCGCATACGCGAGCCTCAAGAAGATATGCCCGAGGGTCAAATACGAAGAACGCGGACGGGTTCTCTATTGCGGCGAGCCTCGTTCGGCCGTACGCGGGAAGAAGGGCCTTGTCCTCATCGTGACCGGCGGGACGGCGGATATTCCGGTTGCGCTTGAGGCACGGGTGACGCTTGAGCTCATGGGAAACAAGGTCGAGACCCTCTTCGATGTCGGGGTGGCCGGGCTCCACCGCGTTTTGGACAAGCGGCATCTATTGGAGGAGGCGAACGTGATCATCGTCGTGGCGGGGATGGAGGGCGCGCTCGCGAGCGTCGTGAGCGGACTTGTCTCGAAGCCTGTGATCGCGGTCCCCACGAGCATCGGGTACGGCGCAAGCTTTGAGGGCATTGCTCCGCTCCTCACGATGCTCAACTCCTGCTCCCCGGGCGTGGCCGTCGTCAATATCGACAACGGCTTCGGCGCGGGGTATTTTGCGAGTTTGATCAATAAATAGCGTATAGCGGCTAGTACACTAACATCGCTTATAATATCCATAGTCCACAGACCACAGACAATAGACCATAGACTGTGAAACGCGGACCATATGCTAAACACCAAAATATCCAGTCACGCATCAGTTTTACGTGTTGAGTGTGTGGTACGATGAAGGGGTGGACGGATCCAGGGCATAAAAGCGCCCGGGGCCCCCGAGGGGCGGCATTGAGCGGGACGTAAAAATCGCGAGCGGGCACGGATCCCGAGCCCGCTAAAAGATGTATGCGAGGGAGAGCGAGCGATTTTTCTCGAGTGCAATTTTCCTCGCCGGGGAAAATTGCACGTTCCCGCGAAATGACGACCCGAGAGGGGGCAAGAGCTTGCAATGAAGGAGGTGGGTGGCATGCTGTATAGGATGCTCAATCCTATACGCTAAACGCTATCCGCTATACGCTATTATGAAGATCGCCTACTTCGACTGTTTTTCAGGCATCAGCGGTGACATGGTCCTCGGGGCTTTTCTGGACGCAGGGCTCGATATCAAGATCTTGCGGAAGGGCCTCGCGCGGCTGAAGTTGACGGGGTATGAGATCAAGGCAAAGCGGGTGAAGCGCTCGAGCCTCGTGGGAACGAAATTCACGTGCGCCGTGAAAAAGGGCCGGGGCAACGGCCATTCGCACTCCACCCTCAGCTCCATTCTGGATCTCATCGGGAAAAGCAGCCTTCCCAAGGGCGTCAGGGACCTCTCGAGTCAGATATTCCTCACGATCGGCAACGCGGAGGCGAAGGTCCACGGTGAGAGATTGGAAGACGTCCGTTTTCACGAAGTAGGGAACATCGATTCGATCGTCGACGTCGTCGGATGCGCGCTCGCGATCGACGCAATGGGGATCGAGAAGTTCTATTCATCCGACGTCGTCCTGGGGAAGGGGTATGTCTACACCCAGATAGGGACCCTGCCTGTCCCGAGCCCGGCGACGGCGGTCCTCATGAAAGGGGTACCCGTGCGGATGTCGAGGGTAGAGGCGGAGCTCGTGACCCCGACAGGCGCAGGTATTTTGCGGGGCGTACACGCCCATTTCGCACCCATGCCCGGCATGCGCATGGAGAGGATCGGCTATGGAGCGGGGACCGCGGATTTTGCCGGAACGCCCAACATGCTCAGGGTTATTGTGGGAGAATCAGGCGACGCTTACGAGCGGGACAGCGTGTACGTCGTCGAAACGAATATTGACGATATGAGCCCGCAGGTCTTCGATTACCTTTTTGAACGGCTCTTCAAGGTAGGCGCTCTCGACGTCTACGTCACTCCCATCCAGATGAAGAAATCCCGGCCGGCGTTCCAGTTGAGCGTGCTCGCGGAAGAGCCCTTGTTGGATAAGATCGGCGCAGCGATATTCGAGGAGACGACCTCGATCGGATTAAGGTGCTATAGGGTTGACAGGGTCAAGCTCTCGAGAAAGATCGTGAGCGTCCGTACAAAATACGGCAGGATCAAAGTGAAGATCGGCCTCGGCCCCGGACGCATAAGGATCGTCTCTCCCGAATACGAGGACTGCGTGGCCATCGCGAAGAAGATGAAGGTGCCGCTCAAGGTCGTGTACGACGAGGCGAAGAGGGTTTTGAGATGATAAATGACGGTCATTGTGAGGGGTCCCGAAGTTTCGGACGCGACGAAGCGATCTATCCGCAGCAGCGCTTTAGATTAAGATTGAGATTAAGATTGAGAAATACACGAAGCAGGGGATGAACCTAGAGATGACACCAGCCTTACGCAAGACATTTCGCCCGTCGGTCTATGGTCTATGGTCTTTAGTCTTTAGTCTTGCGTCGCTAGTCGTTGGTCTATGGTCCATAGTCTTTAGTCTTTTTCTGGCCTTCGGTCTCTCCACCGCACGCGCCGACACCGTCATAAAGCGAGACGGCCGCGAGCTGAAGGGGATCATCGTCGAGGATTACTACGACAGGATCGTCCTCTCAACGCCTGACGGCGAGGTCCAGGTCCTGAAGTCCGATGTTCGGGAATTATCGTACGACTCTGAAGAAGACAATCTGATAAAACTCGGAGACCTCGCAAAAGAGAGGAGCAATTACGAAGCCGCCTACTCATACTATGAAAAAGCATTCAACATGAATCCCAATTCGAAACCCGCAAAAGACGGAATGATGTACCTCAAGGGGTTCCTCTTCCGAAAAGAAGAGGCGAAGAAGGAAGAGGACATTAAGCGCCGCACAGAGTTCGAACGATACCAGGTTGCCGGGATGGAAGAGAAGACCGCAGAGGACCTGAAAAATGAACGGGAGGAGAAGCTCAGGTTCTTGATCGGCATGGCGCTGAAAATAACGGGGAACAATTTTGAGGTCGATGAGGTTCTACCGCAGACTCCCGCGGCGGACGCCGGCATCAAGAAAGGCGATTACATCGTTGCTCTGTGGGGGAAGTTCACGGGTTATATGGCTTATCGCCAGTTCATCGATTTGCTTGTGAAGGACCCATCGATAGAGATCAAAACGACCTTTGAGCGCAGCCTTGAGATAGTCATGACCGATCCGAGAGGGCCGATGGCCGGCTCCAGGGAGTTGACAGGCGCAGTGTTTTCCATGGAGTTCGATGGGCTCACCGTGACCGAGGTGAAAGAAGGCAGTCCTGCTGAAAAGGGAGGCTTAAGGAAGGGCGACCTTGTCATTGCAATAGACGATAACTCCACGCGCTATATGCCGATGAAGACCGCCATTGAGCTCATTCGCGGCTCAAAGTCCGGT
This sequence comes from uncultured Planctomycetia bacterium, assembly GCA_964354545.1. Classification (GTDB taxonomy): domain Bacteria; phylum Omnitrophota; class Gorgyraeia; order 2-01-FULL-45-10; family JAHFGN01; genus CAYHAE01. The sequence goes on from CAYHAE010000001.1 coordinate 64,863, forward strand.
TCAGTGAACCTCATCGTGAGGAGAGAGACGACAATCTGGAAGAGGAAGTGAAGTGAGCATGGTAAATCTGTGACGAACACAAAGCTTTCACGCAATCAGCGATCATCTGTGTAACAATAGCCGAACCTGAGCCAAACCAAGGAGCAAGACCATGCCAAAACCATTCATACTAAGACGACGATACTTCATCGCACCGGAATTTCAAATAAGGTATATCAGGGTTATATTAATCATCATGTTTGGCGTTGGCGCTCTCGCTGCTTATACCGTATATTACCAGGCAATGGTCGTAATGGGCAGTAAGCTCGCGAATGTCTACCCACAGGGTCGCTTGGTGGCTATTGTTAAAAGTGTAAATATTCAGATATTATTGAGCTTGTTGTTGCTAACTCCGTTAGTAGTATTAATAGGTATCATGCTATCTCATAGGATCGCAGGACCCATATACAGGATGGAGAGATTTCTGGAAGGCATTGCAAATGGTGACATTACCAGGTTCATAACCCTGAGAAAGAGGGATGAGTTGAAGTCGCTGGCAGACGGAATCAATACGGTGGTGAAAAGTCTGCGGGGAAGGGTAACCGAAGAGGTTGAGATCATTAAGAGGTTACATAAGGAGATAACCGACCTGGAAGGCTTATCCAGGAACGTGCAAATTTCACCGGAACACATGAAAGAGGAGATCAATCAAGAGATCAAGCACTTGTATGACCTCATTGATTTCCTTGACAAATCTGTAGCGCAATATAAGATATAAATAGCTCCATTTCCATTTAATAACAAGGAATCCCTCCCAATATCCATCCTTATATCTTACCTTAAATAGAATATGACGCAAATTTTGATACGTATTTTGGGGTAAGGCCATAACGTCTTCACTAATAAATAGTTACAGCGTAAAACTGAAAATTAGAATTCCTAACCCTTGACAATTAATAAAAATAATGTATACTTAATATCACCCCGAATAAAAGGGCGAGATTCCATGCGTCCTTATACAAAGAAGTGTAAGGGTATAGTGGTCTATAGCGATTCGTATTAAAGGATATAGATAAATAGACCATAGCCCGTCAATGAGGTGCGTATATGCCGGAAGAGAACGTCTTCACGGTCCAGGAGTTGGCTCGCTACCTCAAAATGAAACCGGTAACTATCTATAAGCACGCCAAAGAGGGCAAGTTACCCTGGTTCAAGTTTGGAGCCAACTGGAGGTTCGTGGAATCCTTGAACGGCCACCGGATCGTCGCGCAGGACGTGAACGATACCCGAGAGTAGTGGCATAATACCTAGCTCTTTTTAATGTAAAGAGTTAGGTATTTTTTATGGGTTATCCTAACCATCGCGAAGGCCCTTGGCGATGAGAAAAAACCGCAAGGAAAGTATAGCAGAACGTCTGATAGAACGCTCAAAAGCGGACCTCTCATTCGATATAGACTTTTGGCAGAAGGCAGGCGCTAGAGCGCGCTTCATTGCCATGTGGAAGGCAGTTGGCGAGTTCTACAAAATTAGAGGAATGGATGGAAATAAGCTACGACTACAGAGATCTATTCAAAGCGTTGAGCAGATATAACGTCGCATATCTCGTGGTTGGCGCTTACGCCGTTGCGTATTATGCAGAGCCGCGATTTACCAAAGACCTTGATATTTGGGTAAATCCGGAGCTTGAAAACGCACAGAGGCTTTACAAGGCGATGAAGGAATTTGGCGCGCCCCTGAGAGGCGTTCATCCGGAAGATTTTACAGAGAGAAAGATGCTATACCAGATCGGCGTTGCGCCGATCCGGATAGACATACTAATGGATGTGGCGGGAATTCCGTTCGAGCAGGCGTGGACGAGGAGGAAAAGATCGAGGTACGGAGATATTCCGATAAATATTCTCGGCATCAAAGACCTCATAACCTCGAAGAAGAGGTTCAAAAGAGAGCAGGATGTTCTGGATTTGAAGAGGCTCATGGCCCTGAGAAGAATACAGCACGGGAGGAAGAAGGGATAACCTATGCCGGAAGAGAACGTCTTCACGGTCCAGGAGTTGGCTCGCTACCTCAAGATGAAACCGGTAACTATCTATAAACACGCCAAAGAGGGCAAGTTACCTGGTTTCAAGGTTGGAGCCAATTGGAGGTTCAAGAAGTCTACAATAGACAATTGGATCTCTGGACAGGAAGAAAAAGAGAATCAAAAGAGCAGTATATAATACCCAACTCAAGTTTTTTAAATGAGTTGGGTATTTTTTTGTCTGCGGGTATCATTGACACTGTGGATAAAGCTAGTTCACACAGGTTATAAGAGGCCTAGCTCCCTATATGAATAAAAGAGTTGTAATTACAGGACTGGGGGTACTTGCCTCGAACGGCATCGGCAAGGATGAGTTCTGGAAGTCCCTCAAGGAAGGACGCTCAGGCATCAAGCCTGTGACCCTCTTCGACACAGGGAATCTGCGGACCAAACTCGCAGGCGAGATATCCGACTTCCAGCCAGAGAAAATTTTAGGTCCGAAAGGCCTGCGGACTTTGGACAGGACGACGAAGCTCGTACTGTGTGCGTCTCACTTGGCGCTCGATGATGCAGGGATAAAATATCCTTTGAGCGAGGAGGAAACAGACTTTTTTGGTGTGTCATTGGGTTCCACAATGGGTTCTGTCGCGTCCATCAGCGAATTCGATAAAGAGGCATTACGCCATGGGCCCCGAGCCGTGAACCCCGCGCTTTTCCCCAATACCGTGATAAATTCGCCCGCCAGTCACATCTCGATAATGTTCAACATACAAGGTTTCAACTCCACGATCGCGACAGGGTTCTGCTCAAGCCTGGACGCGATATACTACGCGATGAATATGCTTAATCTATATGAATACAAAGTAGTGCTGACAGGAGGGGTGGAAGAATTGTGCGAGCATACATATAAAGGTTTTTACAAAATCGGCCATCTTGCGGGTTCACGGCCCGGCAAAGAAGAGATCAATAGCCCTTTCGACAGACGGCGAAATGGCATCGTCTTCGGCGAAGGCGCGTGCATAGTCATTCTGGAAGAACTTGAACATGCCCTGAGTCGGAACGCGAAGATCTATGCGGAAGTACTGGGCTACGGCACGTCATTTGACCCAAAGAGCCGGAACATCTACAGCCCAAAGGCAGAAGGCGCTACGGAAGCGATAAGGTCGTGTCTTGAGGATGCCGGGGTCGATGGCAAGGATATCGATTATATAAGCGCGAGCGGGAATTCCACGCTTGATTGCGATGTAATGGAAACGCGTGCGGTCAAGAATGTCTTTGGTGAACGAGCAAAGAAGATTCCGATAAGTTCATTGAAATCCATGGCGGGGGAGTCCTTCTCCGCTTCAGGGGCACTGAACCTTGCCGGTTGCCTCGGGATTTTAGAGGAAAATTTTATACCGCCTACGATATGTTACGCAGAGCCCGACAGGCGATGCGATTTAGACTATGTGCCGAATGAGACACGGGAAGCAAAGGTCGATAAGATCCTGATCGACGCCTTTAGCCCCACCGGCTCAAACTCGACGCTCGCGGTAGGGAGATATGTTGCTCAAAGATAAGGTTGCAATAGTAACCGGAGGATCGCGCGGCATAGGCAGGGCCATCGTATCGGAATTCGCGAGCCAGGGAGCAAACGTCGCGTTTACGTTTCTTAAAAGCGAAGACAAAGCCCTCGAATTGAAAAAAGAGATCGAGGGAAAAGGCGGTAAGGTCCTCGTTTTTAGGAATGACATAAAAGATTACGGCGCAACTCGAATTATGGTAGAGGGCGTAAAGAGTCAATTCGGCAGACTGGATATCATCGTAAATAATGCCGGTATATTGCGTGATAAGGCGCTTATTCTCATGGAAGAAGTGGACTGGGAAGACGTGCTGTCTACCAATCTCTCTGGCGCATTTAACCTTATCAAGGCAGCGATCGTGACATTCATGAAGCAAAGAAGCGGCAACATCATCAATGTAACGTCAGTAGCCGGCATAAAGGGTATGGCACGGCAAGTCAATTACTCAGCGAGCAAGGCCGGCATGATAGGTCTTACAAAGTCGTTAGCAAAGGAGGTTGGTAGCTACAATATCAGGGTGAATGCGATAGCGCCCGGGTATATAGATACTGATATGATTAAAGATTTCAAAGAAGAATATAAAAAAGACTTATTGAAACGCGTTCCATTGAACCGTTTTGGGAAGGCAGAAGAAGTTGCAAAGGTGGCAACGTTTCTTGCCTCAGACGAATCGCAATACATAACGGGTCAGGTGATAACTATTGACGGCGGTTTAGCGATGTAGCCTAACTGGCGAGGTTGAGGAAGATGCCTAAACTAGATGCAAGGTCATTAGAGCAAGAATTGAGAGCGCTTGTTGCCGAGATAGTGGAGATTGAGCCGGAGAAGATAACACCGGAGGCAAAGTTCGTTGAAGATTTGGGGATGGATTCCATGATGGCGCTTGAAATTTTGGCATCGATCGAAAAGAAATATAAATTGAAAATTCCCGATGAGAACCTTACGAAGATAACAAATTTAAACCAGGTCATAAAATTGGCGAACGAATTCTTAACTAAATGAAACGAAGTAGGAAGCGATGAACAGGCGTGTTGTGGTGACTGGTTTGGGTGTTGTGTCGTCGATAGGCATTGGTAAAGATGAGTTCTGGAAGAACCTCATTGCCGGCAAGTCAGGGATAAGCGATATCACCACTTTCGACACATCAGAATACTCTACCCATAAAGGAGGCGAAGTTAAAAACTTTGACCCCAAAGAATTTATCCCAAAAAATAGAATAAACGATGTCGCAAGGGCTTCACAATTCGCCATCGCTGCAACAAAGATGGCGCTTGAAGATGCGGGAGTTGATTTGGAGGGAATTCGTAATAAAAAGGTTGGTATAGTAATGGGTACTACCATGGCGGATGTCCAGTCGTTGGAGCAAATAGATAAGCATTGGATAAGTAAAGGAGAAGATGATGTATGGCCTGTTAATATTAAGAAATATCCGGCAAACAACATTTCAGATCAGATTGGTTTCTATTTTAGCATACAAGGGTTAAATTCCACGATTCCGACTGCGTGCGCAGCCGGAAATTATTCTATTGGATTTGCATTTGATTTAATAAGAACGGGTAAATTAGATTTTGCGGTAGTTGGAGGTGCAGATCCAATTTCTCGAACAAATTTTGCAGGTTTTAATCGTCTCGTTGCTATGGCCCCAGACAGATGCCAACCATTCGATAAAAATAGAAAGGGTATGATGGTTGGAGAAGGGGCAGGTGTGTTAATATTGGAGGAACTGGAAATAGCAGAGAAGCGAAACACATCCATATATGCTGAAATTCTAGGGTATGGATTGAGTTGCGATGCGTATCATATGACTTCGCAGCGTCCCGATGGTATCATTAAAGTAATGGAGAAGGCGATAAAAAACTCAAGAGTCAATAAGGGAGAGGTCGACTATATCAGCGCTCATGGGACTGGCACACCATCAAATGATAAAGCAGAATGTGAGGCAATCAAAACAGTGTTTGGTGTTTTAGTTAGGAGTATATCTATTAGCTCTATTAAATCAATGCTTGGCCATACCATGGGTGCAGCTAGCGCTATAGAGGCGCTTACCTGTTGCCTTGCAATAGAAAACGGCATTATTCCACCTACTATTAACTATGAAACGCAGGATCCTGAATGTGACATTGATTGCGTTCCAAATGTGGCAAAAAAGAAGACATTGAAAGTCGTTCTAAATAATTCATTTGCATTCGGTGAGAATAATGCATGTGTGGTGTTTAAAAAATATGAAAGATAATTTGTTAAAGCTTATAAGAAGTAGGCGCACTATACGAAAATATACAGATAAAGAAATTTCCAATAAACAAATTATGAAAATATTAGAAGCGGGAAGATGGAGCCCCTCGGTTCACAATGCACAACCTTGGCGTTTCATTGTGATCAGAAAAGAGCCAGTTATTAAAAGGCTGGCTGGTATATTATTGAAGAAATCTCATCATCTATTCTCTGGGTTTGATATTATTGTCAAAAAGACAGCAGAGGTAGTCTTAAGCGCTCCTATCGCTATAGTTATATATAATTCATGTGAGCTCTCAAAAAGGATGAGAAAATTCGGCGATCCCTACTTTTCAATTACAGAGATATCGGAGTTGCAGAGCATTTCAGCTTCGATTGAGAATATGTTATTAATGGCGCATTCATTAGGTTTAGGGGCCGCCTGGTTAACATCGCCACTTTTTTGCGCCGCAGAGATAAGATCTCTTTTTAATATAAATGGTTCATTTGTAGCACTTTTAACAATTGGATATTCTGGTCAATCTTGTGCAATTTCCGATAGAAAATCTTTGAAAAGTTGCATAAAATTCTATTAAAATGCAATTAAAACAGGAAAATAAATACGATGTAATTGTAATTGGCGCAGGTATTAGTGGCCTTATATGCGGCACTATTTTAGCCAAGAATGGCGTAAAAGTCCTTATCGTCGAAAAAAATAATAAAGTAGGTGGTTATTGTTGTTCTTTTATTAGAAATAGTTTTAAGTTTGATGCGGGTGTGCATTACTTAGGAAGCCTACGTCAAAAAGGCGGACAATTAAGAAAAATACTTGATGAAATAGAATTAACTAGCGACTTGGAATTAGTTGACACTGATATTTCTGACAAAATATTATTCCTTGATTTCGAAATAATTTTCGGGAAAAATCTCGACGCAGTTACGGATTCTTTCAAAAAGAATTTTTCGAATGAAATTGATAGCATTCGGAAATTCATTATTTATATATCCAAAACAGATTTTTCACAACTTTATAGAGAGAATATTACTTTAACATTTAGGCAGCTCCTTGACAAATATTTTAAATCGGAGTATATAAAACAAATTTTTTCCACGCCTTTAGGCAATGCCGGGGCATCGTCGAATAAGATTGCAGCAATTAGCGCAATTATTTTATTTAGGGAATATATTTTTGATAGTGGATATTATCCTAAAGGCGGGATGCAAGCTTTTTCAGATAAAATATGTCAAAAGTTCAAAACGTTCGGAGGAGAAATTTTATTAAATTCGGAGGTAACAAAAATTTTGCTAACTACTAATAATGAGGCAACGGCTATAATCATAGATGACGGTGAAAGAATAGAAGCATCTTATATAGTTTCATGCATAGATTCTTTTCGTACCTTTTTTGATTTATTCTCGAAAAATAGAACGATAGACAAAATTAGAACTAAAATAAAGAAATTGGTTCCTTCATTTTCTGCTTTTGTCATTTATTTGGGTGTAAAAAACGTAACGCAGGGGTTAGATAGTGTTAAATGTAGCACATGGTTTTGTCCCGAGCCTAATATAGATGCATATTATGGCTCTGTCTTAAGCAATCACTTAGATTTTAAAAAAAGTTTTTTATTGATCTCTCGGCCAACTTTTTTTGATAAGTCTCTTGCTCCAAGCAATAGCGAAATCATATCAGTCTTTACTGCCGCACCATTTAAAGATATTGCGTTTTGGGAAAAGAATAGGAAAAAAATAGTCGAAAACATTCTATATAACGTCAAAAAAGTAATTCCTGGAATAACCAATAGCAATATACTTGTAAAAGAGTCAGCCACACCTTTAACATTTTATAAATTTACTTATAATTATCGAGGTGCATTGTATGGCTGGGCACCTATCGTAGACCAAATCTCATCAAATATTATGCCCATGAAATCACCTGCTATAAAAAATATGTTATTTGCAGGTCACTGGACAACTCAGGGATATGCTCAGGGGGGAATACCTGTTGTTGCAATTTCGGGGAGAAATGTTGCTAAGAAGGTATTAAATACATTTTTTAAAACGAAAACCAGTATCTTATCACATGATTAACAAGTTGCAAGAATGCGAAATAGTAAGCAGCCGTATAATGTATAAGAACAATTCTGATATGAATATTTTAGGATATATTGATTCTGGAGTAACTGGCTATGATGCGAAACCATTCATTATCATTCCTCCGGGATACGGAGAAACAAAAAAAGATCACATATCAACTGCTTATTACTTGGTAAGCAATGGTTTTAATGTGCTTCGTTACGATAATACTAATCATATCGGAGAAAGCGATGGGGAAATGGTAGATTGTAATTTGTTATCAATGGAAAAAGATTTGGATGCAAGCATTAATTTCATAACGAGCAATTTTGCTACTGACAAGGTTGGTGTCATAGCTTCTAGCCTTGCTAGTAGAGTTGCCTTTAAGGTTGCCTCCCGTAATAGCTTTATATCTTTCATTATAAGCTTAGTCGGTGTTACGAATTTGAGAAAATCAATTTATTATGTCTATAAAGAGAAGATGATAGAAGGGTACATTAGAGGACGCAGATGGGGCATTACTGATATTTTAGGTTTTGAAGTCAGCGATAATTTTCTAAAAATAGCTGTAGAAAATAATTATGATACGTTTATTAGTACACTGAATGACATTAAGCGTATAGAGATTCCAATTTTATATATAGTTGCAGAACATGATGCATGGACCGATATTAAAGATAGTTATTTGGTATACAAAAAGACGAAAAATATTAATAAAGAATTGTTTTTTGTTTCTAACGCTTTACATCAAATACAAGAAAACCCAAAGCTTGCAAAACAGGTCATTTTGAAAATAGTTAAAAATTGCATTAAATACATGCACAATTGCGCAATTTCAGATGAACAATGCATGGAGCCTGACATACATTTTATAGTACGGCAAAATAGAATCGAGCAAACAAATTTAAAAAAAACATTGACGGTAACTAGAAACGACGAAAAAAAATTCTGGACTAAGTATATGTCAGATTACTTTATATTAATGAAATCCTATGAATATAAAAATTTTTTAAGATTAAACTATGAACTGTTAGGCGGGTTTATAGATGGAAATAATTTCTTAGACGCCGGATGCGGAAATGGGCATTTTGGTGCTTGGTTAGCAACTAAATTATGCCAAATTGAAAAAATAAGTCGTCTTCACAATTATAATAAGATTTTGTATACGGGGATAGATTTTGTAGACCCACCCCTTAAGGAAGCTTTGGATAAGCACGCAAAATTAATCGCGACTTTATCTAAAAAAGAAAATATTGATTTATTAAAAAAGATGAAATTTGTTTATATCGTAGCTACACTAGAAAATGAGTTACCGCTTGAGAATAATTTTTTTGATAAAATTTGTTGCAATCTTGTTATCTCCTATGTTAAAAAGCCAGTCAAAGTTATTCAAAATCTCGTAAAAAAAATGAAGGAAGGGGGAAAAATAACGGTAAGTTCTCTAAAGCCAAATAACGATCTTTCTCTCATATATCGTAAGGCGCTTGATCAATCTTTAACCAGTAAAGAAGTTTTTGAAGCTAGAAGGCTTTTAACGAATGCAGGGAAAATAAAATATAAGGAGAAAATAGGTCATTATACATTTTTCAATGAATTTGAGTTGCTTGAAGTTTTAAGAAAGGCAGGATGTAAAGAAATACATACTTTTAGAACATTTGGAGACCAAGCAAATATTGCTGTAGGAACTAAATAGAAAATTTAAGCCTATGAACTATTTTGGAATTACAGGCCTCTTGAATGGAATAATAAGCACAATTTTGGGCCTATTTGTAATTACAAGAGATTTTCGTAATGTTAAATATATTGCCTATTCTCTAGCTTGTTTGAATGTTTCGATTTGGAGCTATAGTTATTTTCTTTGGCAACTCTCTAACGATTATGTAAGCGCTCTTTTCTGGGCAAGAGCTTTAATGGCAGGTAGTGTTTATACTCCCATTTGTCATTTACATGCCTTAGTAGAAATATTAAATGAAAAAACTAGAAAAAGGCAAAAAATTATTATTTTAGGATATTTATTAGCCACACTTTTGTTGATTTCTGATTTCGGACCATTTTTAGTAAAGGGTGTTGAATCCAGAATGTTTTTTCCATTTTGGCCAATTCCTGGCATTGCGTTTCATTTTTTTATAGCCGTATGGGTTTATTACGTTGTATATAGCATTTATATTCTGTATAAACATAGTTTTAAAATTCAGGTCGCAGATGCAAATAAGATAAAATTTATCTTTATCATAACACTTTTTGTTTGGATTGGTGCCGCAACTAATCTTACATTATGGTATAACATAAACATTCCACCCTGGGGAAACCCGGCCATATCTATTTATTTAATATTGATCGCTTATGCTATATTACGATATCGGTGGATGGACATCGAAGTCGTCATCAAGAAGACCCTTGTCTTTGCGGGGTTGTTGGCGGCGGTGTTTGCCATATTAATCCTGCCGACTCTGATTATTCAGGAATATCTTCTGAGAAGTGCTAGGTTTAGCGGAAGGGCACTGGGTCTTACCGTAAGCGGTATTATCATCATATTCACCATGAGGAAGATCGAAAATTTTCTTATAAATGTAACAGACAAATACCTCTTTCAGAAGAAATACGACTACAAAGAGCTGCTCAAGACATTCACCACGGATGTTCTCACGGTCATGAACCTGGACAGGCTCGTGAACCTCACCGTGGATAAGCTCGTCGACATCGTAAAGCTCAACTCCTGTGCAGTATTGCTCCTCGATGAGGATAGCCGGCAGTTCACCGTGGTCGCCTCAAAGCATATAAAAGACCCCTCGGTGACATTGGTTAAGCCCAATGGCATCATCGCGTTTTTAGAGACTACCCACGGATACCTCTTGAAAAGCGAGCTCGCTCAAAAGAAGGTATTCATCCCGGAGCCGGTCCAGGAGGTAATAGATAAGCTTAACGCAGAACTTATCATACCCATGGTGTTACATGATAAGGTTATGGGGATATTATCGCTCGGCAAGAAGAAGTCCGATGAGGGCTACACCCAAGATGACTGGGATATACTTATGCCGCTTTCCAGGACGCTCGCCATAGCGATCTCTAACGCAAAACTCTTCGAGGAACTCGGAAAGACCCAGGCGGAGGCGGCACAGAGGGAGAAGATGGCGGTCATCGGGACATTGTCGGCTGGCATAAACCATGAGATTTGTAATCCTCTTGGCATCGCGCGCGGGCAGTGCGAGGCCTTCCTGTTGAACGTGCGCGATGGCCTGTTCAAAGATAAAAGCCCCGATGAGCTATTAACCAAGGCCAAGGAGATAATGCAGAAGGTAATAAAAGAGACCGACCGGGCCGTTTCCATCACCAAGAAGCTTTCGAGTTTCGCAAAGCCGTCTAGGGGCGAGGCGGAGTATATCGTCATAGATAAAGAAGTGGACGAGGTCCTGGCTCTGGTTGGCTACGAACTGAAATTGGAGAAGATCGAGATCGAGAAGCAAGTAGGAAAAGGTTTACCCGACCTTTTCGTCGATAGGAAACAGCTCCAGGAGATCCTTTTCAACCTTATCCGCAATGCCGGCCAGGCGATAGGCGAAAAAGGGAAGATCACGGTCGCGGCCCATGAGTTGAAAGGAAAGATAAGCATCGATATCCAGGATACGGGGTCGGGGATCCCTGAGGACAAGATAAAGGAGCTCTTCAATCCATTCTTCACGACCAAGGAACCGGGCAAAGGCACAGGTCTGGGGTTGTTCATCGTTCGTCAGGTCGTTGAGAAGAACGGCGGACGCATCTATCTCAAACAGACGAAAGTCGGAGAAGGAACGACATTTACGCTTGAATTTCCTGTTGCGGCAGCGAAGGAAGTTCAGGTTTAAGGGGACCGCGGAGAACAGAATTGTGACATGGAAAAACCACGGATAGTTGCAATAGACGATGAAGCCGAATTCGTCGACATGTTGAAGAACTATTTTGCGCCAAGAGGGTATGACATCGAGGTGGCGATCCGCGGGGCAAAGGGCATCGAGATCGTAAAGGAGAAGAAGCCGAACGTCGTGTTGATGGACCTGAAGATGCCTGGGATCGATGGCGATGAGGTGCTGACGCTCCTCAAATCGATGGAGCCGGCTCCCAAGGTGATATTCGTGACAGCATATGACGACGGCGGCAAGACGAAGGCGCGCCTCTTGAAGATGGGCGCATACGCGTATTTCGACAAGCCATTGTCGAGCCTGAAGGATTTGGAAGAGGCGATTAATCAGGCAGCTCAGAAATAAACGCGTGCAGATGATCACCGATATCTGTGATCATCTGTGTTCCAAAAAAACAGGAGTACCCATGCGCAAAATACTCGTGGTCGATGACGAGATCGACGTATGCGATTTCGTGAAGACTTTTTTCGAAGAGAGAGGGTTTAGGGTTTTTACCGCGCTGAACGGCGCTGAAGCGGTCTCGATCGTTCAGAGAGACAAACCGGATGTGATACTGCTTGATATCAAGATGAAGGGCATGGACGGGCTCGCTACGCTGCACCAGATCAAGGAGGTTGACCGGGATTCGAAAGTCATCATGGTTACCGCGCTCGAGGACCAGGACAAGATGGAAGAGGCGTATAAATGCGGCGCGATCGATTACATCACAAAACCCCTCGTCCTGGATTATCTGGAATCGGCGGTGTTAAAGGCATTGGGACTGAGCAACAGCGCGACGATCCGTTAGGTGGGTGAAAAATTTGCTGCACACGAGATCGGGATGCCGTTCAAATCGTACCGACTGTTTTTTCTATTTCAACGCAGATTCTCGCGGATTTCCTGCCCGACGGCAGGCGGGCACGCAGATACTCGCAGATATCTGCGTTAATCTGCGTTTGATTCGCGTCTATCTGCGTTAACGCATGGTTTTTTAACGCACTTAATTCCTGTATCAAGGAGATGCAGTGACCTATAACAACCACAGAAAAGCGCCGAGCTGGTCCAAGCTCCAGAACTGGTTTTTACAGCTCAGCGCCGAGGGAGAGAACGGGAACGGCGCGGTTAAGAATAAAGGCGCAGATGCGTCTGCCCGGGATACCTCTCACGAAAAATTCGCCCCCAGGCTGGATTACCAGGTCTTCTTGGAAAATGCTTCGAGGAGCATGATCCGTTTCAAGAAGCCCGAGCACCTCATAAAGATGATCTGCCGCGTCATCAGCGAGCAGCTTAAGGTTACCCACACGGCGATGCTGCTGTTTAAAGAGTCGAAGAACGCGTACATCCTGATCGATTCAAGGGGCGAGGGCGGGCTGAAGATCCCGGTCGGATATATCCGGCTGCCGTTAGACAGCCCCCTGATCCAGATATTCAATCAACAACAGAACTTTCTCGTATCGGGCACAGGGACACTGAACTATGACGACATCATCATCTGCCTCAAGAATAGAGATATACTCGACAAAGAGCCGGAATTGTACAACGAGCTTTTAGCCCTAAAGAAGCAGATGGACCTGCTGAAGGCGAACGTGTGCGTTCCGTGCTATTTTAAACAGGATCTCCTTGGGATCATGATCCTGGGCTACAAGATAAACGGACAGCGTTTCAGAAGAGATGAGCTCGGTTTCTTCGTCACTCTGGCGAACGATGCTGCGATGGCGATATCGAATGCGCAGCTCATCGAAAGCCAGCTGGAGAGGATCGACGAGATAAAAGAGCTCTATAATCGCGAGCACAGGATATTCATTCACACCGCGATCGCGCTTGCCGCGGCCATCGATGCGAGAGACCCGTATACCCACGGCCATACTGCGAGGGTAACGAACTACTGCCTTGCCATCGCGAAAGAGCTGGAGGGAGTTCCGGAAGAGGGCGGATACAAGAATTTCAAGGAGACCCTGCACCTATCGGCGCTTTTGCACGATGTCGGGAAGATCGGCATACCTGACCACATATTGAATAAGACAGGCATGCTCACACCCGAAGAGTATACGGAGGTGAAGAAGCATCCTCTTATAGGCGCGATGATAATAAATCCTATCAAGGAATTGAACGAGATCGCGCGGGAAGTGCGCCACCACCAGGAGGCCTTCGACGGTTCCGGCTATCCCGATGGGCTCAAAGAGAGCGAGATACCCTTTATCGCGAGGATCATCGCAGTCGCCGACGCGTTCGATGCGATCACCACCGATAGGCCTTACAGGAAGAAGAAAAGCCCTGAGGAGGCAATTAAAGAACTTAAGAAATATTCGGGAACGCAGTTCGACCCTGTTGTCGTTTCAGCCCTCATCCTCGCCTACGAAAAAGGAAACCTCCTGCCCAACCACAAGAATAGGAACGGTAAGAACGGAAGTAACGGTATCAAATCTCCCTACCCTGCAAATCCTTTTTAACAAATTCACAAAGATCAGGATCTTTGTGAGAACCATATATCCTGAAAAGAAGACAAGGAGTATGTAATGCCCCCTTTGCTTTGGTTTTCCTGCTATCATGTGGTATATTTAGGGTGATGAACAGGAAGTCTGAGCTCAAGTTCGATGAGATTGGCTATTGGTCTGAGATGAAACTCGAGATCATCGACGCATATGCTCGAGAATATTCTAAGATCATGTCTTGTCAGACCAGTCCCTCCTTAGAGCATACATATATTGACGCTTTTGCTGGCCCTGGAATACACAGATCCAAAGAAACGGGTGACATGATTCCGGGAAGTCCAGAAAAAGCTCTTTCGGTCGTGCCACCCTTCAAGAAGTATTGTTTCATAGATCTGGACTCGAATAAGGCGGGTTATTTACATCAACGGTATGATCAAAATCCCACGGTGAGCATTTATGAGGGTGATTGTAATCATATTTTGTTGAAAGAAGTGTTCCCCCGAGTGAGATATAGGGATTACAGACGAGGGCTCTGCCTCCTGGATCCGTATGGGCTACATCTTAAGTGGGAAGTTATGAAAGAGGCGGGCCAGATGCGGTCGATTGAGATATTTCTCAACTTCCCAATAATGGACATGAATAGAAATGTATTCTGGCTTAATCCGGACGGAGTAGATCTGAGCGACATCGAGAGAATGAATGCTTTTTGGGGAGATGCCTCGTGGCGCGATATCGTATACACTAGCAGACGCGATCTTTTTGGGTATATCGAAAAAGAACCCAATCCGGTGATTGCCGAGAACTTTAGGGATCGGCTCAAGAAAGTTGCGGGGTTTCAGTATGTAGCTAAGCCATTGCCCATGAGAAACGAAAAAAATGCGGTGATATACTACCTCTTTTTTGCATCTCAAAAACCGGTTGCTGCTAAGATTGTCGATTACATATTTGACAAATATGGGAAGAGGAGGTTTGATAATGGCTGAGTATTCCTCGATAGAGTGGACAGACTCAACCTGGAATCCGGCAACCGGTTGCAGCAAGGTCAGTTTGGGATGCAAAAATTGTTATGCAGAGACCTTTGCGGAGAGGTTTCGGGGTGTCCCGCGGCATCCATTCGAGCAGGGATTTGACTTAAAACTGTGGCCAAATCGGTTGAGTTTGCCTCTATTATGGAGAGAGCACCGCATGATTTTCGTTAACTCCATGTCTGACCTCTTCCACGAGGACGTTCCCGACGAATTTATTGCGAAGGTTTTTGAGACGATGCTACAGGCAGATCGTCACACCTTTCAGTTGCTGACCAAGCGATCGGAACGGATGGTGCGCTGGATCCAAAAACGATTCAATCGATATCTGGTACCGCAACATATTTGGCTCGGGGTTTCCGTTGAAAATCAGGAATATGTGCGGAGGATCCATCATCTACAGAGGATGCCGGCATGCGTCAGGTTTGTATCCTGCGAACCGTTGCTAGGCCCTATTACGTTCGATTCGCGGGACCTGAACGGAATACATTGGGTTATTGTTGGCGGCGAGAGTGGGCCCAAGGCCAGGCCCATGGATCCATTGTGGGCTCGGGATATAAAGGATCAATGCGAACAAAATGAAGTGGCGTTCTTTTTCAAACAATGGGGGACGTTCAACGCCCGTGGAGAACGGGTCGGAAAGAAAAACGCCGGAAGGGTTTTGGATGGCAAGGTATGGGATCAAATGCCGGCAATGGTCTAAGGGATGATCAATGGATAGCCTGGTCGCCAAAAAATTTTATCTGAAAAAGAGAGAAGTCTCGGAAAAGTTAGAAAACGATATCTTGCAGACACAGCGTGAAATTTCTTCAAGAGGAACAATTCGCTCAAGCGTATTTTTAAATGTCGCTTTCAAGCTTATCTCAGAATCGGCAAGAGAAAATATTGATTCACTTCTAAAGATATATGAGGATGTGGGTATTTCTACAAGCGAGGAAACCTTTGTGATCGACAAGGAAGCTGAGATAAAGGGCGAGGTCGAGAAACTTGTCCCGATTGAGGCCCAGCGGGTGAATGAGAAAATAGATGATTTGGCAAAAAGAATAGGAATAGCGCGCCCTCATGATGCCAGTTACGTATTTACTAACTTACAGGTAGAAGCGCGAGACAGGGCTGAGATTCTTATCGAGACGATACGGCGCCGTATTCAAAATAAGCAACCTAAAAAGTCACTCACCGACGATGTCTTTGTTATCATGCAGATCGGCAATCCTCAGCTCGACAAGATCTGGAAAGATATATATGTTCCCGTAATCGGAGATTTTAAGTTGCACCCGAAGCGAATTGATAAGCATGGTGAGGGTCGCTTCTTAATGAGCGAAGTAGCTGGCTATCTGAACAATAGTAAACTTGTCATTGCCGATTTAACCAACGCCCGGCCTAATTGCTATCTCGAGGTAGGTTACACATTGGGCGTCGATAAGAACAGCCACCTGATCCTTTGTGCCCGGGAAGATCATAATATGGATAGCCCTTGTTACAAAAGGGATGGACCTAAAGTGCATTTCGATATAAGCGGCTATGATATAGTGTGGTGGGATGAAAATAAGATCGACGATTTTAAGATAGACCTGGCCAAAAAGATTACTTATAGGTTAACAGTCATCGGCAGCCAGAAATAGAAAGAGATTTTCATTTTGAAAAATAGCATTATTGAGATGCTAGGGGGGCAGCTTCCGCAGGGGCAGGTCTCGTAGCCGTTAAGGACAAATAAAGATTTTTGTAAGAATTTTCCCTCTTTTACGTCTTCAGATGATGGGACGGAGAAGGGGGGATTTTTATGGTTATGCGATATCTACCGTCAAGTCTCGAATTAAGATGCAGAACAGGTTTGAGATTGCGAAACAGAGTATTTCGAAATATAATATGC
The DNA here is from genome assembly GCA_964354545.1 of uncultured Planctomycetia bacterium. Classification (GTDB taxonomy): domain Bacteria; phylum Omnitrophota; class Gorgyraeia; order 2-01-FULL-45-10; family JAHFGN01; genus CAYHAE01. The sequence goes on from CAYHAE010000001.1 coordinate 81,907, forward strand.
TTGGTTGTATCATTTTCGATTTCAATCTCCAAGCTGTCCCTAGTCTCATCTTCAAAGCGTACAGGGGCATATTGAATCGTAATTTCCCAAACGCACAGTCCTATATTAGAGAACAATGAATATTTTTACCATTTCTTCAGCTTTAATTTTTGTAACATCTTTAACTTCCGTAGCATTCCTATTATTTAAAGGTAAAGAAAAACTAAAATGGCTATGGCTTCTATTTTCTATCTCCGTTGGAAATTGGGGACTTGCGGGCTATAACATATCAACTGCGCATTCAAAAGATATTGCCTTCGTATGGTGGAAAATCGCATATATTAGTGTAATTTTTGCTCCCGCGATCTATACGCATTTTGTTTTCACTTTTCTAAATAGTACGAAAAAATCGCTTCTCATATTGTTAGACATCGCAGCCTTTTCTTTTTTTGGTTTTAATCTATTATTTCCCAAGTTGTTTATTGGCGATCTGCGCCTTGTTTCTAGACAATTTTGGTGGCCCGATTGGCTAAGTACTTGCAACATCGTGTTTTTAATTTTTTTTGTTGCTTTTTATTGTTTCGCGCTCAATTATAGCATTTTATTAATGATAAAACAGTTTTCCACCTCAACAGGTAGAAAGCGAAATCAGGCAAGATATTTTTTAATTGCAGCGATTTTTGGATGGGGCGGCGTTATGCCGCTTTTTTTGAATGTATTTTCGCATATTGACATTTATCCTTATAGTAATTTTTTGACATCAATTTACCCACTCATTGTCACCTACGCCATCATCCGCCATCGGCTGATGGACATCGAAGTCATCATAAAGAAGACCCTCATATTTGCGGGGTTATTCTCGGCGGCTTATGCGGTCTTCGCTTCTTTTGCCCTCTTGGGGCAGCTTGTCTTCGAGCGGTTCGTGACAGCCAACAGATGGGTCGCAATGCTCCCGAGCGTGGTAGTTGTCATCGCCATGTTCCGTCCTCTCGAGAAACTCCTGGTTGCTGTTACTGACAGGTACCTCTTCCAGAAGCGGTACGATGCCAAAGAGCTTCTCAAGATCTTCACCGAGGAGGTCCTTTTAGTCCTTGATATAGAGAAACTTGCCGCCCTCACCATGAAAAAGCTCAACGAGACGATGAAGCTAACCACCTGCGCGCTCCTCCTCAAGGACGACGCGGCAGGAGACTTCGTATGCGCCTCGCCTCCTCCGGCAAACAAGGTGAGCTTATCCCGCGCAAGCGGCCTCGCCGTATCGCTGGAGAGATCGTCCTCTTTCATCTTGCGTACACATAGTGCGAGGATACCGGATACTGTAGCGAGCGACATGACACATCTCCGCGCAGAGCTCGCCATCCCCCTTCTCCTTCGCGGAAATCTCATCGGCATCCTCGCCCTCGGCAGGAAGATGTCAGATGAGGACTATGGCCAGGACGACTTGGACATACTTCTTCCTCTCGCGCAGACTCTCGCCATTGCCATCTCGAACGCGAAACTCTTCGACGAGCTCTCGAAGACCCAGGCAGAGGCAGCGCAGAAGGAGAAGATGGCGATGGTCGGAACCCTCGCCGCAGGCATGGCCCACGAGATAAGGAACCCCATCACCACCATTAAGATATTCTCAGAATTCCTCAAGGAGAAGAAGGACGACCCCTCCTTCATCGAGAAGTTCGAGCGCCTCGTTCCAAGGGAGGTGGAGAAGATAAACCACATGATCACCCACCTCCTCGAGTTCTCAAGGCCCGCAGATTCCGCAGCAATGGAAGAAGTAGACCTCCATGAAGCCCTCAAGGACACGCTCGAGGTCCTCGGCCACGAGATGGTCTTACATGACATCGTCCTTAAAGAGGAGATAAGCGCTCTGCCTCCAGTATGGGGCAACCGGAAGCATCTCGAGGAGGTCCTCTTCAACCTCCTCCAGAACGCCATCCATGCCATAGGGAGGCGAGGTACCATCACCGTCACTGCGAAGGAGAGGGCAGGCTCAGTCGAGCTTGCCATCCGCGACACCGGCTGCGGCATCCCCCAAAACGTCCTCCCCCACATATTCGAGCCCTTCTTCACCACCAAGATAGACACAAAAGGAGTAGGCCTTGGGCTCTATGTAGTCAAACAGCTCATGGTGAGGATGGACGGCTCTGTATCAGTCGAGAGTGAAGTAGGGAAGGGGACGACGTTCAGGCTGGTGTTCGCAAGGGCCACATAACGTCATTGCGAACGAAGTGAAGCAATCCCGTTTTTAGAGAGTGCGAAGCCTCCCCGTAAGGGGATTGCTTCGTCGGGAGATAGTTGCGCGCTATCCTCCTCGCAATGACACATACAGGTTAAATCGTGATTTCCCAAACGGTACAGTTTTAACTGTACAAGCAGGCTAACCTAATATGACCCCGATAGATTATTTTTATAAAGGGTTGCCATTAGCAGTAGGCACTTTCGCGTTGACACTAGGCGTTATTGCAATAAAGTATAGTGCAAAACGTTTATTGAGTCGTTTGTTAGCGCTTATTTGTCTTGGGGGAGTGTTATGGTTATATCCAGCCTTTATCATGTACATATTTCCAAAACAACCCTTGGTTGTGATATGGTCTTCGAAAGTCGTTTATATTGGAGTAACGTTTATCGTAGTTTTCTATGCACATTTTACCTCTAAATTCTTGGGCTTAAAAAATAGGCTTTTTTTGATTATAGTCTATAGTCTCGGGATTATCTTTATTTTGATGTCAGTATTTACTAATAACATTATAGATGGATTCTACATATATTTTTGGGGAGCGTACCCCAAAGCCGGATCTCTATTTTCGTTCTATTGGTTTTATGCGCTTAGTTGTTTTGCCTATTGTTTGGTACGCCTTTATCAGGCTAGCTATGGTGTTCTTACTTCCACATATAGTAGTACTGAACGGAATAGGATTAAGCATGTTTTTTGGGCGTATCTTCTGGGGAATTTCGGTGCATTTGATTTCATTCCAAGCTACGGTTTTGAATCTTATCCATTTGGTTGCTTCAATATCGCCATATTTATATCAGTTTTAGCATATGCGATTATCCGCCACCAGCTTCTTGACATCGAAGTCATCATCAAAAAGACCCTTGTCTTCGCAGGGCTCTTTGCCGCAGTGTACATAGTCTTCGCCTCGTTCGCGCTCATCGGGCAGGTCTTCTTTGAACGGTTCATTACTGCTAATAGGTGGATCTCGACGATCCCGAGCGTCATCGTCGTCACCTTCATCTTCCGCCCCCTCGAGAAGCTCCTCATCACCGCGAGCGACAGGTTCCTCTTTCAGAAGAAGTACGACTACAAGGAGCTCCTCAGGACGTTCACGACAGAAGTCCTCACGGTGCTCGACACCGCGGAGCTCGCCTCGCTCACCGTAAAGAAGCTCTGCGACATCATAAAGCTCGCCTCGTGCGCGATGCTCCTCAAAGACGAGGCGCAGGGCGAATGTAAGGTCGTATCCTCGCAAGGACTTGCCACAGGGTCGATCGCGCTTGCGAAAGAGAGCGAGCTCTGCGAAGTATTAGAGAAGACTCATTCCTATGTCATGGCAGCGGGCGATACAGTAAGCCCTGCGCTGCAAGAGGAGATGCGCGTCTTGGGCGCAGAGCTCATCATACCGCTTATCCTCCACACTAAGCTCATCGGCGTCTTATCGCTTGGGAAAAAGAAATCAGACGAACCCTATACCCAGGACGACCTCGACATCCTTCTGCCTCTCTCGCGGCCCCTCGCCATTGCCATCTCGAACGCGAAACTCTTCGACGAGCTCTCGAAGACGCAGGCAGAGGCGGCGCAGAGGGAGAAGATGGCTGTCCTCGGCACCCTCGCCGCAGGCATGGCCCATGAGATAAGGAACCCCATCACCACAATCAAGATATTCTCAGAGTTCCTCAAAGAGAAGAAGGACGACCCCTCCTTCATCGAGAAGTTCGAGAGGCTTGTTCCTAAAGAGGTAGAGAAGATAAACCACATGATCACCCACCTCCTCGAGTTCTCAAGGCCCGCAGATTCCGCAGCAATGGAAGAAGTAGACCTCCATGAAGCCCTCAAGGACACGCTCGAGGTCCTCGGCCACGAGATGGTCTTACATGACATCGTCCTTAAAGAGGAGATAAGCGCTCTGCCTCCAGTATGGGGCAACCGGAAGCATCTCGAGGAGGTCCTCTTCAACCTCCTCCAGAACGCCATCCATGCCATAGGGAGGCGAGGTACCATCACCGTCACTGCGAAGGAGAGGGCAGGCTCAGTCGAGCTTGCCATCCGCGACACCGGCTGCGGCATCCCCCAAAACGTCCTCCCCCACATATTCGAGCCCTTCTTCACCACCAAGATAGACACAAAAGGAGTAGGCCTTGGGCTCTATGTAGTCAAACAGCTCATGGTGAGGATGGACGGCTCTGTATCAGTCGAGAGTGAGGCAGGGAAGGGGACGACGTTCAGGCTGGTGTTTGTGACGGCCACATAACCTCATTGACAGGAAGGCGTTCCCGCAATGACGGAGATTTCATGTAAAGCAGCCATCTGCTCCAACGTAACGGGTATTTGACAAGCGCATGATCATCGTGTATACTTGTTTCAGTAAGTAATCATAAACATAGACTAGCTGAAATGAACTTCAAAGAACTCTATAAAGTTGTAGAGAAGAATAGATATTATGTATTTTCGTTCGAAGACCTGCTCTCTTTTTTCCCACACGAGAGAAGGGCGACGCTCAAGGAGTCGGTCTATAGATGGAAGATGAAAGGATGGATCTACCCTCTCAAAAAAGGGCTTTACGAGCTAACCTATCCCAAAGATTTCGATATCCCCGATATGTATATTGCCAATAGGCTATATGGCCCTTCTTACATCTCATTGGAAACAGCGCTTTCGAATTGCAGCATTATTCCGGAAGTATCGATGGCGGTCACTTCCATAACCACAAAACCGACGCGGAAGTTCAAGAATAAGCACGGGCTTTTCATCTATCATACTGTGAAGCCCGCCTCATTTACAGGATACTATGTCGAGAGACAGGGTGCTTTTGATATTCTCATTGCCGAACCGGAAAAAGCGCTCATAGATTTTCTATATTTTAATGCATACCGCGACAAAAAGTTTGACCTCAAAGACGAACGGCTGGACAGAGGAGTCGTTTCGCGGCTTAATAAGAAGAAACTGCATCGCTACGCCGCCCTCTATAACATCGATCTAAAAGGACTCCATGCTTACCTATGATGCGTTGAAAGCGTACGCTCGATCGAGAGGGATGCCACCGACGAAGATGAGAGGTGTTTTACGGGAGTACCTCCAGGTTCTTATATTGAAGGAGATGTATAAAACCGGAGCCGGGAAAAAACTCTATTTCACAGGAGGAACCTACCTGCGGCTTGCCCATAACCTTAAGAGGTTTTCCGAAGACCTCGATTTTAATACAGCCGGCATAAGGAAGAATGAGTTCGAGGATCTGATCGGCAGAATAAAAGTAGAATTGAAAAGGATAAATATGGAATCCCGGATGCGATTTGACCACTGGGACAACATATACGCAGCCCGTCTCATTTTTCCAACCATCGAGGGGGCCTACGGCATAGTGTCGGGCTATTCAAAAAAAGAAGGGATAATAATAAAAATCGAGACAAATCGTCCGCGATGGAGAATAAAAAAGGAGACTCATGTCGTATCGGGGTTTGGCGAATTTTACCCATGCATATGCACGGATAAGGGCGCATTATTTGCGGATAAAATAGATGCGCTCGGCAAAAAGGCGCGCGGCAGGCATGTGTACGATGTAATGTTTATGCTCGCGAATCGCGTTCCCGTCGACAGGCGTGTTTTGTCATCCTTTGGTATAGATGACGACCCTTTGGATGCGATCGAGAGGAGGATCATGAGTTTCTCGAAGCAGGAGTTGAAAAAGCAGGCAGAGACCCTGAGGCCTTTTTTGTTCGAGGAAAGCGAGGCGGACTTCGTTGTCAACGCACACACTATTATTCCATCGCTCCTGGAAAAATACAGGAGAAGATGACCGCATCATTGAGCTTCCGGCAACTTCCATCGTTCCAGTCTCAATCTTAATCTCAATCTTTCAAGCGATGCACCCTAACTGTGAAACAATCGCAGAATGCGTGGGCGCGTGAGGTAAAACACTAAGAGGATGTGATAGAGGATAGAGGAAGCATTTTTTATACCCGTCGGTATATAGGTGAACACCTCGCCTGAGAAATGGAGAAGATTCATGAATATCAGTATCTTTGTAAGGACTATGTACCCGGAGAAGAAGACGAGCAGAGCCCTCGCCCAGTCCCTGTAATTGAGGAGGCCGACGCCGAGGATGGCAGACGTGACCGCTGATGCGAGGACAAAGGTGAAGACATTGAACGGCTTCGTCGACAGAGAGAGGACCGAATGGATGATGAGGCTCGCGAGCGTCGCAAGGCCGATGAATATCTCTATAAGCGCTATCGCCTTCACTGCGAGGCGGTCGTTCATCTCTCCTCCGTGAGTTTTTTGACCGCCTTTACGATGTCGGCACGCTCGAAGGGTTTTACGATATAATCGGACGCGCCTGCGCTCACTGCCTCTTGTGCAGTCTCTACGCTTTTGTAGCCGCTCGTAACCAAGATCTTAATATTCGGCCGTATCGTTTTCAGCTCCCGCATCGTCTCGATCCCATCCATCCGAGGCATCTTTATATCCATTATCACAATATCAACAGGCGCTTTCTTCATGATATCTATGGCTTCCTTGCCTCTTGTTGCAAATGAAAGCTCATACTCTTTTTCGAGGATCAATTTTAAAGATTCCCTGATGCCTTCTTCATCGTCGCAAATGAGGATTCGTTTCTTCATGGAGCTCTCCTGGTTACAATTGCGATTAAGATTCCCACGCCCTACAGCATAGGCGGGCTTACGACGCAGATAAGACGCGCCTCAGACGTCCCTACATTTTTGAAATAGTGTGATACTGATGAGTCGAAGTAGAGCGTATCGCCTTTGTTTAAGGTATAATTCTTGGCACCAATCACGACCTCGACTTTTCCGGTAACGACATACACGAACTTCTCCACACCCTTCTTGTTCTCTTCCGTATGGGTAACGCCCTTAGGTTCGAGTCTGACCATGATCGGCATCATCTTTTTATCCAGGACCTTCGGCGTCAGCATCTCTGATATCGACTTGTTGTCGTGGACAAAAATGTCTGTCCTCTCGGATGCCGTCTGAATAATGGGATTGCTTTGGGAAGGGGAGAGGTCCTGATAGAGCTCAGGGAGCGTAATACCAAGGGCAGCGCAGATCGCCGTGTGTGATTCCAGCGTACCCGTCATCTTATTGTTTTCTATACGGCTTAACGTCGCGAGCGCAACACCCGATTCCCTTGAGAGCTCAAGGAGGGTGAGCCCTTTTTGTTTGCGTAAGTTACGAATTCGTTCTCCGATCTTCATTGTCTACCCCTTGCTGTCATTGCGAGCGCCCCTGAGCGAAGCGAAAGGGGAGCGAAGCAATCCCGCTTTTAGAGGTTGCTTCGTCAGTTACTTGAGCAGCCTCCTCGCAATGACAATCAAAACAAGTATAACTCAAGTTTCGTAATTTGTCAATAAAATTTGATTTTTATGGAAAATGTTTAAGGTGCCATAAAAAGCCAGGTTTGTCCAAAACAGGGTGATACCCTCGGAAACTTTTGCTATTTGAGGTAGTTAGGAATATAAAACTTGATAAATCTTCAAATTTATCCTTGACAAAAAGTGAAATATATGTTATGCTTTAGTCGGTAGTTGAAAAGAGCAGGGCTGACCATCGCGATGTGTGAGAACAGTGGATGCGCACGATTTAAAGCCCCAGGCAGCGAGTGGTCCTGCGAAAAATAAAAGAGATGGTCAGCTCATTTCGCGGGACTCTCCTCTCTGGGGTTCTTTTTTTGTTTCGCGCCGCTTGGCCAGGCCGTCTCGCAAGAGCCGCCTGGCCGTTTTATTTTTGTAGTGAGCTGATCAATGAGGCTGCCATGGACAGAATGAGGTTTTTCCCTTTGACCAAAATCATCTCGATAGCGCTCGTCTTTACCCTGCTTAATCAGCAGATACTTTTTGCCGCGGATTACTCCTACGGGATTCCGGTCGAAAACGAAAAGAACCGCTCAGGCTTTATGTCCGTGGATGAGCTGGATAAGGCCCAGCGTCGCCAAGAGGAGCTTATAGCGAGGCTCCAGGCATCTCTTGATAGTAAGCTCTCAGGAGGCGTGGGGGATGAAAGTGAGTGGACGCTCCAAAGGAAGAGCGGAACCTCATCCGAAGGGCAGGACTCTGCGGTCACGCCATCGGCACAAGACCAGACAGTGCCTCTTGAGGTTTCTCAAGCGGAGATCACCGTGACGACCGCAGCAGGTGATCATATCGCATATTCCGGTGGTGCGATCGCGCGGATCGAGCAACCGAACGGCACTATCATCGAAGATGTCGTACTGACGCCTACAGGCGAACTTGAACGTGGGCTCATCCGATTCGTGGACGGCGGCGTGCTTACGATAGAGGGGGGACGGGCATGCTCGTATTTGGGTCCAGACGGTACCGCTACCCACTATCGTCAGGATGGGCTGGTCGATTCGGAAGTCACACCTGACGGCCTTGTATCATATTACTCATACCTCTTTGATGACGCAGGGTCGATTGCGCGAACGACTATAACCAGGCCCGAGGAGATCATCGAGTACGACGAATCAGGTAGGCTCTCGAAGGTCACAAAGCTTGATGGCACGGAGATCGGGTATGAGAACGGCATAATCTCTCAGATGACGAAAGGAGACGGGTCGAAGTATGTCTTTGGCAGGATATTGAACGGTCCTGATATAGAGGTAAAAATCGTTACCTATTTTAATAATTCAGGGTACCGGGTTGACTTCGACAGCGTATACAACGTGGTCTCGGTTACATCGCCCTCCGGTTCTTTCACGAAATACGGACATGATCGCACGCCGCTCTACACGCGAAAAGACAATGCGTTGATTGCATACGACAACACCGGCCAGATAGCATATGCGATCTGCGGCGTTACTGGCTTTGATGGCACATACCGGCAAGGCCAGGATGGATATATAGCGGTCCCGCTCGCGACCATTGACGAGCTTGCGCGCGCTATAGAAGATCTAGATAGTGCGGCACGGGCTCTCGCAGATGCCGAAGATGCATGCGCAAAACGGCAACTCGAGCTTACCGAAGCAATGCAGTTTTCAGCACAGACCTTCCAAGCATATCAGGAAGCGGACACTTCGGCCCAGCAGGCCGAGACTGCGCGGCGCGCAGCTGAAGCAGCTCTTATGAGTACACTCGTTGACGTAGAAACACAATTCGCGTACGGAGACGACGTTACGGAGATTGAGGACCAGAAGGTCGTGTTGAGAGAACAATTTGGGATCTTCAATACGACCCTTTGGTACAGGACAAGTTCGGCGTACGCACAATGTACTTCGGGCAGACTCTTCCTTTGCGGGACAGGCACCGACACGCGAGCCCATGTCCATTATCAAAAGACATTCGGCGAATACACATTTGCCCGGATGGGATTCGACTTCAAAGTCGATTCGCTCACCGGATCTTTTAAGGCAGGACTTCAATCCGCGTCTTCGAGTACCTCCTTCGGGAACTCGCTTCAGACAGCATGCATCGAGGTCCGCGAAGGCAAGATCTGTATTGACATTGTCCAGGGCCAGCTTGAGAACCAGCCGACGGCGGTACTGTTACCGAAGGTCAATACGGACTACTCATGCCTATTTGAGTTGAAGAACGGGTATTTAAATATCTATGTCTGGGAGAAGGAAGAAGTAAGGCCTGCGGAGGCGCTCTATTCATTTCGTACGCAAAACTGGCCCGGCCTGCGGCCCTTTTTTGAAGTCCGCTCGGGATGTGCATGGGTGGGCAATGTTATGTTGCACGCGCCGCTTGATGATCGGATATATGATGTAAAATCGCAGCTCGCAGGACGAATGTCGTATCACGACGATTATGCCACAAGATATGAGTATAGACAGGCTGGCACATCAACGCTAACTGATCTCGATACATTCAATCGGTTGACCAGACTCTGGGAATCAGGCAGCAGTGTAACATCCGGTCGGGCAAATGTCAGTTTGAGCGGACTCCGAATGAGGTCGTATCTGCCGCGAACGATTGACCAGACCTATTCGTTCGATTTTGCTCTTGGTACAGTTTATTCAAATGCACGGGCAGGGCTCGAAGGGAAGGAGGCCACAGGAAACGGATATCTCAGGTTTGTCGTGCAATCAGGTAGATTGTCGGTTGTGACTGTGTGCAACGACCACGAAAAAACAGTGGCGGTTTCACCGGAGCAGTTTCTGCCTCTCCAGCAGTACACCGCTCAATTTGAGGTAAAGGCAGGCGCTATAGACGTCTACGTATGGAGAAAAGGGGATGACCGGCCAGCTATTCCGCTATACAGCTTCACAGATCCTTCATGGAGCGCCCTGCGGTTCTACGCGAAAACAGACAGCGGTCGCTTTGTCATCGATGAATTCTCCCGTACACAAACATGCGGCGCAACCGGCCAGGAAGCGGATACTGTGGTTGCGCACCTGCGCGATATGTTCGACGCTGAGCGATCGGCGATCGTAAACCGCGAGGATGCTCGCGGTCGCTATGAGGCAGCTCTCACACAAGAGGGGCAGGCTAAAGATGCACTCACTATCGCGGAGAATGGGCACGCATCTGCGCTTACGCAAGAAGAGCAGGCGCTGCATGCTCTGGAAGGTATTAACGGCGCCTTGAATGTGCCAAGGGTTATCCCCGATCAGCCTCTTTTCTACGAGACCTGCGATCGCGTGATCCAAGACATGCCGGCAGTTGTGCTATATATAAATGAGAATTTCGCGTCCGAGGCCGGGATTTCCTACGTCACATATTGGCAGAATGGTCTCCCGAAAGAGGCGTGCAAGTTCGACGGCTCGACCGTGACCTTCGATGAAGAAGGCGCGCTCCTCTCGTTCAAGGGCCAGATCATCGATGCTTCGTACGCAAGCATCCTCGGGCCTTGCAAGTCTGTTACGGGGGAAAAAGTCGTTAGGGATGGGCTGACGCGGATCTATGACGCCCGCGGAAAGCTCTCCGCGCTGATGACCGGCGAAAATACTCACATCGAATATCGCGAGAATGAGATCGTTTCGATCGCGACCGGGGATGGTGTCAAGCGTCTCTACGAAGCTGGTACGCTGACAGAACTGATCGATAAGGACGGGGCGACCTTCTCGTTCGACGCGTCTGGAAAGGCAGTGAGGTCGGTAGACCGTTTCGGGAACGTCTACGATTACGCATATGGGTACGATCCCGTCGACGGAGAGGAGACGGTGATCATCTTCGAGGAGACCACGGGCCTCAGGCGGTTCTATAAGAGCGGGGTTCTCTACCATACAGAAGACCTTGCAGGGGTTACCTCTGACAATCTTTATGATGCGGACGGACGGCTCACCGAGGTGCTTATAAAGAATTATGATACCGTGGTCGGCCGATATTCGTACACATATCTTGATAGCGGAAAGACCGGCGTTAGTGATCTCCTCGGCAACACGAGAACCTATGCCTGTGACGGGAGACTGGAAACCTTGGTCGACAAAGATAACAATGTCTTCCAATACACCTATCCGGATTCCGTGACGACCCGGTTGGATTGGGTGCCGTACGAGGCGCAACAGGCGCCGGCAGCAGATTTTGTGATCGCGCAGGAATTCGTGAACGATGCTCTTCGTAAAGTCGTCAGGGCAGATGGAACAGTAACGACCTATCGGGTTGGTGGAGACCTCGATTCTATACAGGAGGGAAGCGGGAAGACCATCATTCAGTATCTCTACGATGAAGCGGGAGAGCTTGAAGGTGTAGATCTCAGGGGAAGCCGCGAAGACCTATCGCGAGCCGTACAAGATGCGCGCACTGAGATCGAGGCGGAAAAGAATAATACCATTAAAAAGATTGAGACTCAAAGAGATAGTGCGTTGTCAAATATATTTAACCAATATGTTCCACAATTTCTTGCTCTATTCAATCAACTATCTACGCTTTCCGATCAATTGAGTGCATTGACAGGCCATAGTTATGGCATTTTTTTCGAAGTCACCATCGCTCAGCATATAGCGGGTTTGGATCCGGCAGATCCAAACATTCCCATAATAAAAAGTCTCGTGCAGCAACTACAGGATGTAAATAATCAGCAACTTGCGCTTCTTGCGCAGAAGGCTGCAGAGCAAAAACCGATCGAAGACGAGGCGACGCGGCAAATTGCCGAGATAGAGCGTCAGGCAGATCAAGAGGTCGCAAAGATCGATGCCCAAATTGGGCTACTCTCACTAGATATATCGAGGAGAGAAGGAGCCGCCTTCGTCCTTTACTATCACCGAAAGATACTTGGCAGAGACCTTAGCAGACCAGAAGCGGATGCCTGGGTATCACAACTGTCGGCAGACAAGCAGAAATTCACCCGTGAGGAGGTCGTAGGAACGATACTCTCTTCGGCAGAATATGCCGACCGGAAGGCATGGGTTGCGTCTATTAAGAAGTCAGTTCGCCATGCGCTCGAGGGATATCTGTTGATGACAGAGCAGGAAAAGGACACGTTCCTGGTTATGCTCGGCCTCTCTCGACAGGATGCGGCACGACTCAATCGTTATGATGTCGAAAAGATCCTCTCCTGGATCGATTCTCAGGGACTCCATTTCGGGCAATCGGCATTCCTCGCGCTCAAGAACGTACTCGAAGCGAACGGCGTGGTGTGCGATCTTGAGGATCTTGCGATAAATGCCATCCTTATCGATATACTATCCGGCGCGATCGATTCGCTCGCAAAGGGCGATCTCGCGCTTTCTATGTTCGCGCTGAGTACCTGTGCAAGAACCAAGGGCGTAGCGCTCTTCAATGCGAAACTCATATGGGAAGATATTGCCCAGCTTCCGTCGCCCAGGTTCATTGCGCTCGTCGATGGCAATCACTATATCGTCGTCACCGGCGTCGAAGGTGATGAGGTCTATTACAGGGAAGAGAACAGAGGGCCAGCCGGTACCGACGAGGTGATGACGAAAGACGAATTCATTAAGACGTGGTCGGGATATGCGATTGTAGTACAGGCCAAAGGTCTTTCTCTTACTGAACCCATCCCGGAACCTATCGCGTCGAAACTGATAACTTCCCAAGAAGCTCGCGCTGTTAAGGGTGCCTGTATAGGTCTCTTTGTTGCATTCGTCATTTGGGCCGTCTCGGCCGTCCTTACGGTTGTTGCGACTGTCGCATCAGTGATAGCGACAATCGTAACAACTGTGGTGAGTGCAATCGCTGCGGTTGTGTCGCAGTTCGCGACCGTAATTACCGCGCTTGGTGCGAAGCTTGTAAGTGGTATTTCCACGGCGTTTACAGGGATCGGGCAAATGATAGGCAGTGTGGCAGGGGCTTCCATTGCGAGCATGGCCACTGCCGCGTTGAAGACGGTGGCGAGCATTGGTTTGAGCTTTGGCATCTCAGCGGGTTTGAAAGCGCTCGGTGTCAACACAACCATTACAAATCTGACGAGTGCGTTTCTTACGGGAGGGATCCTTGGCCTGATCAATCCTGTTGCAGGTATAAGCATGCTAGGATCGTTTATGATGGAAGGGATGAAATATGCCACGATTGCCGGCATCAATGAAGCCGGCGTTGCGCTCAGGCTCGACCCGGCCATCACGAACCTCATGGCGATCACCTCAGGGGCCCTCGTCGGCGGCGTCTGGCGCGGCAACATTGGACAAACTCTCGTTACCATCGCGCCGAGCGTCGCATCCGAGGCCGCATATATAGGTATGCAGAGCGTTGGCAACCTCCTCGGCATCGATCCGCGGATATCCTACCTTGCAGGAGTGGGTATTAGAAGCACCCTAAATGCGGGCCTGACCCACGACTTTATGCCAGATGTTATCTGGGGTGGGGTGCAGAGTGGGCTGCTACGGGGGATTACCTCAATAGGCATTAACTATGCTACTCAGGAATTGGGCATAAACCCGTTTATTGCCAACCTGTCGGCTGCTGCCATGGCAGGTGGCATAGAAGGCCTGTTAGAAGGCAGGAATCCCATAGAAGGCATATTTGACACTTATTTTAGAGCAGGAATAGGCCTATTGACGCTAGGGGGCGATGGAGGCAATAATCCATGGCTTAGAGCTGCTTATATATCCCAAGTATTAGATTTTAGTCAAATTATACAGGAAAGGGGTATAGTTAATGCGCTTGATACATATGCAACAGGCTTCTTACACCAACAGACGATTAATGAGATATGGAAGCAAGGAGGCATTGCCGAATTGCTTACAAAACCCAATCAGATTGAAATAACGACCAATAATAAAGGCGAAGTTGTGAAGCGAATATACACAATGGTGATTAATTCGAATTCCGATAAACTTATAAGTAACTATATAGACCTGTCACCTACCTACGATATGCTTGTCGGATACAGAGAGGGCAATATTATCACCCATTGTGAATTCGTGATTGGTCCAGATGGCAGACCTCAATTGAAGAATGGCGAAAAGGAGATTCTTGGTTCAGACGGTTCAAAGAAAGTAGACTATGTTGAAAACTTTAACCTAACAAAGAGAGATATTATTGATCCAAGTGGCAATAAGACAGGTTATTATATCCCAGTCGAAGGAACAAACTCCATTATAATTGGAGAAAATGACCAGATAATAAGTGGTAAATTCGTGTCTTTGGTGAGCAACTATAATATAACATCTAAAGATGGCTCTCTATATGACTATACAGGGTCAGAATTGATAGGTATAGATAGTTATTTTCTTGAAGATTATCTTGGATTGGACGAAGACGATGATTTACAGCTTGATGATATCTCGATTAACATCAGTAAATTAGATTTAGGATATGATGTATCAGTAGGGTTAGTTGATCCTACCAAGCAAAGCGATTTAGACGCGCTTAGTGCTGTATACAAGGTAGCCTCATTTATAAAAGATACATATTTACCCGCTGGCTTTATTACAAGTGAAGACCTTAATTTGGATGGATATGGTTATATAGAGCACTCTTATGGTAACAATGTCTATGCTGTTATTGACATAGGGAGTGGCTATAAACCAGTAGAAATGAATTATAATGGATTACACTTAATAGGGGATAGAGACAAGGTTGGCATCGGGCAGAGTCTAAATCCAAATGGTTATACGAGCGTTATTAATGGAGAAGTGCGATACGATATAGATGCAAATACAT
Source organism: uncultured Planctomycetia bacterium (assembly GCA_964354545.1). Lineage (GTDB taxonomy): Bacteria > Omnitrophota > Gorgyraeia > 2-01-FULL-45-10 > JAHFGN01 > CAYHAE01. The sequence continues at coordinate 97,113 of CAYHAE010000001.1, forward strand.
ATTTAACAGCCAGAATTGATAATGGCTTACCGACATCTATCAAATATAATGGTTCTACCGATATGGTTCAATATGAAGGTTCATATTTTACAGATGGAACGTTAGATAGTGGTGAGTTATTAATAGCAGGACGGGATGTTATTATAATTCAAGACGGAATTCCTACTTTGAGGTATAATGTAAACAATCCGAGCGGTTCGCTTACAAGTATTGACTGCGAGGGGTTAATATCGCTTTTTACAAATATACAAATACAGAAAGGTCAGGTTAGCTTACCCGGTATTTACAACGCTCTTATGAATTCACCGGAAGCAGATTTTACAGCATATGCAAATGAAATATTTAATGCTCGAAACCTGTTAAGCTCAGATGGCATGCTTTCGTATAATGAGGCAATAGCTATTTATTGTAATAGCGAAAATGCCATGAATGCCGAAGAGTTTCTGAATATATCTAAATTATATTATACATTGAGAGACCCAGTAGCCGTTTACCTAAATCAATTCTTCCATCAAGTAACTGATGAAGTCAGAACAAAATTTGACGATTCTTATGCACAACTATCCGGATATAACTCTTTAGATGGCTTCTCTTATATTATGGAGAGCGGTTCCAAAACAGCGGGCATAGGTCAAATTAACAAAGACGGCCTAAGGGTTTATTCTATTATAGGAGTAAGTGCAAATATGAGCGAAAAGATATTCAACCCCTATGTGAAATTTTTTGTTAATTTTACAACAAATAATGAAGTAACCGATATGCTTCAACCTTTAGTCGATTATAAAACTATACCCGGTATAAATCACGCTTATCAGCCCGAAGATATTTTCCGCAATCCAACAAGTGATAAGCAGGTGTGGAATGTCGAATTTGATGACATTGAAGTTAATTCTACATTATCACCAGTAAAGGATTATATGCATGTTGACTATGCACGAAATACAGACCATCCTTATCATGAGATTTTTGTTGCATTATCAGCGGCTGCTGAAATTGCAGTGTATGATGGCGGAGAAACATTCAAGTCAATTATTATGAAAGCAAAAGGATTTACCGATGGCAGCTCTCTAAATCAATATCTTCAACAGAATGGTAGGAAAATAGACATAGGTATCGATGACAATGATAGATGGAAGCAGAATTAGTAAAATGAGGACAAAATGAAAAATAAAATATTGTTAATTTTGGCAATACTTTTAGCAATAATTATCATAGCAGGATTTATGATATTTGAGTTTTTACCAAAGACTTATTGGTCACCGTCATGGCAATATGGCCTACGTGAGCAAAAAAAGCATCAAGTGACAGAGGAGTTTATCAACTTATCCACGGACGAGCTGATAAAACAAATCGATTTAAATAAAGATCGGAAACAATATAAAGGTGAAAAAGGAACTTTTAAATCTATAAAATATGAGGTTAGCATTAGTTTATTAGGCTCAAGAACCGATGAAAAAGCTTTATCGAAGCTCAAAGAAATTATTCTAACCTTTCCTGAAGGTCAAAAGTGGACTGCAATTTCTGCTATTCGTAAGAGCAAAAATAAAGCCATGATTCCAGTTCTTTGTGAGGCACTTAAAAAGCACACGTTGCATCATACTGACGACCTTATAGTTAAAGCCCTTGTAGATATTGATGACTCAGTTGCACTTGATTGTCTTATTCAAGAAAAAGACAAGCTTTCATATAGAACCTCTCGTGAGCTAGCAGGAAAAGCCATTGAAAAATGGAGCCACGAGAAAGCTCAATGAGAAATCTCCGGGACGGTTACAAAATCTATCCCTGCCTGCCGGTAGGCAGGCCAGACGCGCCCTAAATTCCATCCCAGACCCATCCCCGAATTTCATCCTATATAGAACCTCCAGGGCGTTTACAAATTCTACAAAATGTAAGGAAGAGAGATTAGAGAGATGTTAAACTAGGCAACCCAGGAGGTGGGTTGCTTTTATAATTGGTGAAGTCAAATATGAAGATATCGATTTTATGAAGTAAAAGATGAGAATAGATTGGATGCCAGAAGATATTTTGAGGGTCCTAGAGGGTTACTTTTTTCCCTCTCGTGTAAGCCTAAATTCCATCGACTTTCTTGCTTCAAAATAGATTTTCGAAATTAACTTATGCCGCTCTTCCACTTCACTTTTGTCCGCGGTAAGCCGACTCAGCTTCTTCAATAGGTCACTCTTTTCAAAATCGGGCTTGTTTCTAGGGAATAACCTGGAGTTCGTATCTATCGTTTCAATGCAGATCATCAATCGTAATACCTCAGAGAAGCTTAAATCGTACTTTTCTCCAAGGAACTTTATATAATCACTGATCCAGTCCTCAAGAAGCACTTGCTGCCTTTTAAGCACAATACCCTCCTTGCTAGTATCATAATGATATCAGAAAGCGTTTAACGGCACAATAACAAAATGGCTCATTTATTACACATATTTACTACACACTTTTATTGTTGACAAATAGGTGAATAAATATTAGGCTATTTATTGTCGGAAGAATCCCATTAGAGAAGATGTTTGATATTAATCAAAAATTATTTAATAACGAGATTAAATATATCTCAATGAGATCTGGAAATGAATAAAGTAATTCGCAATAAGATGCTGTGGATTGTGTATTTTTTAGTAGCCCCCGTAATTGCGTTCATATCATTTATAGTTTCAAGAAAAGATTTATGAAAGGGAGGTATCGTATGCGTAAACTTATAACATGTGGTTTAATTGTTTTGTTTTGTACCTCTATTACAGGTTGCGCTACTATTATGACTGGAACAACACAAAAAATACCAGTCTCATCCAATCCGTCTGGCGCTAATCTGCAGGTGGATGGACAGAGTACATATACAACTCCCGTTACGGTGGTTTTGGAAAGAAAAAGAGACCATATTCTGGTATTTACAAAAGAGGGATACAATCAAGCGACGATAACGATTCTTCATGTCTTAAGCGGAGCAGTGTGCGGAAATATTTTATTAGGTGGTTTAATTGGATTTGGTGTTGATGCATGCACTGGTGCAATGAATAAATTAGTACCTGAGAATGTTCAGGTTGAACTGCAGAAAGCAGCTCCGGGCGCATCTGCCCCAGTCGCAATCAAGGAATTAACCCCCGAAGATAAAATTAACCAGTTAAAAAATATGTACGACAAAGGCATGTTGACTAAAGAGGAATATGAAGCAAATAAGAAAGTTATATTATATCAAATGTCACAACAGGGAGTACTCGAAGCTCAAGGTGCTGCGGTCACCCAAAATAAACAAGAAAACATAAGTACCCAAGCGCCGCAGGGTGACTTGGGCACTAAATAATTACGAGAACCTCAGGGACGTTTACAAAATCCATCCCAGACGCGGTCCTAAATTCCATCCCAGCCCCATCCCCGAATTTCATCCTATATAGAACCACCTCCTTTCATTATATAAGACGTACGAGGAGCAGGAATTCTTGCAAAAAAAGTATCAAAAGGGACAGGTCTGAGATAAAATATGAATACAGGTCTGAGATGAGAAATAGGGATAGGGCTAAGATGAAAAATGATAACAAGTTTAATCTCAAAAATGAAAACGTTCCACAGTTACGTTTTCCTATTAATAGTTATGGAAGTATAATATGCCATTAGTTAGAATACCCAATTCAGAGTCAGATATTCTTACCGCAATTTCTCCAATTCTCGTGTGGAACGATGATAAAAATCCTCGCATTGTTGGTACAGCAGTTTTGTTAGGGCCTGGATTAGCTTTATCAGTACTGCATGTTATTCAGGATTTTGTTCCTAAAAATAAGTGTACAGATGAGATAAATGCTAACGTTGCTATATTCCAAGCCTCATCAGGGGCAGCATGGTATATCAGGAGAGTTTGGGCCACAAGCCATACTGATGCTGCTTTCTTGGGTCTTGAGCCTAAAAATGATGCAGCTAAAAATTATAAATGGCACCGCTTTGGAATAAATCTCCATTTACCAAAACCCGGAGAGAAGATTTTTGCTGCTGGTTTTCCTTGTTCTAAAATCAACGGTGTTGATGAGGGGCTTACTCAAAAAGGAATAACTGCTATAAAGGTCAATTTAAATCTTCAAACTGTAAGTGGAATCGTACAGGAATCACATGGTTCCAAGCACGAAGGCCATTTAGATTTTCCTTGCTTCCAGTGTAATGCAAAATTTGATCCACAAATGAGTGGAGGGCCAGTTCTGGATGAGAGCGGATATTTGCGCGGCCTTGTATGCACAGGATTTGATTTTGCTGACGCAGGTGAGCCTGTTTCCTTTGCCGCAGGCATTATGCCTACTATGGCGATTAAGATTGATAGGTCTTTGCCAAGCCTTGACAAAACTCAGGAATATTATGTTCTTGAATTGGCAAAGAATGGTTTTTTACCTGTAATCGGTTATGAAAGAGTTAAAATAACAGAGCTTAAAAATGGGAGGACTAGAATCGAATTGAGGTAATAGCCTCCGGGACGCTTACATAATCCATCCCAGACGCGTCCCTAAATTTTATCCCACAGGTCCTGAGATGAAAAATAGGGATGGGGCTAAGATCATTGTTTTATAGAGGAGGTGCAGTGGAGAAGCAAAAGTCTGTTGGGATAACAATTCTCGGATGGCTCGGTTTCTTGCTAGCCATAGTGAATCTCGCAATTTATATATTTCTTCTTCTTGTTATGGGTATTAGATGGCAAATAGAAGTGGTTGCCAGATTTCTAAGAGGTAACCCACAGGCGTTAAGTTTAATCTGGACTAATTATTCGCCGTTAGTATTAGGTTTTTTACTAATTTATATCGGTAGATTCTTATTAAAGAAAGCCAACCTAATATTCATAAAAAATGTAACGGTCACCTACCTTGTGTTAAGCGTTGTCTTTCTATTTATCAATATCTCCTCTCTCCTTATGGCTTTCTATAACTTAGCATATTTTGTCTTGCTGTTAATCGTAATAGATCGCCCAAAATTCAAGGAGCAGTTTAAATGAGAAAAATATTGCATTGCTTGTTGATTTTATATCTGGTATGTGCAAATTCTGTATATGCACTGCAGAAAGGCAATGCAAAGCCGGGTGAAACAATAAGCATTGACCCCGGCAAGACTACAAAATCGTATGTCAGTGATAAGCTAGGGGAGCCATATCTCATTAAGACGATAGATGGTAAAGAATGCTGGTTTTTTGAGAGCGGCGATAATAAGACACAGCCATTTTTGGTTAATGAAAAGACGGTTATATTTATTCAGTTTAACGACAAAGGAATAGTTGAAGATAATTACAGCACAACAGAGAGCGGTATTCCTCACATAAAAACAAAATCATTGGAGCAGGTCTTGAAGGAGAAGAAAGAGGAAGAAGAAAAGGATGCAAGATGGAGGCAAAATCGCAATACTTATGGAAAGCCAGACCAAGAGTCTCGTGATGGAACAGGCGAAACGTGGTATTACATTATAAGCAAAGAACCGACCGATAAGAAAGACACGAATAAGGTGAAGATGAAGGCAATACGGTTTGACAAATCTGGTAATTTTGTGAAAGAGTGGATGACAAATGCAGTGCTATTTGAGCGAGCACTTACATCAGAAGAGCAGAGCAACTTCGATGGGGATAGTATACTTAAAGAAGCTCGTCTCCAGACGAGAGAGGCGGTTCGAGACTTGGTTATAGGCGACGCTAATGCCGCCTATAAACAGGGCTCCGATTTGAATGATGCGAAGCGATATGACAAGGCTATCCCGTGGTTCAAGAGAGCATTAGAACTTAACCCGAAACTTGCTATGGCACATCTGGGGCTGGCATTTGCTTATCAAAATACCAATCAGAGGGATTTATCCATTCAGTCTTATGAGAATTTTATTGAACTTGATCCAACCTATATGGCGGCATATCTGAATCTATCCGCTCAATATATGCTAAAGAACGATATATACAAAGCATACAAGTGCCTCAAAATGGCTCAAACATATAACCAGAATGATAATACCGTAAATAATGCTATTAAGGCGTTAGAGGGAAGGTACGGAGTGGCCTTGGCGGTATCGGAGCAGGTAGAAAAAGACAAATCTCACTCACAGGTTATTCAGGCTGGCAATCTTGTATATGTGGGACCTTCATATTATAAAGAAGGGCAGGTTCCTATAACATCTACTGAACAAAAAGTTTTTGATGAGTATAATAGTTTTATCAAAGAATTAGAGAAGACCAAGCCCCTCGAAGCAGAAGGAAGGAAAATGGTACAGGAAAAGTTTATATCGTTAGCAAATAAATACAATATGACACAACAGAATCTAACATTATTATTACTCAAGATCGCATACAGAGAAATTCCACCAGATACTTATGTCCCACCATCAGAAAATCCTATTGATACGAACGATGTAAACAAGGATAAATACGAGGCTATGACACCTGAGGAACGAACAGCAGTTGTGAAGGATTGGAACGCAGAAACAGACTCTGAAAAGCTTCAGCAGAAAGCTCTAACGGCTGAAGCAAGAGGTGATTACAAGAATGCCATGAATTCATATAAAGAGATATTAACATTAAAAGAGATACAAGATGATTTAGTGCCTATGATACACTCGGGATTGCAGCGGTGCTATGAAAAATTGAAGGATGCAACCAATGAGAAAACGGAATTAACCTGGATTAATGATTATGTACTTGCTCCCGCAGGTAAGTATAATCATATGGTTAAATATTTTACAAATACGGTAAAGAACTATCTGAGAGAAAGAATGGCAAGGTATGGCATAAAGCCGAATTAGCACCCCTTGCAGCTTATCGTTTTATAGCGTGACCCAGAAACCTCCGGGACGTTTACACGTTCCATCCCAGATCCACCCCCGAATGCCCATCGCTTGCTAATTCTTTCCCCCCGGAGTATAATGTGTACGCGCCACAGATGACCAGTGCGCATATCAAAAAAAGGGGGATCGCATGAAACGATTGGCCGCCACTATTTTAATATTGTTCTTTTGTTCGAAGACCGCAGTATGTCAGACAGAAGAGGGCGTCTCCTCTACCATCAAGGCAGTGACGCTCTTTCCCTATCAGGCCCTTGTAAGCCGGGAGGCGTCTCTCAAGGTGGGCAAGGGGCCCCAGAAGGTCCTTCTCGATGTCCAGGCGTTCAACGTCGACAAGGACTCGGTCTCGGCGGCGGTCTTCGGCGACGGAGAGGTCGTGGGAGTCCAGCTCAAGGACAAGTACCTCACCGAGATGCCTCAGCCGGCGATCAGGGAGCTCGAGAAGAAGCTCGAGGAGCTGAAGGATTCGCGCAAGGCCTTAGAGCGCGCAAGGACCGTCTCCGCGAAGAAAGAAGAGTTCCTCGACGGGATCGTGAAGTTCTCTCAGGTGCAGGTGCCCCAGGAGATGAAGACCTCTTTCCCCAAGCCCGAGGACCTGACCAATACGCTCACGTTCCTCGGAACGAACTTCACGCAGGTCTACAAAGAAAAGGACGGTCTGGATATTCAGCTTCGGGAGATGGACAAGGAGATCGAGCGTGTCGCGAATGAGCTCGAGGCAGTCCGCGGCCCTGCCGACAAGGCCAAGAAAGTCATAGAGATAATATTCGATTCCAGGAAAGAGCAGGAGATCAGGATCGACGCGAGCTACCTCGTCTCGTACGCGGGGTGGGAACCGCTCTACAGGGCCGATGTGCCGGAAGGCCTCGGCACGATCGGGCTTACCATGTTCGCCTCGTGCGGCCAGACGACGGGCGAGGATTGGAAGAACGTGCGGCTTACCCTGTCGAATGTCGCGCCCCTTATGGGGGGCGGCCTTCCTGATCCGGGCATGTGGGGTATTTCCATCGTACCAAAGGCCCCGCCGCCGTCCCGCTCGAGAGAGATGGCCATGTATAAAGCCAAAGCAGTGGTGGCGGATTATGCGACAGCGGATTCCGAGGCGGGTGGCATAGGAGGAGCCGAAGAATATCCGGTTAAAGAAGAGGCGTCATATGCAGTCGCCGGACGCGCGGAAACGCCGCTCTCGTTCGAATACCTCCTCCCCCAGGCCCTCGATATCCTCTCGAGGGAGGAGCACTCGATCCTGCCCGTCATCACGAAGAATATAAAAGGCGAATATTTCCATTTTTCGGCACCCCAGATAAGCTCGCTCGTCTTCCTCGTGTGCAGGGCGCAGAGCGACCGCGAGCTTCTCAGCGGCATGCTCAATATCTATTTTGGAGGAAGGTTCGTCGGCAAGGTGACGCTCGACGAAAAGAAGCCGGGAGAACCGTTCGACATCCCGCTCGGCGCAGATCGGCAGGTCACCGTAAAGCGCGAAAAGGTCCTGGATAAGAAGGACGAGACCTTCATCGGAAAGATCGAGCGGATGACGGTGATACGCACGATGGTCTTTAAGATCACGGCAGAGAACGCGAAGGACAAACCGGCGACGCTTCTCCTGATCGATTCGGTCCCCGTATCCTCCACCGATAAGGTCGTCGTGAAAGACGTGAAATTCTCCATCCCGCCCTCCGAGAAGGATCATCTCGGCAGGGAAGGTGTCATGCTCTGGAAGATCGCCCTCGGGCCGCGCGAGACAAAAGAGCTTACCGTGGAGTTTACGGTGACGTACCCAAAGGATGAGACCATCGCCGGCCTGTGATCTTAGCCACCTGCGCGGTGGGCATGAATAATGGCGAGGCTTATGGTGAAATTGATCATATTTGACTTGGACGGAACGCTTGTCGATGCGTATACGGCGGTGCAGAAGAGCCTCAATTTTACATTGCGGAAATTGGGATATCCTGCAGTGGGCCTCACGGCCGTAAAGAGGTCAGTGGGGTGGGGAGATAAGAACTTCCTGAAGAGGTTCGTGCGCCCGAAAGATTCCAAAGACGCGCTCGCGATCTACCGCGCCCACCATAGCCCGTCCCTCCTCCGCTACTCGAGGGTCAAGCCGCACGCGCTCAGGATCCTTGCGGCTCTCAAGAAAAGAGGGTGCCGGCTGGCGATCGCGAGCAATAGGCCTGTAAAGTTCAGCTCTCTCCTTCTGCGGCACCTGGGGTTGAGGAAGTATTTTGACCTCGTGGTATGCGCGGAGAATAGAGGCGACATCAAGCCGAAGCCGCGCCTCTTGCTCAAGGCGCTCCGGAGGTTCAAGGTAGACAGGGCCGACGCCCTCTACGTAGGGGACATGGTGATCGATATGCGCGCGGGAAGGAACGCGGGGATACGGACGGTCGCGGTCACAGGCGGGTCCTCTTCCCGGAGAGAGCTCGAGCGGACGAGGCCGTTCAGGATAGTGTCAAGACTCCCGGACGTGCTTTCTCTCGCGCAAGAAGCACAATGAGCACGCGCGATGATTCTCTTGCACCGCATGGGGTATATTGATATAATAGTGACGAAGAGAGACTAAAGATAAGCCGATGAAAAAGACCATCCTCGTCATAGTCATGTTATTCGCAGCATCCTGCGTCTTTGCGGAAGGGCTGGACACATTGATCGAAGTCGGGGAGAGCCAGAAGGCGATCGCGAAGGAGCAAGAACAGGAGACGAAATCTTTCGAAGCGGTGAAGAGGGCGATCGAGAGCGGCAAGATCAAGGAAGGACAGCCCAAGGGTTCGATACGTGACGGGTACGGCGAGCCCGTGATCGTCACCCGTGAGGCGGGTAACAGAGAAAAATGGGTCTATATGCCCGCGGCCTCCACATTCTTCAAGGGGGTCAAGGTATACTTATTCTTTGACGAGAGCGATCGGCTGACTGAGATCAAAGTTACGACGTAAACGATGATGACTCATCGTGTATCGGAACCCCGCCTGATAAATCTATCCATAGACATATCCGTAATAATAATTTCTAACAACACAGATAACACGACCACCTTTTTTCTCAATAGCGGAGAACGTATCTTGTGAAATCGTTTTTATTGGTAGTTTTTTATGTGGTCCTCTTCTTGGTCGCCGTGCGATATATCGAAAGCCGCAGCATCTATTTCCCGATGAAAGGCCTTGAGCTCACCCCGCAATCGGCGGGGTTGGCCTACGAGGACGTCTATTTTAAGACGTCCGACGGAATACGGCTAAACGGCTGGTTCATCGCGAGTCCCCAGGCGAGATTTACGGCCGTCTTCTGCCACGGCAACGCAGGGAATATCGGCCATCGGCTGGAGAAGATCTCGATCGTGCGCGATCTTGGCCTTAACATATTCATCTTCGATTATCGCGGGTATGGGAAGAGCCAGGGAAGACCGTCCGAGAAAGGGTTATATAAAGACGTACGCGCCGCCTACGATTATCTCGTGTCGGCGCGCAAGGTCCCGAAGGACACGATCATCCTCTACGGCGAATCTATCGGCGGCGCCGTTGCGATCGACCTTGCGCACAAGGTGCCTGTTAGGGCCCTCATCACTGAAGAAACCTTTTCATCGATCAAAGACATGTCCGGGATCGCATACCCGTTCATTCCGTATTTTATATTCTCAACACGCTTTGATTCCGTTTCCAAGATAAAGGATGTGAAATGCCCCACGCTCATCATCCACAGCGTCGATGACGAGATCGTGCCCTATAATTTAGGCAGAAAATTGTATTACGCGGCGCGGCTGCCGAAAAAGTTCCTCGAGATAAGGGGCGGCCACAATACCGCGTTCCTCGATTCGGAGAAGCAATTCCGGGAAGGCATTAAGGCGTTTTTGGACAGTCTGTAAAAGGGGACAGGCGTGATCTTAAAAATGAAAACGTCCCAGAGAAATGCGAAGGAGGGTGTATGAAAAAATATCTTATTATGCTGCTCCTTTTATTCCTTAGTACGCAGGCGCTCGCGTACCGGTTCGAAGAATATGAGTGGGGTTCGCTCTTAAGAAGGGTCCACGAAAAGGTGAAGGATAAGAAGAACGTCGCCGTTGAAAAGAACCGCATTACGTATGACGATAGGATCGCGGGCAGTGAGTGCAAGGTGGTCCTCGCGTTCACCCCGGAGACGGAGATGCTTGCGCGCATAACGTTGGAATGGAAGACCGCCTACCCGGGGGATAAAGTGCTGAAGTATGTCCTGGAAGACAATAGTGTTCCGCACCACAGGGATGATTTCTCAAAGAAGTACACGTGGGGAGGGTCTGATTCAGATAATAGGATCGAGCTCGATTACGGCTCGGGGAAGACGGTGCTCACCTATTATGGCGGCGAGTTTTGGAGAAGATTCCAGGAAGAAAAGACGGATAAGTAACGGATGTCCTTACGGTTCCTTCGAATAACCGCTTGCATCGGTTCCCGGCGGCTGGGCCGGGGGGGCCGGGGGTTTTTCCGGTCCTTCGGTCCGCGGGCGGTACGGCATTGCTTCCGGTGACGGCTCCGGAGGACGCGGCGCCGCCGCTTTCTTGCGAAGCTCGGAGAGTTCACGCTCCAGCTCCTTTATCTTCCCCTCCTCATTCGTGTTGAGCTTCTCCAGCCTTTCGACCCTGTCTTTTAGCTCAGAGGCCTCATCTTCCACTTTTCCCGCGCGCTCATCGGCCTGCACCCTCAGCTTATCGGACGCCGCAAGCTTATCCGCGGACGCTTTCAGCTGTTGATCCCTCTGGGCAAGGAGATTTTTGTTCTCTTCAGCCTCTGCGAGGAGTTTCTTGATCTTCTCCTCAGAAGTGCTCTGGAGCGCAAAGAGTATTCCCATGCCGCACAGCGCCAATCCAATGAAGATCACGATATATATCACTATCATTTCACCATTCCTTCTTTTGTTATGGGCCCGCGCCTCCCGGTGCTCGTATATATGATATCATGCGCATGCAAAAAAGGCAAAAATATTTCTTAAGTGCACGATGTACCCCTTACACGTCCGAGCCTGCGCAATAATCATTTGTCTTTAAATATCTTTAATGTTATTATGGTACCGTTCCGCGTCACACTACGCGTGGCGCGATACGCGTTGCGTATGGCGCGAGGGCGGGGGAACGCGCCTCGCAGGGGGACGGAGCGCAGGCTAAAGGGAAAGCAGGATAACAGGGCCCGCAATGAAAAAGATCATCTTTCCGATCGCTACGGTATTCCTTGCCGCGGCCGCGGCGGCCCTCATCGCCGAGGCGGCCCTGAGGGTCTATGGCCTCTTCGACAAGAACAGGGGCCTCAAGAATTGCATGGGCGACATCAATAGGAAATACTGCTTTTCCTTCAAGCCGAACAGCCGTTTCCGGCTCATCGCGTCGAAAGGCGGCGAATATAACGTCGCCGTGAGGATCAACAATTACGGCTTCCGCGGCAAAGACATCTCGAGGGAGAAGAAAGAGGGGACCGTGAGGATACTGGTGATGGGCGATTCCTTCACCTTCGGGGTGGGGGCGGAAGAGGACGAAACGATACCCTCTTTGATCGAACGGTATCTCAACGACGAAGGGATACGCGCGGAGGTGATCAACGCCGGCTTCGGGAACTATTCACCGCTCCTGCACTACGTGAAGGCGCGGGGAGAGTATGCGGACTTTCACCCGGATATCGCCGCGTACTTTTATGACTTCTCGGACCTCGCCGATGATTGGCGCGGGGAGAGGAGCCTCGTGTACGATAAGTCAGGCCGGATCGCGCGGTGCGACCCCGCATTCACCGACGGAAAGTTCGATTGGTGGAAGGCCGCGCGGATGAAGAGCCGGCTCTGTTCGTATATCCACAACAAGGTGATACGGCTCGTCGAGAAGATACGGATACTCGGCCTCGGGACCTACCTCAAGGCGAAGATGGAGGGGAAGCACGCGAAGGCCCTCATCGTGGACAGGGAGAGGAGCGGCGTCAATCCGATAGAATTCGACGGATACCTCATGATACGGGGGAGGGACAGGCTGCCTTTGATAAAAGATCATTTCACCCGGAGCGAAAAGTACCTGGATCTCCTGAAGGGCGTCTTCGCCGCACAGGGCTCGCCGATGCTCCTCGTCATCTACCCTTACGGCATCCACGTCGGCCCCCGGCAGTGGGGAAAGGGCCGGACGTACTGGGGGTTTGAGGAAGGGAGGGTGTACGATGATCATTATGCCTTTGACATCCTGGAAGACTACGCGAGGAGGAGCGGACTTCCGTGCATCAATCTCCTGCCGGATTTTTTGGCGAACAGGGATACGGGGCTCTTCTTCGACCTCGACGGCCACTTTACCCCTGCGGCGAACAGGATCGCGGCCCGCGCCGTCGTGAACAACGCCGCGTTCAGAAAGGAGATCTCGCGCGTACTGGGGCGTGACGTATCGGCGAGCCGCCGGGAGGCAGAGCCGGCGCGGACGACGGAACGATAGAGGGCCCTGTGAAGGGCGGCGGGACAGGGATACATTAAAAAAGGAGGGCAGTGAAGATGGGAAAGTTTTTCGTGGGGGCGGCAGTGTGCGTTTCTTTGTTTTTTGGCATGGCAGGCGCCGGGCTGGCAACGACGAACGACGCGCTTGAGAGCCGGATGAACGAGTGCGCGTATGTGTTGGACGAGATAATGATGATGCCCGAAGAGGGTATCCCCGAAGACCTCCTCGCGCAGTGTGAGGCGATAGGGATCTTTCCCTCGACGATAAGCGGCGGCTTCGTATTCGGGGGACGGTTCGGCCAGGGTATCGTCGTCGCGCGCGACCCGAATACGAGGAAGTGGGGAGCCCCCGCATTTTTTACGATCGGCGGCGCGAGCTTCGGCTTCCAGATCGGAGGCCAGGCGACTGACCTTGTCTTTGTCGTAACGTCGAAGAGGGGGATCGACGGCCTCCTCCAGGATAAGGTGACGCTTGGAGGCGATGCGGCCGTTGCGGCAGGGCCCATGGGAAGGAAGGCGGAGGTGGCGACGGACGTGCTGTTGAAATCGAACATACTCTCGTATTCGAGGAGCAAGGGCCTCTTTGCCGGCGTCGCGCTCCAGGGCGCTATCGTCGCGGCGAACAAGGATGACGACAGGGCGCTCTACGGCGAAGGTATCACCACCGAAGGAATATTCAACGGGAGAGTAAAACCGACCAAAGAAGCGGCGAAGCTCATTGCGACACTGAATAAGTATGCGCCGTGAGGGAGGCGTCTATCCGGCGGGAGGCGCCTTGGCCGGGTGTTCCGGCAGTCGTCCGATCCAGGTCCCTGTCGCCGCATAGTGCCACTCGAGCTCCGCGACCGCAGGAGGCGCTGTTTCAGCGCCCCGTATGATGAGCCGGTCAGCGGGCGCCATCTTCTTCACCCACGGCTCAAATGACTTATCTGCGCCGAAATTCCACTGGATCTTCCTGTAGATGGCGAGGTCTTCGAGAGGCATCATCGTCGGCTCAAAACCGAGGATGTAGCGCCAGGGCGCATGGGGATTTTTGAAGAACGTCTGGTAAAATACGCTCATGTCGTTGCTGTAGATGATCCCGCCCGGGCCGGGAAGCCACTGCGCCTGATCCGGATCATCCTGAGAAAGGTATTCGGTAGAGAGGTTTGCGGTCCAGCGGCTTGAGTAATCGCACGTGGTCGCGATGAACAGCGTCCCGGAGACGGCCGCTGCGAGAAAAAGCCGGCGCCAGGATATAAGGTCCACAGTGCGCTCGACGGCCTCCTGCAATTCCTGCCCCATCCACACCGCGAGCGCAACCATCCCCCAGTCGACCCAGAAACGTTCAGCAACGAAACCCAGTACCCACCCCGATGCCGCGAGGATAAAGACAGGGTTATCGATCCTCTTCGGGTCCCAGGCGCCCCGGATGCGGCGCCACGCCACCATGAGGAAGACCGCGATCACGACCACGGCATCGCCGAAGAAAGGCTGGAACTCGCTCACGAGCGTGCGCTGGAGCTGATGGCTGCTGAAACTGCGCAGCGTGTGCAGAAGAGTATCGCGGAGGAATAGATACGGGTGCCCTGTGAGAGATGAGCCCGCGAGCACGCCCAAAGCCACGCAGACCCCTACATGTATACCGGCCCGCCATTCCCGCGCGATGAGGAAGCATATCACGGGCAATGCAAACAGGTGCCAGCTGCCATGGATCCAGGTCGAGGCCGCTATCAAGATCGCGAGGGACATCATGGCGACGAGGGACGGACGTTTATTGCGGAGGCGCGGCCACAAAAAGCAGAGCACGAGCGTCACGGCCATGGTGAGGATGTAGGGCCTGCCCTTTAAGAGGCGCATGGGGAAGCCGGGTTTCATTACGGAGATCGCGAGCAGCGCGAGGGGCCACGCCTCGATGCGGCGCAAAAAGAACATAGGCACGACGCAGAAGACGAGGAAGAGGAAGATGACGGAAAAGGTCACCAGGCCGTCGGCCTGCACCCCTGCGCAGCGATGGACGAGGCTCAATAGGATATGCCATCCGGGGTGGCTGTCCATTGTAATACCCGGACGGAGCACGAGGATCTCGTTCCAGCTCTTTCCCGATACGGCCTTCGCCGCATGCCGCAGCGCATCATCGATGGGAAGGAACCCGTATCCGATCACTTTGAGCGGGATGAGGAGCATTGTCGCGGCCACAAGGCACACCACAAGGAGCGGGATAAAGTCCGAGCCTGCGCTCGCCAGGCCCGCCGGGCCGCCCTGTCGCGCACATTCCTTTTTCACAACTCCCTCCGCTTTTTCCGTACTGCAGATGCATGCTCATCCATCACTGCGTATAAGATACTACGACGGCCGCCTGAACGCAACAGGAAAATGGCTCCGCGCACGGCAGGCGAAAAGACTTGACTTTGCGCGGAAGAGCGGTAGAATATATCCCTGTTGTAATACCGTAGTTGGAGGAGATCCTCTCCTTAAAGCTGACCATCGAACGGAAGACGAGAGCTGACCGAACGATGGGAGGTTTTATGAAGAGGATATTTTTTTTGACTTTAGTTTTATGGAGCGTGCGTGTGAGCTGCGCGCCCTGCCTTTTTGCTCAGTCTGCCGAGAGGCCATGGGCCGACAAGAGCGGCTTTTTCCGCGACAAGGCCGTGAGCGATATCCAGGTCCTCGAGGACAGGTGTTATCTTTCGACGCAGGCAGACCTCTACCGATCCGATGCAAGCCGGGAGAGGTGGGATTCGATATTCTCACTGCCGAGCGGATCGAATGAGATAAACTGCATTGCGGCCTCAGGGGACCGCGAGGTGTACGTCGGGACGACCCGGGGCCTCTTCAAATCGGGCGATGCCGGCGCGCATTGGAAGAACGTCTTCAAGACGATCGTCCCGGAAAAGAGCGACGTCCTGTGTATCGCCGTTTCGGCTTCCGCACCGGGCCATGTTGCGATCGGGACCCGGAAGGGAGTTTTCCTGTCGAAGGACCGCGGAGGACATTGGGCCGATATCTCATCGATAGTGCGGAATAAGATAACGCGGTCTGTCGCAGTCTGCGGCACATACCTTTTTGCAGGCGGAGAATGCGGTCTTTTCCGCACGGGCGATGAAGGAGTTCGCTGGGAGCGGCTCCTGGTGAGGAGCGGCACACAGGAAGAAGGGGATAGGGACAGCGGAGAGGACCGGGCGAGCGAAGAAGAGGCTGCCCCGAGCCGGGAGGTGCGGTCTATCGCAACGGACGGAGTTTCGGTATACGTTGCGCTCGATACCGTGGTATATTATTCGACTATCGTTCAAGAGTCCTGGAAGACGATGCCGGACACGGGTCTCCAGGGGCGCATTAACTGCATCCTTGTTTCGAAGAAGGCGCAGAAGATATTCGCCGCCACGTCGAAAGGCGCCTATGAGTACCTGAATGAAAGCCAGAGGTGGTCGCCATTAGAGGGTGTGCCCCGCGCGAACGTGAATAGGATCAGTTTCGAATCTTCCAGAGAGGATCTCCTGTGGGCAGCCACCGACAAGGGGCTCTTTAGAGCAGAGGCCGCGAGCGTGCTCATCGAAAGGCGCACCGAGGTCGAGGGCCGTCTCAAAGAGGTATTTGTGGGAATAGGCAACGAACCCGCCTACCGGGAACTGCAGCAGGCCGCGATCCGGCACGCGGAGGCAGGCCCTGAGAAGATACGGGCCTGGCGCACCGGGGCGAGAGTGAGGGCGCTCATTCCCAAGATATCGTTCGGCACGGGCATGTCTCACGCAACGAATTCGGAGATCTACACGAGCGCGACGAAGGACTATATCGTGATAGGCCCTGACGACGAATCCAGGAATTTCAGCGCGTCGATCTCCTGGGAGCTCGGCGACCTCATCTGGAGCGATGACCAGACCGCGATAGATGTGCGTTCACGGCTCACGGTCCAGTTGAGGAACGATATCCTCGACGACCTGCGCAGGGTATATTTTGAGCGCAAGAGGGTCCAGTTTGAACTGCTCGCAATGCCGCCGAAGGACCTCAAGGCGAGGTTCGAAAAGGAACTGCGGCTCCGCGAGCTCACCCAGGCGATAGACGACCTCACAGGGAACTATCTCTCCGACGCGATGCGGAACTGAACGGCGCGCCATTTATCCGCCCCCCACGGCTCCGGCCGGATCCGTTCCTGCCTGCCCTGCCTGCAGGCACGGCAGGCGCTCCGGCACGTTTTTGTTTTAATTTATTGTGCCGGAGGGTATACTATAGAACATAGCGCAGAACAGGAGAGAGGGCAAGAGAGGCAAAAGTCAACGCTTTAATCCCCTCGCAGAAATCCCCGGGTTTTAACCCGGGGATGAATGCGTTTCTGCTCGGGGAGGGAGCCTAAAGAAAAGGGGCTATAAGACAGCGAGCGAGATTACAAAAAATGAAATGGGACCCTGGCTTTCAAGCCAGGGGGCTCCACTGAGGGCGGGGGGAGAGAATGGAACCGGTCGAAAAGGGGCGAAGGACGGAGCATGCCGACAGGCGCTCCCTCGTACAGATATCCGCATCCATCGCGCTCATCATTGTCGCGGGCGCCGCTTGCTATGGCAATTCGCTTGGCGGCTCGTTTGTCTGGGATGACGCGGCGCTCGTGACGAACAATACCTGCATCAGGGGCTGGTCGAACCTGCCGAAGATATTCACAAAAGATCTGGGGGCGGGCATCGCAATGAAGTCCAGCTTCTACCGCCCGCTCCAGATGCTTACTTATATGATGGATTACTCCCTGTGGGGACTGAATCCCGCGGGATACCATCTCACCAACATGCTCCTGCACATCCTGTGCGCGCTATGCGTCTGGTGGCTCGCGGACGTCCTTTTCGGCGATCGCGCGCTTTCGGCCCTCGCGGCCCTGCTCTTCGTGGTCCATCCCGTACATACCGAAGCCGTTACCTATATATCGGGCCGCGCAGATTCGCTGGGGCTCGTCTTCATGCTCGCCGCATTCGTCTTGTACGTAAAGCAGCTCCGTTCGGAGAATACGGCGCTCTTCCTTTTAATGACAGCGTCCTATATATGCGCGCTCCTCTCGCGGGAGAATACCCTGATCCTTCCCGCGCTCGTGCTCGTGTACCACTACGCGTTCAGAGAGCGCCTGAAGGCCCGGACGTTTCTCGCCCTTCTCGCCATCGCCCTTGCCTATCTCATCGTGCGCGTGACGGCGCTTCGGTCATTCCTCCTCCACGCCTCGTGCCCTACGACCCTCGCACAGAGGATGCCGGGATTTTTTGTCGCGGTCACTAATTACGTGAGGCTTCTGTTCCTGCCGTTCCACCTCCACATGGATTACGGCGAGAAGGTCTTCCGCCTCACTGACATCAGATCGATTATCGGCATGGCGCTGATAGCGCTGATCCTGCTCGGTGCGTATATGCGCAGGCGCGATCGGGTGATATCCTTTTCGCTCTTGTGGTTTATAGTCGGACTCCTCCCCGTCTCCAACCTCTACCCCATCAATGCATACATGGCCGAACATTGGCTGTACCTCCCATCGATAGGATTCTTCCTCATCGTGGCGAAAGGCGTGGCCGTACCCGGCCGGATCGAGAACGCGCGAATAGGCGCCGCACTTCTCGCGGCGGGCCTTGCGACCTTCTACTCCTATGGGACGATCCGGCAGAACGCTTACTGGAGAGAGCCGATCGCGCTGTATGAGAGGACGTTAAAGTATGCCCCGGAGAGCGCGGCGGCTTACAACAACCTAGGCTATGAGTATTATCGAAACGGAAGGAAGGAAGAAGGCGTCGCCCTGCTGAAAAAAGCGATCGAGCTCGATCCCCGCAATGCCGCGGCATATTATAACCTCGGGAACGCATATTACGGGAGCGGAAAGGCCGATGTGGTCATGGCGCTATACAGGAAGGCGGTGGAGCTCAACCCGCATTATGCCGATGCATACAATAATCTCGGCATCGGGTACTACGACAGCGGAGACGTTCCCGAGGCGATAGCGTCATTCGAGAAGGCGATAGAGATCAATCCGAGGTTCGGAAAGGCGTATCGGAATCTGGCGGGGGTGTATTACCACGAAAAGCAGTACGACCGTGCGATCCGCTACTGCGATAAGGCGCTCTCGCTCGGGTTTAAAGTCGACTCCGAACTGCTCGAAGCTCTCGAGCCTCTTCGGAAGAAATGAGTGGGGCAGCGGGTGAGTGATTCCCTGGATTTGACCTGACGCGCGAGGAGAGGGAAAGTTCTATTTCAGGGAGGGGCAACTAAATTAAACCCACAACACATATTACTGTACCGGTGGTTTAATTTATCCTGAGCCTAGCGAAGGATTACCCTTCGACTTCGCTCAGGGTAAATGCGACCAACAATCGACATTAACATAGTGGTCGCATTTAAATAACTGCCACAAGCCTGCCTGCATCGTGTGGGTCTATCTTGGTAAATTCCAATCCCGCATCGAGCTCAAAGTCTCCGCTCTCTCTCGTCCACACGATCCTGCCCATCGCCTCGATGGCCGGATCCTTTTTCTCGGGAGAAGAGATCGCCAGACTGAGGGTGTCGCCCTTTTTTACAAGGCGTGAAACTTGCAGCCTCATGCCGCTCCTCGAGATATTCTTTGTGAGCGAGCACGACTCGATGCGCCCGATCCCGGTCATGGAATATCGGACGCTTAAGCCCTTATTGTACCTAGGATATCGCCGCTTTTCTATCATAGTAAGTATAAATATACCACAAAAGTATGCGTAATGCAAGAACAAAAATGTAACCCTGATCACACTAGCCTTTAGCCTTAAAATGTTAAGAATTAAAATAGTTATTTGACAATACGCTATTCGTGTGCGTATACTATATGGTTACCAATTTTTGAGACAACTGACACAATTTATGGAGGATACCATGAGACAAAAAATCATTTTCGTAGTTGCGACATTCATCCTTTTCCAGGCCGGGATCTGCGGCGCTCAGGATCCCATTATACCGGATTTCGAGGACGACCAGCCGAGCGGAAGTACCGCCGACTATCTCTCGGACGCGCAGTCCTCAAAAGAAGAGATGATCTCGATGATGCAGGCGATCGAGAATGCGGCTCAAACCCAATCATACTTTGTAAAGGCGAACGGAACCGGGCTCTCCGTCAACGGGCAGACCTACAAATTTTCTCTCGCGAATCAGTACTATCTTTTCTATAAATCGAAGTTAATGATCGATGATGTCTTCCAGGACGCGGCATCCCTGGGCCTGAGCGTCATCAGGACGTGGGGTTTCTGTGACGGCATGTACAAGGAAGGAGTTTCATTTCAGCCATCGCCGGGAATATATGACGAATCCGGGTTCCTGAAGATGGACTACATCCTCTACAAGGCGTCTCTGTCGAATATGAGGGTCATAATCCCGTTCGTGAACAACTGGAACGACTTCGGCGGAATCGACCAGTATGTGAACTGGTATCTCGGCAGGGCGCCGTCGACGAGCGAACATGACCTTTTCTTCACCAATGAGACGATAAAGGGATGGTATAGGAACTACGTGAGCTATTTCCTCAACAGGGTCAATACGTATACGGGCATTGCGTATAAGAACGATCCCACCGTTTTGGCGTGGGACCTCGCCAACGAGCCGAGGGCATACACCGACACGGCGGGCCTGGTCCTCGATCCCTGGATCGACGAGATGGCCGCCTACATAAAGTCGGTCGACCCGAACCACCTCCTCTCGACGGGGGTCGAGGGCTGGTACGGATATACCGATACCGGGGTCGATTTCATCCGGAGCCAGTCATCCCCCAACATAGACATCGCGACGTTTCACCTGTTCCCGGATTATTATGGATTGACAAGCGCTCAGGCCCTTCAGTGGATACAGGACAGGGCGAATGACGCAACGAACGCGTTGAATAAGCCCGTCTATATCGGAGAATTCGGGAAGATGGTCGACAGGAGCGCGTCCGACGCGAGCACTCAGATGAGGACGCGGGACTCGCTCTATAAGAACATTTACAGTACCGCATCGAGCGCCGGCGTCGACGGCCTCGGGTTCTGGCTCCTCTCCGGACGTCAGGACAACGGCACATTATATCCCGACTACGACCGTTTTACAGTTTATTATCCCGAAGACAGCTCCACGGACAGGGTGATAAAGTCGGGGTCCAGCCTCTTTGTTACCGCAAGCGGAGGCAAGGGCGGCAAGAAAAGTTCTACGCAGAGCATGACGAGTATCGAGTCAGAGAAGATCACTCAGGCCCAGCTCATGATGAGGCGGAACATCCTATCGGGAAAGCACTGGCTGAGCTCATATAACCAGACCAGCTTCATTCCCCGAGGGTTCGATACGGATCTCTTTGCGGAATAGGCCGTACGCGCTATAGTAGAGTAACGACGTATGCTCACATCTTTCTGCAGATCTCTGGAGAAAGGAGTGAGCATATATTTTTATGTACGAAACAAATTGTACAATTTGAAATGATACATAACATTGTTTAAGCCCTGCCAAATCCGAAACACGAAATCCGAAACTCGAAACAATTTCGAATTACCAAAATTCAAATGACCGAACCGATTGTTTTGAACATTTGAACATTCGGATTTCGGATTTAAAAGGCTGTAATACAACGATGACAATATTACATATGCACGACAATATCCTTGACATTTCCCGCGCGCATTCCTATAATAAGATCAGTTCTTTCACAACTATATAGGCGCCGCAAGGCTTAATAGGGAACTCCATACTTAAACGGAGACGGTCCCGCCGCTGTAGTCCCTCCCTCTTACCCTTAATAGAGGAAGAGGAAACCTTTTAGCACACAGGCCACTGTCCGGTATCTTTTATGACGGGAAGGCAGCTAAAAAGGAGGGATAGTCAGAAGACCTGCCTATATATAACATGATGCCGGGAGAGCATCGCATATAAGGGATTCTATAAATCAGGGAATGGGCCCTGCTGCAGTATCAGCAGGGCTTTTTTGTTTATTACAACGGAGGAAGATGTGAGAAAAGGTGCGTTGATTTTCATTGCGTTCCTATTTTTTTCAGCTGCCGTACATTGCGAAGAAGAGAAGGGCGAATCGGGCCTCGGGAGGGCGATCGATATGCTCGCCTCGCCTTTCAGGGCGTTCATGAGCCCTTCGTACCGGCTCGATCCGATCGTGGTGACGGCCTCTCGGTACAGCGAACCGTCGCTCCGCGCAGCCAAGAGCGTGACGGTCATCGATGAAGAGGAGATCGCCCGCTATATGCCGAGGAGCGTTCCGGAGCTCCTGAAGAAGGAGGCGGGCATACTCGTGAGGGATTACGTCGGGAACGGGAAGACCGCCCAGGTCGACATAAGGGGCTTCGGAGAACCTTCCCTTTCGAACGTGCTCGTGCTTGTCGATGGGAGGAGGACGACCCAGATCGATATGTCCGGCACGGACTGGACCCAGATCGACGTCGATTCTATAGAGAGGATCGAGATCGTGAGGGGACCGCAGACGGTGCTCTACGGCGACAATGCGACAGGCGGAGTGGTCAACATCATCACGAAGAGCGGCGCGGGCAAGAAGCCGGAGGCGGGTTTCACGTATCGTCTCGGCTCCTACAATTACGACGCATACAAGACCTTCATCCAGGGAGGCACGGATTTCCTGGACTATTACTGCAGCGCATCGCAGTCTTCTACGGATGGATACAGGGTGAATAACCATCTCGAGACGATCGATCTGAACGGCACGATAACGGTAAAGCCGGCGCCCTACGCGCGGCTCGCGCTCTACGGCGGCTACCATAAGGATTGGTACGGGATGCCGGGCGCCCTCACCACCGCGAACTTGAACGCGTTCGGCCGCAGGGGGAGCGTCTACCCGAACGACAGGTCGAAGACGGACGATTTTTATCTCATGGCAGGCCCCGAGCTCACGGCCGACACGGACCTCGGCGAGGTCCGCGTCTCGTCCGATTTCCTCGGGAGGGGGAGAAGGGTCAGCTCGGTCTTCTATTCTACGTGGGGGACTACCGAGGTGACCAGCCACATCAAGACATTCGGCATTACCCCAAAGGTCGCCTTTACCGCCGATGTCTTCGGGATGCACAACAGGCTCATCACGGGCGTCGACTATTATGCGGATAAAGACGAGATATTGAGCGGCGACCCGGGCATCGGAAAGGACATGATCGTCATCACGAAGGACAGCGTCGGGGTCTATGCGGCTGACTCGCTCGACGTGACGCAGGCGCTGGGCGCGCACGCCGGGTACAGGGCAGAGTGGGCCATGTACAGGTTCGACCAGCAGGCAGTGATGAGGGGCAAGAATAGGAAGACGCCCTTCGAGCAGGCATATGAGGCGGGGTTGAATTTCAGGTATAACGAGAAGTCGTCGGTCTACGCGAACTATTCCAGGTCGTTCAGGTTTCCCGCGGTCGACGAGTGGTATAGCGCGCTCTGGTCGTTCTGGGGACTGGCCGGCGGCGGGCTCAATCTCGACCTTAAGCCGCAGACGGGCAACAATTTCGAGGTGGGTATCAGGGAGAACTCCTCGAAATATCTGGGCGTCAAGGCTTCCTATTTCCTGATGGACCTGCGGCACGAGCTCTACTTCAATCCTGTCACCCTCGCCAACTCTATCTACGACAGGACCATCCGCCACGGCCTCGAACTCGAGACGCATGCGTACCTCTTTCACGGCTTTGACGCCTCGGTCAATTATACCTATGAAAAGGCCTTCTTCGTCGGTTCGAGCTTTGCGGGGAACGAGGTCCCCATGGTGCCGCGGCACAAGATCACGGGATCCATCGACTATACCTTTATGGACTGCGTGAACATCATCTATTCGGCATCCTACGTGAGCCCGATGAGGTTCACGAGCGACCAGAGGAACGTCGTCCCGCGGCTCAAGTCGTACATGACCCACGATGTCAAGCTGTCGTACAATAAATACGGGCTCTCTATCTACGGCGCGATCTACAACATCTTTAACGAGAAGTACGATGCGTACGGAGTGACGAACGCCCTCGGGACCGTCCAGAGCCACTATCCGGCCCCCGGCACAAACTTCATCGCGGGGGTCACGTACACATTTTGATCCCCTCCGCACCTGCCTGCCGGCAGGTGCTTCGGGGAGGGAGCATCGGCCTTTAGGCCGAGGGGGCTCCACAGGCGCGCCCGGCTGCGGGGTGGTCACCGCAAAACCGCGGCCAGGCATAGTATTTTCTGCTATAAGATTGTCGCTTTCCAAAATACCGTCATTGCGACCCCGCACCGTATGGTGCGGGGGAAGCAATCTCTGCGACGGGATTGTGAACTAGATCTCGAAGCGCATTGCGGCACGATATATCCTATGCCCGCATCCCCATACCTCACCTCGGGTATCTGTGATCAAGCTGTGAATGTTCCGATGTGCGCGGGATCTGCGATAATCCGCGTATTATCTCACCACCTTCTCCTGTGCTCACCCGCGAAATATTTTTCTTGACAAAAAGTGCGAATGCGTATAATATCATTATCCTGGCACTCACAGGAGAGGAGTGCTAATTTGAAGGTTCGATCACATACCGAAAAAATGAGAAAGGGGGTAAGGAAAGCATGAAAATTCATCCGCTGGCAGACAGGATCATGGTAAAGGTTCTCGAGGCCAAAGAGGTGACGAAGGGAGGGATAGTCCTTCCGGATACGGCGAAGGAGAAGCCGCAAGAGGCCGAAGTAGTAAGCGTGGGAAAAGGAAAGGTTTCTGACGAAGGCAAGGTGATAGCGCCTGAGGTGAAGGCAGGCGACAAGGTCCTGTTCGGGAAGTATACAGGCACCGAGGTTAACGTCGACGGCAACGAATACCTCATCCTGAGGGAAGAGGATATTCTCGCGATAGTGAAATAACGGAGTGAATGAACAGCGAAAAAGGAGGATGATGTAAAGTGGCTAAACAATTACTCTACAGCGAAGAGGCGCGCAAGAAGATATTGAACGGCGTCGAGCAGCTCTCGAGGGCGGTGTGTGTCACGCTGGGCCCCAAGGGCAGGAACGTCGTGCTCGAAAAGAAGTTCGGCGCGCCGACCATCACGAAAGATGGTGTGACAGTGGCAAAGGAGATAGAGCTGAAGGACCCCTACGAGAACATGGGGGCCGAGCTCGTGAAGGAAGTGGCCTCAAAGACGAGCGATACCGCGGGAGACGGCACGACCACCGCGACCTTGCTGGCGGAGGTCATCTTCAGAGAGGGCATCAAGAACGTCACGGCGGGCGCGAATCCCATGGCGCTCAAGAGGGGCATTGAGAAGGCGGTGGAGAGGGTCATCGAGGAGCTCAAGAAGCTCTCGAAGCCCATCAATGTCAAGGATAAAAAAGAGGTGTCCCAGGTTGCGTCCATCGCGGCGAACAATGACCGCGAGATCGGGGACCTCATCGCCGAGGCGATGTCGAAAGTGGGCAAGGATGGCGTCATCACGGTGGAAGAGGGTAAGGCGTCGAAGACCGAACTCGAGGTCGTGGAAGGGATGGAGTTCGATCAGGGTTATCTCTCTCCCTATTTCGTGACCGATGCCGAGAGGATGGAGTGCGTCCTCGAGACCCCGTTCATACTTATCCACGAGAAGAAGATATCGAGCATGAAGGATGTCCTGCCTCTCTTGGAGAAGGTCGCAAAGCTGGGCAAGCCCCTCCTTATCATCTCAGAGGAGACCGAGGGAGAGGTGCTCGCCACGCTCGTGGTGAATAAGATCAGGGGTACGCTGCAGTGCGCCGCGGTGAAGGCGCCCGGCTACGGGGACAGGAGGAAGGCGATGTTAGAGGACATCGCGATCCTCACCGGGGGAAAGGCGATCACCGAGGACCTCGGCATTAAGCTCGAGAACGTGAAGATCGAAGATCTCGGTCGGGCGAAAAGGGTCAAGATCGACAAGGACAACACCACCATCGTCGAGGGGGCCGGAAAGACGGCCGACATCCAGGCCAGGATCGGCCAGATAAGGAAACAGGTCGAGGATACCGATTCTGACTATGACAAGGAGAAGCTCCAGGAGAGGCTCGCGAAGCTTTCCGGAGGAGTGGCGGTCATCAACGTGGGCGCCGCGACAGAGACGGAGATGAAGGAGAAGAAGGCGAGGGTCGAAGACGCCCTGCACGCGACGAGGGCTGCCGTTGAAGAGGGCATCGTGCCCGGCGGCGGCGTGGCGCTCCTGAGGTGCATCCCGGCCCTGGGCGACATGAAGCTTTCCGGCGATGAGCAGATCGGCGCGAATATCATCAAGCGCGCCCTCGAAGAGCCGATACGGCAGATCGCGAACAATGCGGGGCAGGAAGGCTCTGTGGTGGTCAACAGGGTGAAGGAGGAGAAGTCCAATGTGGGGTATGATGCCGAGAAAGACAAGTATTCGGACATGATACAGGCAGGCGTGATAGATCCCACAAAGGTGACCCGGACCGCGCTCCAGAACGCATCGAGCATCGCCGCGCTCATGATCACTACGGAGACGGTAGTGACGGACATTCCGGAAGAGGATAAGATGCCGCAGATGCCAGGCGGTATGCCTCCCGGAGGAGGGATGTATTAATCAATTCGCCTCAGCCTTACGCGAGGCGAATTGATACTCCGAACTCTGCGAGCTCGGATTTCGAAGAAATCCGAGCCGCGCTTAGAGTTCGGAGCTAGAAGAAATCCGAGCCTCATGCGGTGAACGAATGGGGCGAGGGATCAGACGTGCAGTCAAAACAAGAAGGGGCGATCAACGATCGCCCCTTCTTTTCTATCTTCTCCAGCGCCGCCCTCAATCCGCTGCGAGCGCGACTATCTTCTCCTTTACGTAGAGTTTCTTCCTGATCGTCTTTCCTTCGACGTGCCTCTTGACGCCATCCAATTCAAGGGCCTTCGCGAATATCTCTTCTTCCGGCGCGTCTCGCTCGATCGTGAGGGTCCCCCTGAGCTTGCCGTTGACCTGGACGGGAATCTCCATCGTATCGGTGCGTATGAGGCCCTTATCGCAGGCCGGCCACTTTGCCTCGAAGACGCTCCGGGTATGGCCTGTGGCCTGCCAGAGCTCTTCTGCGATGTGGGGAGCGAACGGAGCGAGGAGCGTGATGAAACTCTCAACCGTACCCTTCGACACATCCTTACGTTCCCTCTCAGGGCCCGTCACCGCGTTCAAGAATTCCATGAACGCGCTCACCGCGGTATTGAATTTGAAACCCTCAAGGCGGTCTGTCACCTTGTAGATGAGGAGGTTGATCTCTCGGGCGACCTCCGCGTTGTCCCGGTCCGGAACGTCTTTCGCCTCGCGCGTCCCGAGCACCCAGTCCCATGCCCTCCTCAGGAATTTAAAGACCCCTTCGATGCCGCGGTCGCTCCACTCCGAATCTACCTCCGGAGGGCCCACGAAGAGCTCATACATCCTCACGGTGTCAGAGCCGTAGGCGGCCACGAGATCGTCGGGATTGACGACATTGCCTTTCGATTTGGACATCTTCTCGAGCTTTCCCGTCTTTGTACTCTCTTTTAGGATCATGCCCTGGTTGAAGAGCCGCGCGAACGGCTCGTCGAACGAGAGGTACCCGAGGTCGTAGAGGACCTTCGTGAAGAACCGCGCATAGAGGAGGTGCAGTATCGCGTGTTCGACCCCTCCGACGTAACAGTCGACCGGGAGCCAGCGGTTTACGGTATTTTTATCGAACGCAGCGGTCTCGAGTGCCGCGTTCGGGTATCTCAGGAAGTACCACGATGAGCCCGCCCACTGAGGCATCGTATCGGTCTCGCGCGTCGCAGGTCCTCCGCATTTCGGGCACGTCGTACGGTAAAATCCCTCTATCGTCGCAAGGGGTGACTTCCCGGTCCCGCTCGGCTGGTAGCGTTCGACATCGGGGAGGAGGAGGGGCAGGTCCTTCTCGCTGAGCGGGACTTCGCGGCACTTGTCGCAATAGACGATGGGTATCGGCTCTCCCCAATACCGCTGTCTCGAGAATATCCAATCCCGCAGTTTGTATTTCACCGCGTACCGCGCTTTGTGCTCCAGCTTAAGCCAGGCGACGATCTCCATTTTCGCAAGCTCGGAGTCCATCCCGTTGAACCGGCCTGAGTCTACCATCTTGCCGGGTTCGACGTATGCCCGGAGGAGCTTGCCCGAAGGGTCTTTTGAGGTCGTTTCGCCGCGGATCACCTCACGTATGGGGAGGTTGAACTTCTTCGCAAATTCGAAATCCCTCTCGTCGTGAGCGGGCACGCACATGATCGCCCCCGTTCCGTAATGGACGAGCACGTAATCGGCGACCCAGACGGGTATCCTCTCCGAATCGACCGGATTTATCGCGTACGCACCGGTGAAGACGCCTGTCTTCTCCCTCGTGGCGGACGTCCTCTCTATCTCCGTTTCCCTGCGTGAGCGTTCGATGTATCGGGTGACCTCCTGCGCCTTTTCGGGTCTCGTGACCTTTTCCACGAGTTCATGTTCGGGCGCGAGCACCACGTAGGTCGCGCCGAAGAGGGTGTCCGGCCGGGTCGTGTAGATGGACAGGTCGTGCCGCGCGCCGTCCCGGCCCTCCACTGCGAAGAGCACCTCGGCGCCCTCGCTCCTGCCTATCCAGTTCGCCTGCATGGTCTTGACCTTTGCGGGCCACTCGAGCCTGTCGAGGTCATTGAGCAGCCTGTCGGCATACGCGGTGATCTTGAGCATCCACTGCATCATGTCCTTTTTTGTCACCTCGGATTCGCACCTTTCGCACCTGCCTCCCGCGACCTCCTCGTTGGCAAGCCCCGTCTTGCAGTTGGGGCACCAGTTGATCGGCACCGTCTTCCGATAGGCGAGGCCCTTCTTGTACATCTGGAGGAATATCCACTGCGTCCACCGGTAATAGCCGGGGGAGCTCGTGTTGATCTCCCTATCCCAGTCGTACATCGATCCTATTTCGTAGAGCTGCCTCTTCATGTTCGCGATATTCTGCGAGGTATTCATGCGCGGGTGGATGCCCTTTTTGATGGCGTCGTTCTCGGCAGGGAGGCCGAACGAATCCCACCCCATGGGATGGAGGACTTCATGCCCTCCGATCTTCTTATACCTGGCCCACACGTCCGAGATCACGTACCCGCGCCAATGGCCGACGTGGAGACCCGATCCGGAAGGATAGGGGAACATATCGAGGCAATAGTATTTCTGCTTAGGGGAGCGAATGTCGGTCTTATGGGAACCGGCCTTCTCCCAGGCCCCGCGCCACTTCTTCTCTATCTCCTGCGGATTGTATCTCTGCTTCATCGTTGGTGTCCTTATGATGATAAGTAGCAAAATAGTATCATATTTCATCTAAAAAATCAAGATGTATGGTATACGAGCGTTAACGTCTACATTCACATGGGGGCATGGTAATCCCGCGCGCATGGCGCACGCGGTAATATCTATTGACAAAGGCATTGCCTTTAAGTAAGATAATTCAAAACGGAGGCATAGCATGGCGCAATTTTACATTGGTGTCGATAAGATGGCGAGGCGGTGTTACGGTTTCGATGAGATCGCGCTCGTGCCGGGGAAAGTCACTATCAATCCTAATGAGGTAGACACTTCGTGGGAGATAAACGGGAAGCGTTATAAGGTCCCCATAATGGCGGCGGCGATGGACGGTGTCGTCGATGTGAAGTTCGCCATCGCGATGGGGAAGTTGGGAGGCGTTGCGGTATTGAACCTCGAGGGCGTGCAGACCCGGTACGAAGAGCCCGGCGAGGTCCTCGATAAGATCGCCCATGCGAGCCAGGAGGAGGCAACGAGGCTCGTCCAGGACATCTACGTCGAACCGATCAAGGAAAAACTCGTTGCGAAGAGGGTAAAAGAGATCAAAGACGGCGGAGTGCCTGCGGCGGTGAGCGCGATCCCGCAGAGGGCAGAGAAGTTCGGCGCGATCGCCCAGGAAGCCGGCGCGGACATCTTCGTCGTACAATCGACCGTCACCACTGTGAAACACATCGCTAAAGAATATAAGGCGTTGGACTTCTATAAGTTCACGCGGAAGATGAAGATCCCGGTGGTGATAGGGAACTGTGTGACGTATGAGGTTGCCCTGGAACTTATGGATGCGGGGCCGAGCGCCATTCTGGTCGGCATAGGCCCGGGCGCTGCGTGCACGACAAGGGGCGTCCTTGGTATAGGCGTGCCCCAGGTCACCGCGACGATTGACTGCGCGGCTGCGCGAGACACCTATTTCAAAAAGAACAGGAAGTATGTCCCGATCATCACGGACGGCGGCATGTCGACCGGAGGCGATATATGCAAGGCCTTCGCGTGCGGGGCCGATGCGGTGATGGTCGGCTCGGCCTTTGCCCGCGCGAAAGAGGCGCCGGGCAGGGGCTACCACTGGGGCATGGCAACGCCGCACTCGAACCTGCCGCGCGGGACGAGGATCAAGGTCGGCACGACGGGAACGCTCGAGGAGATACTCTACGGTCCGGCCACATTAGACGACGGCTCTCAGAACCTCATGGGCGCGCTCATGACCTCGATGGGCAATGTGGGCGCAAAGAACCTCAAGGAGATGCACAAGGTCGAGATCATCATCGCCCCCTCGATCCAGACCGAGGGAAAGGTCTTCCAGGTCGCCCAGCGGGTAGGAATGGGGAAGTGAAATAAGCGTAAAGTGTTCCGCCTTCGGCGGAACGCCTTACGTTACTATAGCTGCCACACTCAATGACTCACTCCGATTTCGTCCACTTGCACGTCCACACCCAGTACAGCCTCCTCGACGGCGCATGTCTCCTGGAGAAACTCGTTGAAAAGGCGAAGGAACTCAAGATGCCTGCGTGTGCCATCACGGACCACGGCAACATGTACGGCGCCATTGAATTCTACGATCTCGCCTTAAAGCACGGCATCAAGCCCATCATCGGGTGCGAGATCTACGTCGCCCCCGGAAGCAGATTCGAAAAATCATCCCACGGAATTCAGGAGGCGTCATTCCATCTTATCCTTCTCGCGAAGGACGAGGTGGGTTATGGGAACCTCATGAAGCTCGTGACGATCGGCTTCCTCGAAGGGTTTTACTACCGGCCGCGGGTTGACAAGGAAGTGCTCGCCAAGCACAACGACGGGCTCATCGCGCTCTCCAGCTGCCTCCAGGGCGAGATCCCGCACTACATAAAGACGAACCAGATGGAGCAGGCGCGGAGGGTCGCCGACGAATACAGGCACATATTCGGCAGGGACAATTTTTTCCTGGAGATCCAGGACAACCTTATCGAAGAACAGGACAAGGTCAATACCGAGCTCATCAAGTTGTCGGGCGACCTCGGCATAGAGCTCGTGGCGACGAACGACGTCCACTACCTCCTCAAGGAGCATGCGCGGGCCCACGAGGCGCTCCTCTGCATCCAGACCCAGACCACGTTGGACGATCCCAACAGGATGAAGTTCCCGACGGATGAGTTCTATTTTAAGTCGAAGGCGGAGATGGTGAGGACGTTCGGCACGACGGCTCCGAAGGCCCTCTCGAACACCCTCGCGATCGCCGAGAGATGCAATCTTGAGCTGGACTTTACCGCGCATCACCTCCCGGACTACCGGGCCCCCGACGGCAAGACACAGGAGGCCTTTTTGAGAGAGCTCGCCAACACGGGGATACGGCAACGTTACCCCAACCTCGATAAGACCATTTCGGACAGGCTCGAGCATGAATTGAAGACGATAGAGTCGAGCGGCTATACGAGCTACTTCCTGATCGCGTGGGACTTCGTGCGTTACGCGAAAGAGAAGGGTATCCCCGTGGGGCCAGGGAGGGGGAGCGCTGCGGGGAGCGTCGTGAGCTATTCCCTCGGCATCACCGATATAGACCCGATGAAGTACGACCTCCTCTTCGAGAGGTTCCTCAACCCCGAGAGGGTCTCTCTGCCGGACATCGACATCGACTTCTGCTTCGAGCGGAGGGGGGAGGTCATCGACTACGTCGTCAATAAGTATTCGAAGGAGAACGTCGCCCAGATCATCACGTTCGGCACGATGCTCGCCAAGGCGGTCATCCGCGACACGGGACGGGCGATGGGGATGGCGTACGGCGAGGTCGACAGGATCGCAAAGCTTGTCCCGAACGACTTGGGGATCACGCTCAAGGAGGCGCTTGAGCAGGAGCCCGAGCTCAAGGGCCTCTACAAGACGGACCCGAGGATCACGCAGCTCATCGATACCTCGATGGTGCTCGAGGGCCTCACGCGGCATGCCTCCACGCACGCCGCCGGGGTCGTGATAAGCCAGAAGCCGCTTGTCAATTACGCGCCGCTCTATAAGACCCAGGACGGCCAGATCACCACCGGTTATCCTATGCTGTCGCTTGAGAAGATAGGCTTGCTCAAGATGGATTTCCTGGGCCTAAGGACGCTCACCGTCATCAACGAGGCGCTCAAGATAATAAAGCGGACGAAGGGCGTCGATATCGACATAAGATCGATCCCGATGGACGACGCGAACGCGTACCGGTTGCTCTCGAACGCGGAGGCCGTAGGGATCTTCCAGCTTGAGAGTTCCGGCATGAGAGACCTCTTGAAGAAGTCGAAGCCGGAGCGTTTTGAAGATATCATCGCCCTCATCGCCCTCTTCAGGCCGGGCCCCATAGGGAGCGGGATGCTCGACGATTTCATCAAGCGCAAGCACGGCGAGGTACAGATACGGTATGACCACAAGCTGTTGGAACCGATCCTGCACGATACCTACGGCGTCATCGTATATCAGGAGCAGGTGATGAGGATCGCGAGCGTCCTCGCGGGTTTCAGCCTCGCGCAAGCGGACAACTTGCGGCGCGCGATGGCGAAGAAGACGCCCGAGATAATGGCGGAGGCAAAGCTCCATTTCATAGACGGGGCGGCCAGGAACAGCATCGACGTCAAGGCCGCGGACAAGATATTCAATCAGATAGAGTATTTCGCGGGTTACGGCTTCAACAAGAGCCACAGCGCCGCATACGCGCTCATCAGCTACAGGACCGCATACCTGAAGGCGAACTACCCGGTCGAGTTCATGGCGGCCCTGCTCACGAGTGAAAAGGACAACCTCGATAAGGTCGCCGTCTACATCAACGAGGCGCTCAGGATGGGCATCAAGATACTTCCTCCCGACATCAATGAGAGCTACGCGAACTTCACGGTCATCGGCGATTCGATACGCTTCGGGCTCGCGGCGGTCAAGAACGTGGGCCAGGGCGCGATAGACTCCATCATCTCGATGCGGCAGAAGATGGGGAGGTTCAAATCGCTCTTTGACTTTACCGAGCGCGTCGACCCGCGGCTCGTCAACAGAAAGGTGATCGAGAGCCTCATAAAGTGCGGCGCTCTCGATTCCCTGGCGATGCGCCGCTCCCAGGCCTCCGCGATGGTCGATAAGGCGCTCGAAGTCGCCAACGGGGTGCAGAAGGACAGGTCGAACGGCCAGCTCTCTTTCTTCGATACGTTCGAAGACGAGGACAGCTTCAAGAAGAGCTTTCAGGATATCCCGGATATCCCCGAATGGCCCGAGAACCAGCTCCTCGCGTACGAAAAGGAGATGCTCGGTTTCTACATCACGAAGCATCCGCTCGCGAGATACGAAAAGATCCTGGAGATCTACTCCACGTGCAAGGTGACGAACCTCGGCAACCTGCGCGACGGCGATGAGATATTGATCGGGGGGATAATCAATAAGGCGCGGTTCACGGTGACGAGGAGGACCCAGGAGAAGATGGCGATCGTGGGGCTCGAGGACTTGAGCGGGACGGTCGAGGTCCTTGTCTTCCCGTCAACGTTTTCGAAGTGCGGCAACCTCGCCAAGCCGGATACGATCGTGTTCGTGAAAGGCCGGGTGAACCTGAGGGAGGAGGAGCCCAAAATAGTGGCGGACGATATGACGCCGCTCGATTCCGTCAAGAGCAAATACACGAAAGCGATCCTGATATCGCTGGTGACGACGGGACTCGAGAAATCCGTGCTGCAGAACCTCAAAGAGATATTGATACGTTACCCGGGCAGCGTGCCCGTCATGCTGAATTTTGCGACCCCCGAAGGCGAACGCGTGAAGATCGCGATCGCGAAGAACATGCTCGTGGAGCCTCACGAGGGTCTCGTGAAGGATATAGAGAAGCTTTTCGGAAAGGACGTGGTGAGTTTCAAGGTGTAGCCTGTAAGAGACTGTTGAAAACCATGTCACACGCGTTGAAAATATCTTTTTCAACGATCTCAGTAGGAACCTCTCTCCCGCACATTCCCTTGACCCATTCGGCGACCCCGCACCTGCGGGGTCGCTCTTAAGTGTCACCCCTTAGGCTACTCCAGCCTTTAGGCTGGAGCACGTCAAAGGGGTTGACAATTCTTCCCCCGCTGTGCTACTATAACTCTCTGGAAATCATAAAGTTATGATAGACAAGAAGACAGAAGAGAATATCAAAGACCTAAGCGGCTTCATGGATTCCTGGCTCAAATTCCGCCAGCTCTACATGACGATCTGCTCCAAGAGTTTGCTCACCAAAGAGGACGAGTCGATCTTTTTTGAGACGAAGGAGCTCGTGTCGAAGAGATACGCGGCGTTAAAAGACAAGATGGAATTCAAGTACATGCCGTACAGCAGGCTCACCGATCCCGTACACGAGATACTCGGTCTCGACGGTATCTCGTGCATGTCCGAGAAGAAGTCGCGCAGGATCGATGATGACTGGCGCGATTCCTACATTTTTTTGAACAGCATACTCGAGCGGCTCAAGAACAGGAAAAAACGGCTCGAGCATTTCAGTACGATCGGCGTGTGGGTGAAGAGGATGTTCGAAAGGATCGGGGAGCTGAAAACGCAAAGCGTTCCGCCGAAGGCGGATCCGCCACAGGCGTGAAAGCGTCCGCTGCTAAATCGTCAGCGGACGCCCGCCGAAGATTCAATGGCGGGCGAAAAGCCTGCCTGCCGGCAGGCAGGCGCAAAACTGAAACTTGAGGCCGTTGCAAAACCCAATTTTCAACGCGGATTGCCGCAGATCGAACGCGAATTTTCGCGGATTTAACCCTCCGCAAAATCCCCGGCTTTCAAGCCAGGGGATGGGAAGTTGCGGAATAGGATTTTGCGTCGGGAGGGAGCCTCGGCCTTTAGGCCGGGGGGGCTCCACTCGAGAAATTTGCGTATATCTGCGTTTGATTCGCGTGAATCCGCGTTAAAAATGCCTTTTTCAACAGTTTCAACTTAAAACGTAAAGTGCAGAAGGAGGAAGAGATGACGAAACGGGAGATAGTGAACAGTATTGCTGAAGAGACCGACCTGAAGCAGATCGATGTAAAGAAGGTGGTCCAGCGGATGCTCGACCACATGGTCGACGCGCTCTCAAAAAATCAGACTCTCGAGCTCAGGAACTTCGGGGTATTCAAGGTCAAGGTTCGGAAGCCGAGGATCGGCAGGAACCCGAAGACGGGGACCACGGTCGAGGTGCCCTCGAGGCGCGTGGTCGTCTTCAAGCCGGGCCTGCTCATGAAGAGGAAGGTAAGATAGGCATGCTCAAGGCGCTGAGAGGGATGCGGGATTTTCTGCCGCGCGATGCTGAAGCGTGGCAGATCCTGGAAGAGGACGCTAAAGACGTATTCCGCCTCTTCGGATACCATGAGATAAGGACGCCGATCCTTGAAGAGAAGGCGCTCTTTGTCAAGTCCATCGGAGACGAGACCGACATCGTCTCGAAAGAGATGTTCTCGTTCCAGGACAGGGGTGAGCGCGACATCGCGCTCAGGCCTGAAGGGACTGCGCCCATCGTGCGGGCATACCTCGAGGCGAGCCTCCACAAGACGGAACCGTTCCAGAAGCTGTACTACATCGGTCCCATGTTCAGGGCGGAGCGGCCGCAGGCAGGGCGGATGAGGCAGTTCCATCAGATAGGCGCGGAGGCGATAGGCTCCCTTGACCCGGCCATCGATGCGGAGGCCGTGGTATTATTGACGGCGATCCTGGATGCGTGCTTGATCAAGGGTTACAAGATACGGCTCAATAACCTCGGCTGCAGGGATGATAAGGCACGCCTCTCCAAGATGCTGCGGGAGCTCTTTTCCGGCAAGAAGGCCCTCCTCTGCGATGACTGCAAGAAAAGGCTCAGCGTGAACGCGCTCAGGGTGCTCGACTGCAAAAAGGAGACGTGCAGAGAGGTCGTGAGAGGCGCGCTGAAATCGGTCCACTTTCTGTGCGAGAAGTGCGTGGACCATTTTGAGAAGGTACGGACGTATCTGGACTCCGCGAAGAAAGATTACACGATCGACCCTTATATCGTACGAGGGCTCGACTATTATACGAGCACGGTCTTTGAGGTCTCTCATCCCGGCCTCGGCGCGCAGGACGCGTTGGGTGCCGGCGGGAGGTATGATAACCTCATAAACGACCTGGGCGGCCCCTCGCTCGGCGCGGTCGGTTTTGCGCTCGGGATGGAACGGATGTTCATGGCAGCCGCAAAGCAGGAGACCGCCGCTGTACCTGCGGGGAGGACCCCTCCCGTATCGGTCTACATCGCGACGATAGGAGAAGAGGCCCATAAAAAAGGCTTCGTGGTGGCGAATGCGCTGCGAAGTTCCGGCATATCCTGCGAGATGGATTA
>CAYHAE010000002.1:0-99589 GCA_964354545.1 uncultured Planctomycetia bacterium
GGTTTGACAAAACTTCTCCTGAGGTCACTGTAGGGCAGGGAAACAGGCTGTCCGATATCTCGAACGGCATCCAGGTGTACGCGGAGCAGGCGGGTTTCAGCGTCGTGAGGTCGTTCGTCGGACACGGCATCGGCTCAAAGATGCACGAAGAGCCGGAGGTGCCGAATTTCGGCCAGCCCCATAGAGGTGTGAGGCTGGAACCCGGTATGGTCCTCGCGATAGAGCCGATGGTAAATGCGGGAGGTTATGAAGTCCGCATCATGGAAGACGGGTGGACTGCCGTCACGAAGGACGGGTCGCTCTCGGCGCATTTCGAGGAGACCGTCGCAGTGGGGGAAGGCGAGCCGGAGATATTGACGAGATGAGTCTCGCCCTTTCGGAAAAATGTGCGAAATGGCGGGACAAAGAGACTCTTTTCGACGCACAATAGCCACGAGTGCTTGAGAAAGGGCGGGATGAGCCAAAAGGAAGAACCGATCGTTGTCGAAGGCAAGGTGGTGGAGACCTTGCCAAATGCGATGTTCAGGGTGGAACTCAAGAACGGGCACAAGGTCTTGGCCCACGTTTCCGGAAAGATGCGGATGAACTTCATTAAGATCCTCCCCGGGGATACGGTGACCATGGAGCTCTCGCCCTATGACCTTACACGGGGAAGGATCGTTCGCAGGGCGAAATAGGGGAGGGCGATGAAGGTAAGATCGAGCGTACGAAAGATCTGTGCAAAATGTAAAGTGGTGAAGAGAAAGGGCATATTGAGGATCATTTGCTCCAATCCTAAGCACAAGCAGCGACAGGGGTGAAAAAAGCCGGGCCCCATCCTCTCGCGCGTTCCCGCTACGGGGTGTGTGAGGTTCGGGTGCGGGCTCATATGTGCTTCGCAAACGTAAGGAGGTTGTGGTGCCGCGTATTGTCGGTGTTGACGTTCCGAAAGAGAAACGGATAGATATAGCGCTCAGGTATATCTATGGGATAGGGCCGGCCCTCGCTCGGAAGGTATTGGCGACCGCGCAGATATCGCCGGACAAAAGGGCAAAAGACCTCACCGAAGAAGATATCGCCAAGCTTACGGGCGTGATACAGAAGGAGTTCAAGGTAGAGGGCGATCTCAGGCGCGAGATATCTGCCAACATCAAAAGGCTTATTGATATTGGAAGTTACCGTGGCATGAGGCACCGTCGAGGACTTCCGGTGAGAGGACAGAGGACGAGGACGAACGCGAGGACGAGAAAGGGTCCGAGGAAGACGGTGGGTGTCGTGAGAGCCAAGGCGACGAGGGGCGCGGTGAGGGCAGCTCCGGCAGGGGAAGCGCCGAAGAAATAACGGAGCGCGGCACGACAGGGTGTGCAAGGCGGAAGGAATAGGGTGACACGTGGCTGAGAAGACAAAAAAGGCAAAAAAAGGCAAAAGGGTAGTGAAGGCGGTCGCGAGCGGGATTGCCCACATCCTCGCATCGTTCAACAATACCATCGTGACGATTACCGATAGGGAAGGTAACACGATCGCGTGGGCGTCGACGGGGAGCGTTGGTTTCAAGGGATCCAAAAAGTCGACGCCGTTCGCTGCGGGGATGGCTGCAGAGGGGGCTGCCAAGAAGGCGGTCGAGCGGGGAATGAAGGATGTCGAGGTGTGTGTCAAAGGACCTGGGGCCGGCAGGGAGTCTGCGATCCGGTCGATTCAGGCCGCAGGTCTTACGGTAAAGGCGATAAAGGATGTAACGCCGATTCCTCACAACGGATGCAGGCCGGAGAAAAGAAGGAGAGTATAGATGGGCAGGTACAGAGGGCCCTCGTGTAGGCTGTGTCGTGCAGAGGGGGCAAAGTTGTTTTTGAAGGGCGCGAAATGTTCCACGGAGAAATGCCCCTTTACGCGAAGGCAGGGCTTGGCGCCGGGACAACATGGCAAGATCCGGAAGAAGGTGTCGAACTACGGCGTGCAGCTCCGCGAGAAGCAGAAGGTGAAGAGGATATACGGCATGCTTGAGAAGCAGTTCAGGCATTTCTTCAGGATAGCAGAACGGGCGAAAGGCGTCACGGGCCTCACGCTCCTGCAGCTTTTGGAGAGGAGGCTCGACAACGTCGCATTCCGGATGTGTTACGCTTCTTCGCGCAACGCGGCGCGGCAGCTTGTCCAGCACGGTGCCGTGTACGTGAACTCGAAGCGGGTGAACATCCCCTCATACCTCGTGCGCCCCGGAGAGGTGGTAGAGGTGAGGGGGAATGAAAATATGGCGAAGGCGCTCAAGGAGCTCAACGAATCATTGAAGGACAGGGCTATACCGAAGTGGCTTGAGCTCGACCGCGAACATCTCAAGGCCAAGGTTGTCGCGATGCCAACGAAGGAAGACGTCGGGTTCCCGATACAGGAACAGCTGATAGTAGAGCTCTACTCTAAATAACGTTCGTATATCCCGTAACGTCCCTCCGGAGATGGGACGGTACGGGACTGTTCGCCATATGGCGGACGCGCCCCCGGACGGAAGACTGTGGGGCTCCACACTACGGAGGATATTCGGATGGGCGTATCAATGCGAAATTTTGAGATGCCGAAGAAGGTTGCGTGCGATGAGGCCTCGTATACGAAGACCTATGGGAAGTTCATCGCCGAGCCTTTTGAGAGAGGTTACGGCAGCACGATAGGCAATTCGTTGCGGAGGGTTCTCATATCCTCAATCGAGGGGACGGCAGTGAAGTCGATCAGGATCCACCAGGGCGTACAGCACGAGTTTTCGGCCATCGAGGGCGTCGTAGAGGATGTCACGGAGATTATCCTCAATCTGAAGAAGTTGGTCCTGCGATCACACTTCAAGACGCCGAAGCCCATGTATCTTACTATAGAGAAGAAGGGAAAGATCGCCGCGGGTGATATAAAAACGGACGAGACGGTTGAGGTCCTCAACCCCGACCTCCACATCGCGACGCTCACCAAGAACGTGAAGTTTTCGATGGAAATGGAGGTTGCGCGGGGGAGGGGCTATGTCCCGGCCGATCGAAATAAGCAGGAGGGGCAGCCTCTCGGTGTTATCCCCATCGACTCGATCTTCACGCCCGTAAAGATGGTCAATTTCCAGGTCGAGAATACGAGG
The DNA here is from genome assembly GCA_964354545.1 of uncultured Planctomycetia bacterium. GTDB lineage: Bacteria > Omnitrophota > Gorgyraeia > 2-01-FULL-45-10 > JAHFGN01 > CAYHAE01. Next base: position 3,083 of record CAYHAE010000002.1, read on the forward strand.
GTCGGCCAGATGACCGATTATGACAAGCTCATCCTCGAGATATGGACTAATGGCGCCATTGATCCGAAGGAGGCGCTTCTCTACGCATCGAACATACTCCAGCGGCACCTCGACATCTTCGTGGGTTTCGGAAAGCTGCCGGAAGAAGAGGAAGAGGTTAAGGAAACGGAAGAGGTAAGGCTCTTGCGGGAGAAACTCAAGATCCCCATCTCAGAGCTCGAGCTCTCGGTGAGGAGTTCAAACTGTCTTAGGGAGGCGAAGATAAAGGCGATCGGGGATCTGGTGAAGAAGACCGAAATGGACATGCTCAAGTACAGGAACTTCGGCAAGAAGTCGCTCGCAGAGATAAACAAGATACTCGCCGACATGGGGCTCTCCCTGGGGATGAAGCTCCCTGAGGAAAAGGGCAAGGAGGCGAAAGAAGAAGCGAAATGAGACACCGGAAACGACGCGGTTCATTAGGCAGGAAGATGAGTCACAGGAAGGCCACGGTGAGGCTCCTCGCCACGGCACTTTTGAAGTACCAGAGGATCACGACCACGCTGCGGAAGGCGAAGGAAGCGAGAAGGCTCGCCGAGAAGCTCATCTCCTTCGGGAGGCGCAACGACCTCGAGGCCCGAAGGAGGGCATTCTCTATTTTGACGAATAGGGATGTCGTAGAGAGGCTCTTTAAGGATGTAGCGCCTCTCTTCAAAGACCGGACGAGCGGCTTCACCCGCATTATCCCTACCGGTTTCAGAAGGGGTGATGGCGCATCGATGGCCATTGTTGAGCTCACCGAGAAGAAGATCGTTGAGAAGGCGCCCAAGAAGAAAAAGGCCGCTCCTCCAGAGAAAGAGAAGGCAGCGCCTGAGACCGAGGCCACGGCCGTGCAGCCCTCCGGGAAGGTTAAGGAAGGGCCTGCGAGGCCCAAGGGAGAACCCAAGCATCGCGAGGGGCCAAAGCCGAAGGCCGTTCCCAAGTCGAAGCCGACCCTCGAAGAGGAGAGAGCGAGAGAGAAGGCAAAGACAGAAGGGAAGAGGTTCGAGGAGAAGAAGGGCGGCTTCCTCAAGCAGTTGCGGGGACGCTTCAGAAAGAGGGGTACCGACACATAGCGGGAGCGGGCCCCTTGCCATCCTCGAGCGTGTCTTACGCGAGCCCTTTTCGAAATTACCTCCATTCTTTTATGAACACCTCGTGTTCTACCGCATAATTTCCCCAAAATAATCCATACTGTAAGGGATTTTTCTGCTTGTCATATGGGCATGATTATGATATTATCTAATCCCATACATATCCCATACATAAAAGAGATAAAAAATGTTGTCCTTATCGAAAAATATCGCGAAAATAACTTCGTCAGTGACCCTTGACATCACCGCCAAGGCAAAGAAGATGGCGAAGAGCGGCATCGACGTGGTGAACTTCGGCGCAGGAGAGCCTGATTTCGATACGCCGGAGCACATCAAAAAGGCCGCGATACGTGCCATAGAGGAAGGATTCACGAAGTACACCCCGTCGAGCGGTATGCCGGAGCTGAGAGAGGCCATTGCACGAAAGTTCAAAGCGGACAACGGTGTGGAGTATCGGGCCTCCCAGATCGTCGTATCGTGCGGCGCGAAGCACTCCCTCTACAATATTTTCGCAGCCCTCGTCAATGAAGGCGACGAAGTTATCATCCCGGCGCCGTATTGGGTAAGCTATCCCGAGATGGTGAAGGCGCAGGGCGGAGTGCCCGTATACCTCGAGACTTCCCCCGAAACCAATTTCAAAGTCACCGAACCGCTCCTGAAGAAAAAGCTTACGAAAAGGACGAAGGCGTTCATCCTCAACAGCCCCTCCAACCCTACCGGGTGCGTCTACCGCAGCGAAGAGCTTCGATTCATCGCAGAGCACGCGGTACGGCACGGTTTCTATGTCGTGAGCGACGAGATCTACGAGAAGCTCATCTATGACGGCGCGCGGCATATATCGATCGCGTCGCTCGGGAAGGATGTCTGCGAGAGGACGATCGTCGTGAACGGGGTTTCGAAAAGCTACTCGATGACCGGCTGGAGGATCGGATATGCAGCGGGACCGGATGCGATCATGGAATCGATCTCCAGCTTCCAGAGCCATACCACCTCAAACCCGACTTCCGTGAGCCAAAAGGCCGCGCTCTGTGCGCTTGAGTCCGACCAGTCGTGCGTCGAGACGATGCGTGCCGAATTCGAAAAGAGGCGCACCTCCATGGTCGAAAGGATCAGGCGCATCAAAGGCTTATCGTGCGTAAAACCGGACGGCGCCTTCTATGTGTTCTGCGATATATCCGGGCTCGGGATAGATTCCGCGGGGCTTGCGAACGCGCTGCTCGATGGCGTGCACGTCGCGGTGGTGCCGGGTTCTGGGTTCGGCGCAGATTCATTTCTACGGCTCAGCTTCGCCACGAGCATGGAGAGGATCGCCGAGGGCCTCGATAGGATCGACCGGTGGGTGCGTGAGAGGAAGGCGTGACATGGGCAAGACGATCGCAGAAAAGATACTCGGCTCACATGCCGCCAGAGACGTAAAGGCAGGCGACATCGTCGTGTGTAACGTCGATTACTGCTTTGGCCAGGACGGGACGAGCTCCATCATCATCGACAGCTTCAGGAAGCTCGGCGTGAAAGCGGTCTTCGACGCGTCAAAGTTCTGCATGGTGATCGACCACAGTGCACCGAGCCCGGAGATAGGCGTCTCGGAGATCCACAAGAAGATGCGCTGTTTCGCGAGGGAGATGGGCGTCGGTCTGTACGATGCAGGCTGCGGCGTCTGCCATCAGCTCATACCGCAGAACGGGCACGTGACGTGCGGGGACCTGGTCCTCGGGGCGGACTCGCACACGTGTACCTACGGCGCGATCAACGTATTCTCCACCGGCGTCGGCTCAACGGACCTCGCCATCGCGCTCGCGAGCGGCAAGAACTGGTTCAGGGTGCCGGAAACGATGAAGATCATCGTGAAGGGGACGCTGCCGAAAGGGGTCTACTCGAAGGACATCATCCTCCACATCATCAAGAAAGTCACGGCGAACGGTGCGACCTATAAGTCGGTCGAATTCGCCGGCGATGCGATCTCGGATTTGAGCGTCGACGCACGCTTTACCATTGCGAATATGGCGGTCGAGATGGGCGCAAAATGCGGTCTCATGGACGCTGACGATAAAGTGCTGAAGTGGCTCGCGAAGAGGCCTTCGAAGAGAGAGCCGAGGACCGTCGCCGCCGACATCGATGCGCGGTACAGCTCCATCAAAGAGCACGATATCTCGAACCTCTCTCCCCAGGTTGCAAAACCGCACACGGTAGACACTGTGTCGCCGGTGGAAGAGGTGGAGGGCCTGAGGATAGACGAGGCGTACCTCGGGACGTGTACGAACGGGCGTCTCGAGGACATAGAGATCGCCTGCAGGATCCTCAAGGGGCACAGGGTCCACCCCGATGTCAAATTCATCGTCGCACCCGCATCAAAGGAGATTTATCTCGAGGCTGTCAAAAAAGGGTTCATAGAGGTCCTCGCGGAGTCAGGATGCGCGGTGGTGGGGCCGGGGTGCGGCCCGTGCGTAGGGACGCATAACGGTGTGCCCGCTGACGGAGAAGTCGCGATCTCGACGGCGAACAGGAACTTCAAGGGCAGGATGGGGAACCCGAACGCCTTCATCTATCTTGCGAGCCCCGCGACGGTGACGGCGTCCGCCATCGCCGGCGCAATCCGAGACCCGCGGCACTACAAGAAGAGGTTGTGAGCCATGCCTAAACATTTCGCGAGGCGTCTCCTGAAGATACAGGACAATATCAATACCGATTACGTCATATCGGGGAGATACAAGTTCAAGATCCAAAACCCGCGGGAGCTCGCGGGGCACATCTTTGAGGATGTAGACCCCACGTTCGCGTCTCGAGTGAAAAAAGGAGACTTTCTCATCGCGGGTGAAAACTTCGGGTGCGGCTCTTCGCGCGAACAGGCGCCGCAGGCGCTCAAGGCGGCGGGGATCGAGGCGGTGGTGGCGAAGAGCTTCGCGAGGATATTTTACAGGAACGCGTTCAACATAGGGCTCCTCCTCGTGGAGACCCAGACGCAGCATATCGACGACGGCGATGAGCTCGAGATCGATCTCGGCACGAGCAAGCTGAAGGATAAGAGCAACGGACTCATACTCGACATCAAACCCACCCCGAAGCTTATGAGGACCTTCCTGGAAGACGGAGGGGTAGTCGGGCATTTTAAAAAATACGGGGGATTTCGAATTGAAAGCGTCTCATAGGGTTACCCTCATCCCCGGGGACGGGACGGGACCCGAACTCGCCGACGCGGCGAGGCGCTGCCTTGAAGCGACCGGCATCGCGTTCGACTGGGATATCCAGGACGCGGGCGAGTCCAGCATAGAGAAATACAACACCCCGCTCCCCACCCATCTGCTCGAGTCAATCAAGAAGAATAGATGCGCGCTGAAAGGACCCATCACGACGCCTGTGGGAGGCGGATTCAGGAGCGTGAACGTCGAATTGAGAAAGGCGCTCGACCTCTACGCCTGCCTGAGACCCTGCAAGAGCTATGAGGGCGTGAGGTCTCACTACAAAGACATTGACCTTGTCATCGTGAGGGAAAATACAGAAGACCTCTACGCGGGTATCGAGTTCGCGCACTCAAGCCCCGACGCGGAAAAGGTGATCGAGGTCATCGAGGACGTGAGCCGAAAATCCATCAGACGGGGTTCCGCCATCAGCATAAAGCCGATATCGGAGTTCGGAACGCGACGGATCGTGAAGTTCGCATTTGACTACGCGCTCTCCCATTCGAGGAAGAAGGTCACCTGTGTCCACAAGGCGAATATTATGAAATATACGGACGGGCTCTTTCTCGAAGTTGCCCGGGATGTGGCGCGGACCTATGAGGGACGAATTGCGTTCGACGACAGGATCGTCGACAACATGTGCATGCAGCTCGTCCAGAAACCCGAAGAGTATGACGTCCTCGTCCTTCCGAACCTCTACGGAGATATCATATCTGACCTCGCGGCGGGTCTCGTCGGAGGCCTCGGCGTGGCGCCGGGTGCGAATATCGGCAGCGAGGTCGCGGTCTTTGAGCCGACGCACGGGAGTGCGCCGAAGTACAAGGGAAGAAATAAGGTGAACCCGGCCGCCATCCTCCTTTCTGCGTGCATGATGCTCGACTACCTCGGCGAGGAACGCGCTGCGCGCAGGCTCGAAAGGGCGACCGCGCAGGTGATAAGGGACGGCCGGTCCGTGACCTATGACCTGAAGGCGGACAGGAACGACCCGAGCGCCGTCGGGACGAGCGAGATGGCAGATGCGGTCATAAAGGCGATGAAGAGATGAAGGGGCGTTCTGTCGATAAGGTCGCGGTCATCGGCGCAGGCAACGTCGGCGCCACCCTCGCGATGAGGATTGTCGAGAGCGGCCTCGCCGACGCGGTACTCGTGGACATCGAGAGGCCGATCGCAGAGGGCAAGGCGCTTGACGTGGCGGATACGGCCGGCATCGTGAGGGGCGCGAGGTCTATCGTCGGGACCGATGAGTATTCCCACATACAAGGTTCAAAGGTCGTCGCCATCACGGCGGGTCTCGCCCGTAAGCCGGGGATGAGCCGTGACGACCTCGTGTCGAAGAACGCCGCCATCGTGAAAGGTGTCGTTGAAAAGGTGAGGATGAATGCGCCGGAGGCCGTCATCGTCGTCGTCACGAATCCGCTCGATGCGATGACGTATCTCGCGTACAAGGCGAGCTCCTTCGGCAGGGAGAGGGTTCTGGGCATGGCGGGCCTTTTGGACGAGTCGCGTTTTATCGGTGTGATCGCGCGCGAGCTCAAGGTGAGTCCGGGCGATGTGAGGACGGTCATCATGGGCAGCCACGGCGACACCATGGTTCCCATACTCTCGCACACCACGGTCGGAAAGAAGGACCTGCGGGCCCTCATGCCGAAGGAGAAGATCGACGAACTCATACGCACTACCCGGTCGAGAGGCGCCCAGATTGTAAACCTGCTAGGCTCAGGGAGCGCATACTACTCACCGGCGCTTGCGACATTCAAGATGGTAGAGGCCGTCATGAAAGACACGAAAGAGGTGATCACCGCCTCGTGCTATCTTGAAGGAGAATACGGCTTCAATGACATCTGCATCGGGGTCCCTGTCCGAGTGGGGAGGAAGGGCATAGAATCCGTGGTTGAGCTCACGCTCACCGAAGACGAGAAGGCGGCGCTCGGGGAATCCGCGCGCGCGCTGCGCCGCGTCATCGAATCATTATCCCTCTCGTAAATATGAAGCATTACGATCTTGCCATTCTGGGTGCCGGGCCGGGAGGCTACACGAGTGCGATCTATGCCTCCAGGCTCGGGCTCACGGTGTGTCTCGTCGAGAAAGACCTCCTCGGAGGGACGTGCCTCAACCGCGGATGCATACCCACAAAAGTCATGCTCAATGCCGCAAAGCTCCTCGGGTCTGTCCGAGACTCAAGCGCCTACGGGATCGCGGTCAAGGACTGCCAGTTCCTGCCCGAGCAGCTATTCCGTAAGATGGACGAGGTCGTATTAAAATTGAGGTCCGGGGTCTCCTCGCTCTTAAAGGCAAATAAGGTCGACCTGATAAAGGGGCGCGGCAGGTTAAAGGCGAAGGGCGTGATCGACCTTGGCGGCGATGAGATAGGGGCGCGCACCATCATCATCGCGACCGGCTCCTCTCCGCGAACGCTCGAGGGCCTCGGGTTTGACGGCATCAACATTCTATCGAGCGAGGACGTCCTCGCAATGAGGAAGATTCCCAAGAGCCTCCTCGTCGTCGGGGGCGGCGCCATCGGATGCGAGTTTTCTCAGTTTTACAGCGCCGTCGGCGTAAGGGTCGCTATCGTCGAGTTCATGGAGACCTTGCTTCCGAATCTGGGCAGGGAGATCGGCAGGAAGATGGAGGCCCTCTTCAAAAAAAGGGGGATAGAGGTCCATACCTCTACCAAGGTGGAACGTGTTGATGTAAGGGAGGGCGTGTGCGAGGCGACCCTTTCGGACTCCTCCGCGGTCGAGTCAGAGGCGGTCCTCGTGTCCGTGGGCCGGGCGTTCAATTCGAACGACCTGGGCCTTGAAGCGCTCGGCATCGCCATCGACAGGGGAAGGATCGTTGTCGACGAGTACCTGGAGACGAACGCGAAGGGAGTTTATGCGATAGGGGACGTGATCGGAGGCCCGATGCTCGCCCACGCCGCCTCATACGAGGGAATGCTCGTGTGTGACACCATTGCGGGAAAAAGGAAGAAGGTCAGCTTCTCGTCCATCCCGAACTGTATCTACACGGATCCCGAAATCGCTACATGCGGGCTGCAGGAAGAGGAGGCGCGGAAGGCCTTTCCGGACTGCAAGGTAGCGAAGTTCCCATATCTGGCGTCGAGCAAGGCGCACGTCCTCGGCAAGACGGAAGGCTTCATTAAGATCATCGGCGACGCGCGCGGCAGAGTGCTGGGTATCGAGATCTTCGGTGAAGACGCATGCAATCTGATCGGCGAGGCGAGCCTCGCGGTGGCGCTCGGTGCGGATGTCGAGGGCATCGCAGGCGCGGTCCATGGCCATCCGACCCTCTCGGAGATATTCGGCGAGGCGGGCCATCTCTTTTTAGGAAAGGCAATCCATACGTTATGATAGTAGACTTGGGGCTCGTGGATTACGAAGAAGCGTACAGGGTTCAGCTCGATATGGTGGTGCGCAGGCGGCTCCATGAGATCGATGACTCCCTCGTCATCGCCGAGCACAATGCGGTGATAACGATCGGGAGGAGCGGCGCGAAGACCAGATCGGAGAACCTCCTCGTTGACGAGGATGTCCTCGGTGAATACGGGATCAAGGTCCTCACGGTCGACAGAGGCGGGGATATCACCCTGCACGCACCGGGCCAGCTCATTGTTTACCCGATTGTCGATCTCAAGAGAAAGGCGCGGGACCTCCACCTCTACATGCGGAACCTGGAGGATGCGATCATAGACTGCGTAAGACATTTCAACATCTCTGCTTTCAGAGTCCCCACGAAGACAGGCGTGTGGGTCACGGTTACCGAGAAGATCGCCTCCATCGGCATCGCCTCGGTGGACTGGGTTACCTACCATGGCCTGAGCCTCAACGTCAACGTCAACCTGGAATATTTCACCATGATAAGGTTATGCGGTTTTAAGGATGTAGAGGCTACATCCATGAAAGAGGTGCTGAGGAAGGGCGTGGACATAGAAGAGGTGAAGCACGTGATGGTAAAGAGCTTGGGCAGACGTCTGGGTATCAGCGATGACGCATTTTCCGGCCTGGCTTAAAAAGACGCTCTCGTTCGACGGCGCAGTGCACGAGACGAAAGAGGTCCTTGCGCGCTCGGGTGCGAAGACGGTATGCGAGTCTGCCCTCTGCCCGAATTTGAACGAGTGTTATGCGAAGCGGTCCGTCACGTTCCTCATACTGGGAGATAGGTGCACAAGGGCGTGCGCCTTCTGTGCGGCACGGCACGGAGAGGCGCTCCCGCCCGATCCTGAGGAACCCAAGAGGGTCGCGGATGCCCTTGAGCGCCTCGGCGCGCGGCACACGGTCATCACCTCTGTGACGCGCGACGATCTTGATGACGGCGGCGCGGGGCATTTTGTGCGCGTGGTGGACGGGATCCGTTCGCGCCTGCACGATATCACGATAGAGCTCCTCATTCCGGATTTTCGCGGCGACCGGAACGCCACGGGACGTGTCTGCCTCGCATCTCCCGACGTCCTCGGACACAACGTGGAAACGGTACCCCGGCTCTACAGCACCGTCCGGCCAGGGGCGGACTACAGGCGGTCGCTCTCGGTACTGAGGTGGGCAAAGGAGTGCGCGCCAAGGGCTCTTATAAAGAGCTCGATAGTGCTTGGTTTCGGCGAAGAGAGGCCTGAGGTCGTGGAGTGCATGGAGGACTTGAGGAGCGCAGGATGCGATATGATCACGATCGGCCAGTACCTTCGCCCTTCTCCCCGCCAGATCCCTGTGGCGAGGTTTGTCAGACCCGAAGAATTTTCTTCATTTGAGGACACGGCGTATGCGATAGGCTTTACTCGCGTCTCCAGCGGACCTTTCGTGCGCAGCTCCTATGAGGCGCACGAGCATGCGAAGAAAGGAGAGGTGCGGATATGAAAGACGTGGCTCTGCCTCCATTAGCGGAGGGGGTGAACACCGCAACGGTTTCCTACATCTATGTCAAGAAAGGAGATGTTGTCAAAGAGGGCGACAACCTCCTCGAGCTCGTGACAGATAAGGCGACGTTCAATCTTCCCTCGCCCTGTCCCGGTGCCATCGCCGATATGCTCTGCAACGAGGGCGACCAGGTGAACGTCGGTCAGGTGCTCATGCACATAGAAGGACAATGAGAACGAAGAGACTTCTCCTCATGTACATCTCGGAAGATTCCGGCCACCATTGCGCGAGCATGGCGGTCGAGAAGGCCCTCCACGAAATCTCCCCGCGCGTGGAGACGCTCAGCATCAACGCGTTCAACTATACAAACCCGATCCTGGAAAAAGTGATAAGCAAGGCATATCTCGGCGTCGTGAAGCGCGCGCCGGAACTGTGGGACTATCTGTACGATAACCCAAAGGTGGTAGAGAAGACGCGGAGGCTGCGCGAACTGATCCACAATGTGAATTCCCCAAAGCTGAGGACCTTGCTCGATGAGTTCAAGCCCGACGCCGTCATCTGCACGCAGGCATTTCCATGCGGCATGATCGCCGACTGCAAGCGGACGAACCGTCTCACGCTGCCGCTCGTCGGTGTGTTGACGGATTACGCCCCCCACGCATACTGGCTGTACGACAACGTGGACTATTACATTGTTCCGTCGGAAGAGGTGGGGAGGAGGTTCGTCTCAAACGGCGTGAGCGCGGAGAGGGTAAAGCCGCTGGGCATCCCGATAGATCCAAAATTCAAAGAGCCGGTCGAACGGGACGCCGTCAAAAAAAAGCTGGGGTTGGACGGTAAGATCCCTATCGTTCTCATTATGGGAGGGACCCAGGGGCTTGGCCCTATCCGAGAGCTCGCCGCCGCTTTGGATGCGTCACCGCTCGCCATTCAGCAGGTCATCGTGTGCGGCACCAATAAGAGGATGTATCGGCGCTTATCCAAAAAAAGGGCTACGTTCAAGAAGAGGACGATCGTGTACGGGTTTACGTCCACCATTAACGAGTTGATGGCCATCGCATCGGTCATCGTGTCAAAGCCGGGCGGCATGACAACCGCGGAAGCACAGTCGCAGGGTCTTCCGATGGTGCTGCTTCGGCCTCTGCCGGGGCAGGAAGCGCTCAATACCGCCTTCCTGCTGCGCGAGGGTGTTGCGGTGAAGGTGCACGATACGCAACATTGCGTCGCGATGCTAAGAGACCTATTAGAGAATGAGGATGCGTTGCGTTCGATGAGGCAGAACGCCAAACGGTGTTCAAAACCCGATAGCGGACACGACATCGCACATCTTCTATTGGAGCTTGCGGGATGATACTCCCTGTCCTCTACAGGATCGGTCACTATATTGCGCGTGTATTGCCGCGGAAGATCGTCTATTGCCTCTCTGACATCATCGCTGACATCTACTGCTTCTTGTCGAAGAACGATAAGCGGTGCATCATCTCCAATCTGAAGGCCATCGTTTCTCAGGACCCTTCGGAGAAGGAATGCGAGCGGTTGGCGGGGCGGGTGTTCAGGAATTTCGCGCGATATTTAGCCGACTTTTTCCAACTATCGAAGCTTGACGGGGAGTTTATAAAAAGGTGCGTGAAGGTCGAGGGTGAGGAGAATGTAAGGAAGGCGCATGCCGCAGGCAAGGGCGTCATTATACTATCAGCGCATATCGGGAATTGGGAGCTTGGCGGCGTTGTCATGTCGCTCATCGGATATCCGCTTAATGTGGTCGCGCTCACCCATCAGAATCAGGAGGTCAACAACTTCTTCTTGCGGCAGCGCGCTTTCGGCAAAGTGGAGGTGATACCGATAGGACCGGGCCTCAAGAAGTGTTTTTCCGTGCTGAGGCACAATGGTTTCCTCGCGCTCCTGGGTGACAGGGACTTCTCGGACCGGGGGATACGGATGGACTTTTTCGGCCACCCTGCGAAGATACCCACAGGCCCTGCGGCATTAAGCGTGAGGACCGGCGCAATGATCGTGCCAACGTTCATGATACGGCAGGAGGACGATACGTTCACGCTCACCTTTGAGGAGTCCCTCACCCCTCGTGCGGCAGGGACGAAGGAAGAACGAGAGAGGGACCTCATGGTACGATACCTCGCCGTCATAGAAGGATACGTAAGGAAGTACCCTACGCAATGGTTCATGTTCCAAGAGGTGTGGAATGACAAAGCGAATAGCGGTCCTTATACCGTCATATAACGAAGGGAAGACGATAGGCACAATCGTCGAGGCCGTGAGGGAGCGGGGTTTGATCGCATACGTCGTCGATGACGGATCGAGGGACGATACGGCGCGGGAAGCAGCGTCGCACGGGGCGACCGTGCTCTCCCACGAGGTCAATCAGGGCAAGGGCGCTTCATTGCGAGACGGTTTTTTCAGGATCGTAAAGGACGGGTACGACTATGTCCTCGTGATGGACGGAGACGGGCAGCATCGGACTGAGGATATCGACCGGTTGATCCGGAAGATGGAGGAGGCGGACGCAGGGATGGTGGTGGGGAACAGGATGGGTGATCCGAAGTCCATGCCGCGCGTGAGGGTTGTCGTCAATCATTTTATGTCGTCTCTCATATCCGTATTGTCGGGGCAGAATATCCCTGATACGCAGTGCGGTTTCAGGCTGATAAAGACCACGCTCCTTGAGAGCGTCGCACTCCATTCATCGCACTATGAGACCGAGTCCGAGATCCTGATCAAGGCGGCGAGGAAAGGCTGGAAGATCGAGTCGGTTCCGATCACGACCGTTTACCGGAAAGAGACGAGCCGGATCAGGCCGGTACGGGACACGCTGCGGTTTCTCGCGCTCGTGGCGCGTCTGGTCTTCCGCGAAAGGGATTGAGCATGGACCATGAGGTGCAGAGAAGGCGGATGGTTGAAGAGCAGATCGTGTCTCGAGGGATCGCGGACGAGCAGGTCATCGTCGCGTTCAGGAGGGTCTCCAGGCACGAATTCGTGCCCCCCGCACTCGTCGAGTATGCATACGACGATCACCCTTTGTCGATAGGGGAGGGGCAGACGATATCCCAGCCATACATGGTGGCCCTCATGACTGCGTGTCTGCAATTGAAAGGAGCGGAAAAGGTCCTCGAGATAGGCACCGGGAGCGGCTATCAGCTCGCGATACTTGCAGAGATCGTGAAAGAGGCCTATTCCGTCGAAAGGATAGAATCTCTCGCCCGTCGTGCGGAGGCCGTGCTTCAGCGCCTTGGATACGTGAATTTTAAAATAAAGGTCGGCGACGGAACGCTCGGATGGGAAGAGCATAGTCCTTATGATTGTATTATCGTGACCGCGGCCTCGCCCCAGATCCCGCAGAGCCTCGTGCGGCAGCTGAAGGACGGCGGCAGGCTGGTGATACCCGTGGGAGGGGCTTTCGGTCAAGTGTTGACGGTCGTGGCGAGGAAAGGAAAAGACGTTTCCCTGGAAGAGGTGTGCGGGTGCGTCTTTGTCCCGCTCGTTGGTAAGGAGGGGTGGCACGCATAGCCTATGTTAGAGGCACTGCTTACAGCGCTCAATGGTAGTCCCCGGGAGCTCATCACGCTCATCGTCGCGGCCCTCCCCCTCGCGGAACTGAGGGGGTCGATACCGCTCGCCCTCGCGATGAAGATGAGCCCGGTGAACGCCTTTGTGTGGTCTATCATCGGGAACTCTCTCATCATCGCGCCGACGCTTTTCTTGCTCGAGCCCGTCTCGAACGCCCTGAGGCGATTCGTGCTGTGGAGGAAATTCTTCGACTGGCTGTTCGAGAGGACGAAGAAGAAGGCCGACGTCATTCAAAAGTACGAGGCGCTGGGGCTCATGATCTTCGTCGCGATCCCGCTCCCGATGACGGGGGCGTGGTCGGGGTGCGTTGCCGCGTCGCTCTTCAAGATCAAGTTTCGGTACGCGTTCGCTGCGATATTCTTGGGCGTCGTGCTCGCCGGAGCGATCGTCATGGCAGTGTGCCTCTTTGGAATAGGGGCGCTGAAGATCTTCCTCGCCTATCGATAGCGCTGGCCGCAGTCGGAATAAAAACCTTGAGCGGATACACAAGGCGTGGTAATATTAAGAAGGTGCGGTGTCGTAATTGATGAGAGGTCATAGCGAGGCACGAGGCGCCCGGGTGCGTGCGTGGGCCGTCTTCGCTGCCTCCGTATTGAGTGTGGCCGCAGTAGCGGGCTGTGCGACAGTGCCCCGCCAGCCTCCTGCAGGGAGAGAGGTCATCCAGGAGCATGGGACCGGTCCCGGCTCCGCAAGAACGGCCTTCTTCGTGTGGCCCGTGCAGGGCAGGGTGAGCTCGTACTTTGGCGAGGAGGCCGACGGGATAAGGAACAAGGGCCTCGACATCGCCTCCGAGGACCGTTCCTTTGTCCGTGCGGCGCAAGACGGGATTGTCGTCTTCTCGAGCCCGAGCCTGAGGGGTTTCGGGAGGACCGTCATCATCGAGCACGATGGCGGCTTCGAAACCGTGTACGCGTATAACTCAGAGCTCCTCGCAAAGACCGGCGACGTTGTAAAACAGAACGATTGTATTGCGAGGGTGGGCACGAGCGGCAGGGCCCGTCAACCAACGCTCCATTTTGAGATACGAAAAGACGGGCGGCCGAGGGATCCCTTAGAGTTCCTGTCGTCCTAGGCGTTTCTCACCACGCAGGGAGTACTCACGCGCTATGCTGAGCGAACCAGTTGTAGGCAAGAATTTTTTTGGCAGGGAAGAGATACTGAGCCTTCTCGATAAGCGCACGAAGGCCATGGAAGAGGGCTACCGTCAGAACGTGGCCATCACCGGGCAGAGCCTGGCAGGCAAGTCGTCGCTCTTGCAGCATTTCCTTTATAACTCCCTGCGCGACACGTTCCTGCCCATCTACGTTGAGGTATTCAAAGAGGATTTCCCCTCGTTCGCGAATAAATTCATCGCGACCCTGCTCTATAATTCGCTGAAGGCAAAAGAGGAACCGGCGTGCGAAGGCATCGGCGAGCTCCTCAGCAAGGCGGAGAGGTTCTTCCCGAAGACGGCCCATGCTGCCAAGGAGGTCCTGGCCCTGATCGAGAAGAGCCAGCTCGACGAGGCGTACGTCAACCTCTTGGGGCTCACGTCTGTGGCGAAGGAAGAGACCTCGAAGTCGTGCATCGTCATCCTCGACGAGTTCGATAACATTTCGTACTTCAGGATAAAGAATCCCTTCCTCCAATTCGGGAAGGTGATCATGGTGCAGAAAGATACCATGTACATCATATCGAGTTCCCGAAACTCGGCCGTGAAGAAAATACTCCAGGAGAAGCTGTCGCTCCTCTTCGGGAATTTCGAAACGGTCGAAGTCCGCGGGTTCGACGCGAGGACCTCCGCCGCCTTTCTCTCGAAAAAGGCGAACCCGTTTTCGGCGGATGAAGACGTCACAAGATTTCTCACGTACTTTACGGGAGGAAACCCTTTCTATATCGAACAGATCGTGCGTGAGGCAAAGAATATCATGCGGGAGAAATCGCGCACGCAGATCGACCTCGAATCGATCGAAGAGGCGATATTGAACCTCGTGTACGCATCGAACGGCACCGTGCATCAATACCTCAACAGCCTTCTCCTCGAACTCCTGGACACGAAATCCCGCGAGGCCCTTCTCAAGATATTATGCTCGATCGCATGCGGAAGCATAAAACAGAGGGCCATCGCGCGAGACTTGAGGAGGAGTTACAGCGATGTCTCGCACTGCCTCTCTTTGCTGATAGACCTGGGGCTCGTGTCGAAGAACGGTGTCTTCTATATGGTCTCCGACAGCATGCTCAGCTTCTGGCTCGAACACGTCCACGTCAAGCGGCAGCAGATGCTCGTCAATTACATCGTGGACAAGACGCGGGTCTACAGGGAGGATATCCATGCGTACGTCTCCGACTTCTTACAGGAATCGAAGAAGAGCGTTCTCGAGAGGGCCTACGAGCTCTTCCATCTCTTCGCAAACGACATCGTCGAAATAGAGGATAAGAAACTTCTGCTGCCACAGTGCGACAAGGTCGAGATCAAGACCTTCGACGATATAACGCCCTATATTGTGGCGTCTTCCAAGAAGGCCCAGTGGATATGCCAGATATTTGAGCACACCCTGGGAGACCTCCAGATATCCGAATTCGTAAAGAACCTCACGTCTCTCGAACATAAAGTGGCACGGAAGATCGTGGTTCCCGTTTACGGCGTGGAGGAAAACACGAGGCTCCTGGCCAAGGAATTGAGGATACTCACATGGGATCTGGAGACGATGAACATGCTCCTTCGTCTTTACAACAGAAAGGGCATTGTCGTTCGGTAGGGCTTATGAAGATACTTGTATTATCGGACACTCATATACCAAGGGCTGCGGGAGACCTCCCTCGAGCCATCTACGACGCAATCGCGGATGTTGACCTCGTGCTCCACGCAGGGGATTTTGTCGAGATCGAGCTGTGGGAGAAGCTGAAGAAGATGAAAGAGCTCGTGGCCGTACATGGCAATATGGATTCGAAAGAGCTGCGGGATATCCTCAAGGCAAAGGAGGTGGTGAGCGTCGGCGCTTTTAAGATCGGCCTCATCCACGGTTATGGCGCCCCGGTGAATTTGCAGAAGGTGGTGCGTTCCGAATTCGGCAACGTTGATGCGATAGTATTTGGGCACTCGCACGCGCCCTCCACTACCGTTGATAACGGTATCCTCTTTTTTAACCCCGGATCGCCGACCGACAGGGTGTTCGCTCCCTACAACTCGTACGGCGTGCTCACCGTCACAGAGGACGGAATACGCGGAGAAATCGTAAAAGTATGATCTCTCAGATACCCGTCATCATGGTCGAAGGGAAGACCCTGCCCGAGGTGTGGGAAAGAGCGGTCCTCGACACGTGGGAGAAGGGGATCGCGATAAGGACCGAGTATGACAAGCCCGAGGACCCCGCGAGCAGAGACTGCACGATGGTCATGGTCATCGATGGGCCTATGTCGGAGCCGCGCATCCACAGGGCCTTTCCCGGAAGCCTCGAGGACCTCGAGGTATACAGGCAGGAGGTCGTCGACGGCATACACGACCAATGGATAAACCCGGACGAAGGCAAGTGGACGTATACGTACCACCAGAGGATCTTCAATTATCCGGCGGGCAAGAGCGCGGTGGATCAGATCGGCTCGATGGTCGATAAGCTCGCGTCGGTCCCGCACACGAGGAGGGCGCAGGCGATTACCTGGGACCCGTCGCAGGACCCCGTGACGGACGACCCTCCCTGTTTACAGAGGATATGGTGCAGGCTCGTCCAGAAAGGCGCCGACCGATACTCCCTCGCGATGAATGCGCACTGGAGGTCGAGGGACGCCTTCAAAGCAAGCTTTATGAATATGTACGCATTGACAGACCTCCAGCGCCTCATTGCGAGCCGGCTTCAGGAAAAGATGAAAAGGCCGGTTGAGGCGGGCAGATATGTCGACATAAGCGACAGCTTCCATATCTACGGCAGCTATGCCGTAGAGTTCCAGAATTTCTTGGATCTCATCAAGAAGAGGACTTTTGAAGAGAGGACGTGGGTCACAAAATTTGCCCAGCCGTTTTTCGAGGATGCAAAACGGCGGCTATTAGAGGAGAGGGCGAGGGCGCGATAGGTCCGATGGATACCCTGTGGGCTCCATGGCGGGGCAGCTATATACGCATGAAGAAAAGTTCTCGCTGCATATTTTGCATTGGGAGATCCCCGAAGGCCGACGCGAAGAGGTACATCATCTCGCGGAGCGCACACGCCTTTTCGCTTTTGAATAGGTATCCCTACAATAGCGGACATGTCATGATAGCCCCGTACAGACACGAGAAGGACATTTCCCGTCTGGAAGGCGCGGAGCTGACGGATATGATCGAGCTTCTTATCGAGACGAAAAAGGTCCTCGACAAAAAACTTAAGCCCCACGGATACAATGTAGGCATCAACCTCGGCACAATGGCAGGCGCCGGTTTCGATGCGCACGTCCATATCCACATAGTCCCGCGCTGGAAAGGCGATACGAACTTCATGCCCGTCACCGCACGGTCCAGGGTCGTCCCCGATTCTCTCGAGGCGATGTACCGGCTCCTGAGAAAGGCCTGAGATGCTCAAGAGGAGGGATCTCGAAAGAAAGGAAGAGCTTCTCGCATCTTACGCGCAGAGGTCCCGCTATTCCAAAGGCAGGGTGTACAGGGAAGAGGAGCATGGGTACCGGTCTTGTTACCAGCGTGACAGGGACCGGATCATCCATTCGACCGCCTTCCGGAGGCTGGAATACAAGACCCAGGTCTTTGTCAACCACGAAGGGGACTACTACCGGACGCGCCTCACCCATACCCTTGAGGTGACGCAGATCGCGCGGTCCATCGCGAGGTCTCTAAAGCTCAACGAGGATCTCGTCGAGGCGCTATCGCTCGCTCACGATCTCGGGCATACCCCTTTTGGCCATTCAGGTGAGGATGCGCTCAGAGAGATAATGAAAGAGCGCGGCGGTTTCGACCACAACACGCAGGGCCTGAGGGTCGTGGACTATCTGGAGGAGCGGTACCCGAACTTCCCGGGCCTCAATTTGACCTATGAGGTGAGGGAAGGGATAATCAAACACTCGACGCCCTTCGACCGCCCGCGCCCCGCCTTGCCGTTTGAATCGACGAAGTCGCCCCTTTTAGAGGTGCAGGTGGTCGACATCGCGGATGAGATCGCGTACGACAACCACGACCTCGACGACGGCATCACGAGCGGGCTCATCGACGAATCCATGGTAAAGCCCGTGCCGCTCTGGCGGGAGGTGTCGGCAAAGGTAAAGAAGGAATTCTCCCATCTCAAGGACGAGATCAGGAAATGCCAGATCATCAGATATCTGATAAACGACCAGGTGACTGACGCCATCCTGCAGACGGAGCGGAATATCAAGACCTTCAAGATCACCTCTTTGCAGGACGCCCTTGAGATACCCGAAAGGATCGTGAGGTTCTCCCGGGAGATGGATGAGAAAAGGCGGCCGATGAGGGATTTCCTCTCCAAGAGGCTCTACCAGCACTACAGGGTCGTCCGGATGGCAAACAAGGCATATCGGTTTATATGCGATCTCTTCAAGGTCTATGTGGACGAGCCGGAGCAGCTCCCGCCACGGACGCAGTCGAGGCTCGCAAAGGAGGATACGTATCGCGTCATCTGCGACTACATCGCAGGCATGACAGACAGGTACGCCCTCGATGAGTATAAGAAATTCTTTGAGCCCTATGCGCGCGTGTAGTATAATGATATCCCTATGGAAACGATAGATACGAAGGAATATCAAAACGAGCTTTTCGAAAGGCTCCAGAAGAGCTTCAGCCTCAAGAGCGAGGAAGAGTGCATCGGCGTTTGCCTCGGGACCGCCGAGTGGTGGATGGTGCGCAGCCCCGATCCTAAGGCGAAAGCGCTCAGCCAGATAATCAGGGAGAACTGCGTTATCTCCCGTCGCTCCAAAGGGCGCCCTAAGAAGGGAACGGCGATCTGCCTGAACCCCGTGCGGCGTGCGGTGAAGGACGCGAAGTCCTCGAAGAAGCTCGAGACGTTCGTGTGCTCCATGGGCAGGCACGGGTTCATCTATCCGATCGTTCAGGGAGACGCGGTCTATGGCTACATTGGGGCATGCTATACGAAAAAGGATATCAGTTCGCGCATCCTCGGCGTGTTCGCGGCGTTCACAGACACGGTGGTGAGAGAGGTCCAGAAGGAGCTGGAGCTCTCGAAGCTCTACGAGACGATACGGCCTCGGGCTATCGCGCTTTCTACGGTCCACACCGTCCACAGGCTCCTTACCTCCACGCTCGATCTCAATGAGCTCCTTCCCCGGATTGCGCGGCTCTCGCTCCAGGTGGTGAGGGCGAACCGCTGTTCGATAAAACTCTTGGATTCGAAGAGGAAGGTGCTGCTCCCCAAGACGACGGTCGACCTGCGGCAGCGGAAGGCGAAGCTGAAGAAGGTGAGGATAGGCATGTGGGCGCCTGGAAGGGCGGCAAAATTTTCGCGCCCGGTGAGAGGCATTGACTATCTCGCGATCCCTCTCATCGACGAGGACGTGATCGGGGTCATTACGGTGTACGACAAGATCGACGAGACGCCTTTCTCGTCGTTCGATCAGGAGATAATGACGACGCTCGCAGAGCAGGCGGTGATCGCCATAAAAAACGCCCAGCTCTATAAAGAGCAGGAAAAGCTTACCCTTGGAGGGATCAAGTCCCTTGCGATGGTGCTGAGCGCGCGCGCACAGGGGACCTTCGGACCGAGGGCATCTTTTTTGAAGATCATGAACCTGGTGGGCCTCGAGCTGCACCTCGATTCCCAGGAGTCGAGGAACCTCGAGTATGCCGTCCTCCTGCACGATGCGGGCCAGATCGTGGTGCCGGATGAGGTGCTCACGAAACCGGAAAAGCTCACGGGCGAAGAGTATGAGCTCGTCAAGGAGCACCCTGTGAGGAGCGTGAATATCATCAAGCCCATCAAGGCGCTCAGGTTGGTCATACCCATCCTGCTCCACCATCATGAGAATTACGACGGCACCGGATACCCCAAAGGGTTGAAAGGCAACCAGATACCTCTCGGGGCAAGGATAATGGCGGTGGTAGGCGCCTTTGAAGCGATGATCACACGGAGGTCGTACAGGCCCTCCAAGACGCCTGACGAGGCGATAGAGGAGATAAGGGCACAGAGCGGCACGCAGTTTGACGCGAAAGTGGTGGAGGCGTTCCTCAGCGTAATCAAGAGGCGCGACATACGGGCAATGGTTGACAAGGAGTTGTATGAAACTCACTAGCGCCATGGCGTCCGAGATACATCGAAAGATAATCCTCTTCTTCGATGAGAACCAGTCGTCCATCGATACGCCGCGCGGTGTCGCCACGTGGGTGAGGGAAGACCGCTCTCGCGTGAAGAAGGCGCTCGAGGACCTTGTCGCGCTCAAGGTGCTGGTCGCGTATCGGGTCTCGTCGACCACAGGCTACGGCTATACGAGTGACAAGAAACTCATTTCAAAGATCGAAAAGCTCCTTAAGAAGGTCAAGAGATAACCCTTCACCCATGTCGCCTCGCGTTCGGGTTCGCGCGCGAGGGGCTCCATCGCTACATCCGACACGATACATGCAGAAGACGCCTCAGAAAATCCTGCGCAGCGTGCGCAGCGCGCCCTACGCGGAGCTCAATCCGAAACAGAGAGAGGCTGTCGATACCATAGACGGCCCCGTGCTTGTCCTCGCGGGTCCCGGGACGGGCAAGACGCAGCTTTTGTCGATCCGCGCATCGAATATACTCTCAAAGAAGAGCGGGATCAGGCCCGAAAACATCCTCATCGTCACCTATACTAACTCCGCGGCAAAGGCGATGAAGGAGAGGCTCGTAAAGGTGATCGGCCTTAAGGGGTACGACCTTGACGTGGGGACGTTTCACAGCTTCGCGAACTCCATCATCCAGGAGTCGGAGGATGCCGCCCATTACGTCGGAGACCGTATCCAGATGACGGAGATAGAACAGGTGAAGGCGATCGTGTACATTCTGGACCGCGCGAAGGGGATCTCGGAGATAAGGCCCTTTCGCGCCCCCTATGTCTACCTCAAAGACATCACGCAGAGGATCGGCGAGCTGAAGAAGGACGGGATCAGCCCTGAGCGGTTCCTCGACTATGTGAACTCTCTCGATCCCGTCCGGGAGGCCGTCGAGCCGAAGTATGCCGCGCGGATGAAGGCGTTCGGCGTCGTCTACAAGATGTACGAGGAGATAAAGGAGGGGAAGGATCCGAACATATTCGATGAGCGCGGGAGGTATGATTTTGATGATATGATCCTGCTCGCGACAGAGGCGCTCAAGAAGGAGACGCGCCTCGCAGACGAGTACCGGCAGCGCTACAGATATGTCATGGTAGACGAATACCAGGATACCAACGAGGCGCAGCTCGAACTGCTCTTTACGCTCCTCGATTACCGGGAGCCCAACCTCTGCTGCGTCGGAGACGATGACCAGTCTATCTACCGGTTTCAGGGCGCGAGCGTCGGGAACTTCACGGTCCTCAAGGAGACCTTCCCGTCGACCAAGGTGATTACGCTGTACGACAACTACCGCTCAACGAGGAAGATCATCGACTTCGCATCGAGCGTCATACGGACGATACCGAGGGATGCGAGGGTCGAAGAGAAGATGCTGGTATCCACGAGAGAGGGCGCGGATACGAAGATCGAGTTCAGGGAATTCACGACAGTGACGGAAGAGCTGCTCTTCATCGTTGAGAGAGTGAGGCAGCTCAAGGCCGAGATAGAACGAACGGAAGAGCTCGATCTGACCTCGCGGCGGCACCCGTATAACGCCATTGCAGTACTTGTGCGGAAACGGAGAGATATCGTGAAGGTGATCGACGCCTTCCTCCAGGCGGGGATCCCCTATGCAACGGACGGAAAAGAAGACGTGAGCGGAGAGAAGAGGGTGAGGCAGCTTTTGGACGTGCTCGAGCTCGCCGAGCTCCACTCGCGCAATGCAGGCGAGAAGGATTTCGCCCTCTACAAGGTCCTCTCCTCCGACTATTTCGGGATCCCCCTGCCGGACATCCTGAGGCTCGTCCGGCACGCCCGTTCAAAGAGTCGTTCGCACGATGACGGAGGGTCGCGCGACGCGAGCCTCGTAGAACACTTCCTCCGCTCGTTCCCATTCACGCGAGATGAGCTCGCCGCCCGGCATTTTTCCGTAAAGGAAGATCATGAGCGGTTTCCCGTACTCCGGGAGCTCGGGCTGGGATCTTCCCCGAAGATGGTCCGCGCCGCGTGGGTGATCGCGAGACTCCTCAGTGATGCACATGCGAAACCGGTCCACGCCATCCTCATAGGGTTTGTACACGATGCGGGGATATTCACGTTCATCCTCGAGGAATACGCATCGAAGCAGATCCTGAGGTTGAGAGACCTCCGCAGCCTCGGGGCGTTCATCAATATGGTGAAGTCCGCCGATACTACCCGGCCAGGCGTGCGGTTGCATGAGTTCATGGCCGATCTGAAAATGGCCCGCGAAAACGGTCTCCCGGTCCAAGGGGCGCTCGTGACGATGACGCAGGACGGGGTGAGGATATTTACCGCGCACGGTTCCAAGGGGCAGGAGTTTCATACCGTCTTCATTCCGTTCTGCCTGCAGAATAAGAACTGGCCGACGAGGCCGAGGCCGGAGAAGATACCTCTCCCCCCGGGGTTATTCAAAACGCGCGGGAAGAAGCTCGAGAAGGCATCTTTAAAGCAGCTCTATCTTCAAGACGAGGCGAGGCTCTTTTACGTCGCTTCAACGCGGGCGCGGTCACATCTCGTCTTTTCGTCGAGCCCGCAGGAGGACGAGGTCTCCAGCTACTACCTGAAGGAGCTGGGGCAGACAGCCGAGCGCGAGAGCGCGATACCGTGGACGGAGGAGCAGCTCCTGGGAAAGTCCCTCCTTTCGGAAAGCGATTCCAGCGACCCGTGCGCGGACAGCGAGGGGGTCTTGCGCGATATGGTGAGGGACTTCACCCTCAACCCGACCTCGCTCAACAACTATCTCTACTGCGCGCGGCGGTTTCTCTACGACAATGTCCTGAGGCTCCCGGGACCGAAGAAACAGAGCCTCGTCTTCGGGACCTGCGTCCACAAGGCGCTCGAGGAGACGTATCGCTACTACAAGGAGCGCGACAGTTTCCCGACGTTCGATTTTTTTGAAGCCGTCTTTAAGAACGAGCTCAGGTTCCAAGGTCCGGAGACGGCGATAGAGTTGCGGTGTACCGACCAGCTCTTCGCGCTGAAGGGCTGGTTCGAGCAAGCCGCGCGAAATCCCGTGAAGCCCGTCGAGCTGGAAAGGAAGATACTGGTGACGATAGGGGACGGGATCGTCTTCACGGGAAAATTCGATAAGGTCGAAGTGGAGGACGAAGAGCGTAAGATCGTGAAGATCGTGGATTATAAAACAGGAAAGCCGGATGCGCATGTGAAGGCCATTGATGAGTGCGACGACCTCGCGAGCGACGCGTGTGACGGATACGTCCGGCAGCTCGTTGCGTATAAGCTCCTCTTTGAAAGGGACAGGAGGCTTTCGAAATTGTACAAGGTCGGCTATGGTGAGCTTGTATTCATCGAACCCCTCGCGGGACCGGTCACCGCACTGGGCCTCAAGAAAGGGGATTTCGTATCCAGGAAACTCGAGATCCGGGACGACATGGTGAAGGCCCTCGAGGGCCTTATCAAAGAGGTGTGGGCGGACGTCTCATCGCTTGAATTCGACAAGCTCCCGGAAAGGGACACGGGAAAGTGCGGCCGCTGTGACTATGATGGGATATGCTGGGGATGACCGAACACTCAAAGGGCTACGACGCGTGTGAAAAGGGCCAGGGTCCATCGGCCGGTGCGCGGCGAACATCGCGAGCGCCGCGCCAGGCTCCCCGAAGGCGGAGGCCCATGCTTTCGATTGTCATCGTGTGCATCGTGGGTATGGCCTTGGTCATCAGCTTCTTTATCGCATTCGACAGGATCGTTGCGGCCATCGTGTCGCGCTATAGCGGCTTAAGGATGACGTATTCACGGCTCTCTCCCGACCGGACGGGGAAGATCATCGTGCGCGGCCTTGAGCTTACCGAGCCGAAGAGCGGGCTGGCTTTACACGCGGAGAAAGGCGTACTGAAACCGCGCATGGAATTCGGGCCGGGGACAAGGTTTGGGATATCGTTCACCCTGGAGGGCGCGCATTTTAATAAGCACGAGAAGGGCCCTCGCGCGGGATACAGCACCTTCTCCGACCTCGCCGTGATCCCATTTCAGCACGCGTGGAACTATTCCGTAATATCGGGAGACATCGTCTTTGACGGGAAGACGATCGAGGTAAGGAATTTCAAAGCGCAGAGTGCCGATATACGGCTGGACATCAAAGGGTCCCTCTCGGCCGAATCGAAGATCGATGCGACGATAAAGGTCTCGTTCTCCGGAGATGCGGGCCGTCAAATTCCGGAAGAGATCGCCGTACCTGTCCTTCAAGATGAGGGTGACGGGTGGAAATACCTCACGGTGCGAGTGCAAGGCGATTACAGGGCGCCCGCGGTTCAAATTTCCAGCAAACTGTTCCGTTTGGATATATCGAACAAGTAGTAGAGGACAGGCAGCTGCCTTACCGGCTTCCTTCGCACGCAGGATACAGTATCGCGCGTTTCCTCCGCCGCACCCGATATGTCCGGAAGTTTGGAATTGATTTTAAGTCGAGAGGTGTTATAATACTAATTTATCCGCCTTTGCGCGGTGATGTGCAATCGCCGGTATGTGTTCCTGCGGATGCCGTCTGGAAGCGGCGGACCGCGTAGAGCCGGATACCCGCCGAAGAAAACTTTCGCAGAATCACATCTTTGGCGAAGGCGGGCACATAACGGTACCACAGGCATTCACGCGGGTTCCGTCCACACAGACGTGGAGTATCGCATGAAAGATCAAGAGGTTCAAAAGGAACTTTTCAAGGAGTTTGGAGACGAAGGAAAGCGTGCAAGGTCACCGCACGGTCACTTGATGAGGGCGATGTCCGTTGCGATCTCGCTCGATAGGCTTGTCTTTATCGGGATAGGGTCTTTGATGGCGCTCGTCCTCATCTATGCGCTCGGGGTTGAGCGGGGCAAGGCCGCTGCGAGGGCGGAGGTCAAGAAGGCTGTGCTTACGAAAGTGCATGCGAAGGCGCAGCCCGCGAAGCCGCGGGTGAGGGGCTCGGACGCCGGGGTGGAGGAGCCCCGCGCAAAGAAGGCTCCCGTTCTCTCTCAAGAGGGCATGCCCTACACCGTACTCGCCGCCACGTTCAGGCAGAGGGTTCTTGCGTCGCAAGAGGCGGTCAAGCTCAAGGACGAGGGCTACAACGCGTTCCTCGTTGAGGCGGGCGACTATCTGGAGCTCTGCGTGGGAAGATTTGCGGCCCTTGAAGATGCGGCACGGCTTCAGAAGAATTTGTCTACCCGATATAAGAAGTGTTACATAAAAAAGCTTCAATAGAGCGAGGAGGAGGGTATGTCACAGCATCCAAGTTTGCGTTCATCCGAAAAGATGAAACAGCACAGGTCCGTGATGAAGAGATATGAGAGGCTCCGCGTGCTCAAGGATACGGGCGTGTGGGATGAGGACAGCTCTGTCTTCAAGCTGCCCAAGGTGAAGATCATACGGTTCAAGATCAAGAAGGAGAAGGCCGCGGAGGTCGAGGCCGCAGCCCCAGGCGCCGAAGGCGCCCCGGCAGCAGCTGCGCCTGCCAAAGAGCAGCCCGAGTCGAAAAAGCCTGAAGCCAAAGAGGCAAAGCCAAAGAAGTAGTGCAGCGCACGTAGTGCACGCGTTCGACAGGAAGGGCATCTGCGACGAATCCCGCGAAAGACAGGAAGAGAGGACGGCGATGGATACGATTACGTTCGAAGAGTTCAAAAAGATGGACCTGAGGATCGCCCTTGTGAAAAAGGCCGAGCCCCACCCTCACGCGGATAAGCTCTATGTGCTCACCATTGATGTCGGCGGCGAAGAGAAGACGATCGTCGCAGGCATAAAAAATTACTATGCGCCCGAGGAGTTGGCGGGCAGGAGGATCGTCGTCGTCAATAACCTCGCTCCCACTCTGATACGGGGGGTCGCGTCCAACGGCATGCTCCTTGCAACAAAGGATGCAAAGACGCTTTCATTGCTCACGACGGACAGGGGCGTGGAGATAGGAAGCATCGTCTCATGAGGCAGGGAAAGGAAATAAAGCTTCGCCTCGCCGGCAGGTCATACACGATAACCATCTCCCGCAATCTTATGGGCAGGCTGGGATGGTTCCTAAAGAGACTCGACCTCGGGTCGGACTTTATTGTCATTACCACTCCGCGCCTCGCCGCCCTCTACAGGACCTCGCTCCAGAAGTCGCTTGCCAAAGAAGGCCTCTCGTTTCGCGTCGAGCTTATCCCTGACAGCGAAAGGGCAAAGTCAGAAAGGGTCGTTGCCAGGGCGATCGAGAGCATCAGCTCTTTTGACAGGGGCCGGTCCGCGCCGATCGTCGCATTCGGAGGAGGGGTCGCCGGCGACGTCGCAGGGTTCATAGCCGCTATTTACAAAAGGGGGATACCGTACGTGCAGGTGCCCACGACCCTCCTTGCGCAGGTGGATTCAGCCATTGGCGGCAAGGTCGCGATAGACCTTCCCGTTGCAAAGAACCTCGTGGGCGCATTCTATCAGCCGCGCGCGGTCCTCTCCGACATATCGGTGCTGAAAAGCCTTCCTGCCCGGCAGGTGAGGAGCGGTCTCGCAGAGGTGATAAAATATGCCGTGATCAAGGACAAAGATTTCTTTGTCTACCTCGAGAAGAACCTCGAGAGAGCGATCGGGCTCGATGAGGACGTGCTCGAACAGATCGTGGCGAGGTGCAGCGCGATAAAGGCCGGGATCGTGGAGAGGGACGAGTGTGACAAAAAGGGGATACGGATGGTCCTGAACTACGGCCATACTATCGGCCATGCGATCGAGGCAGCCTCGGGGTATTCGAAGCGATACAGCCATGGTGAGGCGATCGCAATAGGGATGGTCGCTGCGAACAGGATCGCCGCGCATATGGGCATGCTCCGCGAGGCGGAACGTGCCCGGATAGAGGAGCTGATCCGGCGTGCGGGACTTCCGGAGAAGACGGAGGGGCTCAGCATGAAGAAGGTATTCGAGGCGCATCTCCATGACAAGAAGTTTTCAGCGAAGACGAACAGGTTCGTCCTGCCGATGAGGATAGGGAAAGTAAAAATAGTGGCAGGAGTAGAGGAGCGCCTCGTTGTGCAGGCCCTGAGAGGGTGCGCCGCTTCGCACTGATCCCGCTACCAGAGTTCCGCGGGCTGCGCAGGGCTCCAGAAACAGAGAAAGGCGCCGGTGAAAAAGATAGAAATCGCGACGAGGTCAAGGGTCGAGATGGTTGACATCACGCCGAAGGTGCGGGAGGTCGTGCGGGAGTCGAAGGTAAAGGAGGGGATCTGTCACCTATGTGTTCCCCATACGACCGCGGGCATCACCATCAATGAAAATGCCGACCCGAGCGTGAGATCCGACATCGTCCGCCATCTTGGTAAGTTCGTGCCGTTCAACGACGGTTACGAACACGCCGAAGGCAATGCGGCGGCCCACATCAAATCCACCATCGTGGGGACTACCACGACCGTGTTCATAGAAGACGGCGACCTCGTCTTCGGGACATGGCAGGGCATCTACTTTTGCGAGTTTGACGGCCCCAGGCGCAGGAACGTATTGGTAAAGATAATGGCGAGGTGACCATGGAATATGCAATAAGGACATTTGATATGCGGGACGGCGAAGGGGTGAAGGAGCTCATCCTATCGATCCTCACGAACGAATATCCGTTCGACAGATCGGTGTATTCGGACAGCGACCTTGAAAAGATAAGCGAGGTATACGGCGGACCAAAGGACTCGTTCTTCGTGAGCGAAGGAGACGGTGCGATCATCGGCACTGTGGGGGTGAAAGAGGAAGAGGCTGATTCGGCCCTCCTGCGGAGGTTTTTCGTGACCTCCGCCCACAGGAAGCAGGGCATAGGGTCCAAGCTCCTCGAGAAGGCGCTCGATTTCTGCAGGTCGAAGGGCTACGCGAAGGTCATATTCAGGTGCACGGACAGGATGCGGGATGCGATGAGCCTGTGCAAGAAGAAGGGTTTCAAGGTCGTTGAATCCCTCGATGTGGGAGGGTTCAAGATCCATAAGTTAGTGCTCACGCTTTAGCGAGGAGCCGTAGCCTACTCCATGAGGATAGGACAGACCAAGATCAGAGTGAGGTATCAGGAGACGGACGCCATGGGCGTCGTCTATTACGGTCAGTACTTCGTGTGGTTTGAGGTCGCGCGGACCGAATTCCTGAGGGACTCGGGCGTTTCGTACAGGGACCTGGAGAAAGAGGGGCTTCGCCTTATGGTCGTTGAGGCATCGTGCCGATACAAATACCCGTGCCGGTACGATGATCTCGTGAGCGTCCACACGTGGGTGAGCACGATAGAGAGGACGAGCCTTTTTTTTGACTACAAGGTATATGTGGGAGAGAAAATTGCCGCGCTTGGCAGGACCGCGCACGTATGTACCTCTCCATCCCTGAAACCTATCAAGATCCCGCCAAAGTTGCGAGAGGCACTCACTGGGCAAGGGTAAGCGTAATCTCGGTATCGCTGTACATCACCACCACATTATTCTTGTTGATCTTCACCACCCGCGCATCCGCAACCGTATCGCCTTCCCCGACCATCTTGTTGTTGATGACCGCGTAGCACTCCTTACCATATCCCATAATGCCGCTCAGGGAAAGCTCAGGTGCTGCAACAGGGGATTTCATGTGAGGGTCAAAAGACGGGGGCAGCTGCGCCGCCTCTTTCTCTTGCCGAGGCGTTGCTGCGAATGGGGCGGTCTCGGGCTGTGCCGGATAAACGGCCTCTTGCTGACGGGACGGCGCATAGGCTGTTTCCGGTCTGCGTGGTTGAATTGAGCGGGGCATCGGCCTAAAGAAGACGACCATGGTCACGAACAGCGTGAGCGCAACGAGCCCGGCCATAAGGCCGCCCACCACCGCGATCGTGGACACATGCGTGCGTCGTTCGACCTTCTTCTCAAAGGGGCCCGGGATATCCTTCAGGAAGGGCTCCTGCTCCAAGGCCTTCTCGAGCAGGGGAGATTCGCGCGCGGAGAAGGCGATGTCGAATTCCTGCGCCACCCTCCTTTTCTCCTCAGCTTTTTTTAGCGCTTCGCTGATAATGCTCATTCGCTACCCCGCTGCGTGCGCGATGTGCGCAACGCCCTCTTCGAGCTCCTGGATGCTTTTCGATATGATGGGAAGCGTTATGTCCTTCGTCTCCAGGACATACGCCAAGAGGAGCGCCTTGTCACACACCATGTTGATAAGCCTTGGTATCCCGCCTGAATATGTATAGATCTCCTGGATCGCGTCGTCGGCAAACCGAATGTCGCCGTTCGATCCCGCGACCTTGAGCCTGTGGTAGATGTACTGAAATATTTCGTCGGGCTCAAGAGGGGTGATGTGGAACCTCACGGCGATGCGCTGCCTCAGCTGGGCCAATTCCGGGGAGCACAATTTTTCCCTCAATTCCGGCTGCCCCACGAGTATTATCTGGAACAACTTCTCTTTTTCTGTCTCGAGGTTCGAGAGCATCCGTATCTCCTCGAGCGCCCGGGGTTTCAAATTCTGAGCCTCGTCTATGATGAGGACCACGTTCCTCCCGCGGGTGAGCTCGTTGAGCAGAAACTCGTTGAACCGCTTGAGAAGAGAGAGTTTGGTATTTCGCTTTTCGATGGCGACGCCGAGGTCTTCGAGTATGGCCTTGAGGAGCTGTGATTCCGGGAGGGTGGAGTTGAATATGAGAGCGGACTTCGTATCCTTATCGAGCTGGTTCAGGAGGGCGCGGCAGAGGGTGGTCTTTCCCGCACCGATCTCGCCCGTGATCTCAAGGAACCCCTTCCTCTCCTTGATCCCGTATATGAGCTGGTCAAACGCCTCTTTGTGGACGCGGCTCAAGAAAAGGAAGTTCGGATCGCTCGTAACGCTGAACGGTTTCTCTTTGAGGCCGAAAAAATCCCTGTACATTACGGTCTGTATCGTTTGAGCTATCAATGTACATAGTATACCTATAAATTACTGAAGTTGCAAATGCAAAATCTAAATCACACATTTTAATCTTGCAAATATAAAATTTCTAATGTATAATTAATCAATATATCACGGGAGGCAAGGATGTGGAATGGGATAGACAGGAGGAAGTTTCCCCGCGGAGCGTACGTGTGTCTGATCACCATCCGGAGGAGGCTTACCTCAAAGATCATATCGACACATACTGAGAATATAGGCGCGGGAGGAATATGCGTGCTGATAAAGGAGGACCTCGGTCTCTTCCAGGGGGTTGACCTGGAGGTCCATCTGGAGGACGACAACCCTCCCGTGAAGTGCGGGGGGACGGTGGTGTGGGTTGTGAAGAAGGCGAGCCCCAGGTCGAAAGGGGAGCATTTCTACGATACCGGGATCGAATTCATCGATATAAGGCCGGCAGAACAGGACCGCATATCGAGGATAGTCGAACAGCTGTTGGTCAAGGACAAACGATGAATCCTTGACAAAGGATGTAATATGTGGTATACTTCTTCAAAAGAAGTATCCATGTATTACAGGAGAGGAGGTGAAGACGGGCGATGAAGAGAATGATGAAAGGAATTATCCTATGTCTAGCTATATTAGTGGTGCTCAATATAGCTACATCGGGTTACGCCCAAGATGCGGGTCGGAAACTCTATAGAGGTCTTGCGAACATCTTGACGGGTTGGGTGGAACTCCCGAAGAACATTTATGACACGAGCGTTGAGGATAATCCTCTCTCTGGACTGACAATAGGATTGGCGAAGGGAGTCGGCATGACGATCGTGAGGACGGGCGCGGGGATCTATGAAACAGTCACGTTCCCATTCCCAATTCCAGAGGGATATACACCAGTTTTAGAGCCAGAGTTTGTATTTAAAAGCAGCAAATAATACAAGACATCTGGCGTAGTTCGCGACAATTCAATAAGGGGATAGAAAGGTCGAAAACTTTTTATCCCTTTATTTTTTATGGCACAGGCGAACCTGCTTTGGGTTCGCACGAAAAAATGATTTGAATTTTTGTGTAGCGTGATGTAGAATAGTGCTTGGCAGAAAGGGGGAAGCAATGGCTATTGTGGAGAGGAGAAAGTATATGCGGTTCAGCACCGTGCTGCACGGCGGATATGAGCTGCCCGATGGCCAGACGAAGGGACGGTCGGAAATAAAGAACCTCAGCAGGGAAGGGATCAGCATCCTCGTTGATCGGAAGATCGACAGCGGGACTGAGATAGACCTCACTGTTGACATTCCAGGCGACAATGTGCCGATATATGCTCGTGCGCAGGTCGCGTGGAATAAGAAGTTGGATTCTGGCGAAAGGATCGCCTATGCGACCGGCCTCAAGTTTACCAGGATCGACAGGTTCGATAGGGCGCGGCTATTGGACTTTGTCTACACCCAATGGATGAAGTTCCTGAAGAAAGAAGTGTAGTTCCTTGACCTCGCAGGAAGGAAAAAAGTGAGCGACGATACGCCAAAGGCTGAGGAGAAGGCGCAGCCGGCAAGCGCGCCAGCCCAGGCCGACGCGCCAGGGGCCGTAAAGGCCGCCACGCTGTCAGTCGGGAAGAACGCCCGGCCCAAGAATTGCGTTCAATGCAACAAAACGCTAAAAAAGAAGTGGTATTTTAGAAACGGGAAGTATTACTGCACCAAGAGGTGCTGGAAGGGTACGCTCAAGAAGAAGGAAGAGCCGACCGCAGCCGCGTAAGGACGCAACGCGTGGATGCGCGAAGAGGCGGGAGAGATCCCCCCCCATCGATACGATGCGAAAAAGCGAACTTTCCAGTCGAGAAGCCCTCTATCCGGTACCCGTCGTTTTGGTAACCTGCCGAGACCGCGCGAGTGAAAAGAACAACATCATCACTCTGGCGTGGTGTGGAGTTGTATCATCGATCCCTCCGACCATAAGCATTTCCATTCGACCCTCACGACTATCGCATTCCTTCATAAAGAAGAGCGGTGACTTTGCGGTCAATATACCTAAGGTAGATATGGTGCGGAAGGTTGACTTCTGCGGTGTCAATTCCGGCAAAGAGGTCGACAAGTTCCGCTCCTGCGATTTTAACCCCGAAGACCCGCGCGTGATATCGTCGCCGATGATACGCGAGTGCCCGGTGAGCATCGAATGCGCGGTGAAGGACGTACAGCACTTGGGGTCTCACGACATGTTTTTAGGAGAGGTCCTTGCTGTCCATGCGGACGATGCGGTCCTCGACAAAGACGGCCGCATCGATTTTAAAAAGGCGGAACCCATCGTCTACTGCCAGGGCCAGTACTGGAGCCTCGGCGCGATGCTCGGTGAGTACGGCTTCTCAAAAAGATGATGCTCGTGAGCGCATGCCTCGCCGGGAAGAGCTGTACTCACCGCGGGAAAAATGATCTGCGGCGGCGTATCGCGTGGGCGGTGAGAGAAGGGGCCGCTATACCGGTCTGCCCCGAAGAGCTCGGTGGCCTCGGGACGCCCCGCGAGGCGGCGGAGATCGCGGGCGGTAGCGGGGAAGACGTATTCCGCGGCAGGGCGAAGGTCTTCACGCACTCTCGCACAGACGTCACCGACATGTATATCGCGGGGGCACGCCGGACACTGGAGATCGTGAAGGAGCGCGGGTTGACGCGCGCGGTCCTGAAGGCGCTCAGCCCTTCGTGCGGGTGCGGATACATATATGACGGCACGTTCACGAAGAGGAGAGTGCGCGGCAACGGAGTGACTGCGGCGCTCCTCATCGAAAACGGCATTTCCGTGTGCACAGAGGAGGAGTTCTTAAAGCTGCGCCACGGCGATTCCTAAGGTGCAAAAGGCTTGATAATTTCTGCAGAGAGATGGTACAATAGGTGCCGTTGGTGCAAGCCCCCCGCGCGCTCGCAGGGAAGCGCGCATAGCGAGGGAGGGCAGAGCGAGACTTCATGAAAGAGGGCGGGGCGATGTTCAAAGAAGACTGTGTATTCTGTAAGATTGTGCGGCGCGACATCAATGCAAAAGTGGTCTTCGAGGATAACAAGATCATGGCCTTCGATGATGTAAGGCCGCAGGCGCCGGTCCATGTCGTCGTTATCCCGAAATACCATATCGAGAAGTTTTCAGATGTCTCAGATGAGCACACGACCCTCATGGGGAAGCTTATGTTCACGGCGAAGAAGATAGCCAAGGAGAAAAAGATAGAGGAATCAGGGTATCGGATAGTGCTGAACTGCAATAGGGACGGAGGACAGGAGGTCTTTCACCTCCATCTCCATGTGTTGGGGGGCAGGCCGCTCGCCTGGCCTCCCGGATAGTTTTTTCGGGAGCGGAAGGAATATGCCATGACGGTAGAGAGAAGGGCTTATCCGCGCGTCGCCGATGATAAGGTGTCCCTGAGGTTAAAGGTTGACCACTTTGACACCATTACGCATACCCTGAACATCAGCGCGTCAGGGGTCTACTGCAAGATAGCCAACGAGATACCCGTTATGTCTCGAGTGAAGATCGTGATGATGTTCC
The DNA here is from genome assembly GCA_964354545.1 of uncultured Planctomycetia bacterium. Lineage (GTDB taxonomy): Bacteria > Omnitrophota > Gorgyraeia > 2-01-FULL-45-10 > JAHFGN01 > CAYHAE01. The sequence goes on from CAYHAE010000002.1 coordinate 36,339, forward strand.
CGGATCAAAACTCTTCTCACGAACATCCGAAGTCCATCGAAATAACGGGCGTGGTGGTGAGAGAGCACCCCGTCATCATCAACGGCGAGATAAAACATTACGACGTCGCGATCTTTTTCGATGGGCTCACCCAAAAAGAAAAAGAGGTCATCGCCCAGTATGTGAACCGCCGGCTCGCATAACGAGGGCGTGAACAGGCGCCGGCCGGCGGGGGCTTCGCACTACGAGGAGACACTCCATGCTGCTCGTCGCAGAACTCTTATTGATCGCGATCCTGCTGATGATCCTTTTCGTGCTGCGCGGAGAGGAGTCGGCGCTGCGGAAAACGCGCATGCCTCAGGGGCGTCTCGAGAGGTACTGGGACGGGAGCGAACGCCGGCGGCACGTGCGCATGGATACCGTGCTCAATATAAAATATCAAATAGAGAAGAACCGGCCTGCGAGCGGCGTGACCGCGCACGATATATCGGAGCGCGGCATCAGGCTGCTCATCGATAAAAAATTGGAGCGCGGCACCGTCATCGATATGGAGATCCTGCAAAACGGGACCGGTAAGAGCATACGCATCAAGGGTGTCGTCGTATGGTGCAACGAGGCTAGGGAGCAGGGAAAGGATGTCGACAAGAGGCTCTTCCACACGGGCGTCAAGTTCATTGAAGTCACGCGAGACTCCTTCGCTGCGTTTGAAGAGCTTATGTGTTCCTTGGAAGAAGATCTTAAGGTAAAGAGCGGTGCCGATGGGAATGCCGCTGTCTCCTAAAAGGGTAAAGCTCATTGCGGGACTGATCTCGAACGAGGAGCGGTATCGTGAGTTGGCGCGCGCATCCCTCATCCGGAACTTCGGTCCGATAGACTTCGAAAGCGCGCCTATGGACTTTAGATCAACGGCGTACTACAATGAAGAGTTTGGCGAGAACCTGAAGCGCACGTTCATAAGCTTCGCGAAGCTTGCGAGGCCGGAGGGGATCGCCCGCGCGAAACTGGTGACGAATGCGCTCGAGGCTCGTCTTTCCCTCTCGGGCAAACGGCGCGTGAACATAGATCCGGGATACGTTGATCTCTCCAAGCTTGTGCTCCTCACCACTAAAGACTACTCGCACAGGATACACCTGTCGAAAGGAATATACGGGGAGGTCACTCTCTATTACAGGGAGGGGACCTTCCGTGCGTGGGAGTGGACGTATCCTGACTACCGAACGCAAGGCTATATCGATATATTCAATACGATACGCGCGCTCTACAGGGGAGGAATAAGAAGCGATGTTGATTAAACCGAAGAGCCTCATAGTGATCTTCCTCTCAAGCATCGTGATTTCGTCCGTACTGATATTCACCCTCATCGGCTACTACATGTACATAGAGCTCAAGGAGAGGGATACCGAGAAGGCCCGCGCGGATTCAATAAAAAAGATACAGGCGAAGATCTTCTCAAAGTACATCGAGATTGCGCAGCTGTCGGGTGAGATAGAGACCTCCGGCCCCTTGAAGGGGAGGCCCAGCATCGCAGGGGTTATAAAGAATACGAGCGCGCGGCCTCTCTGTAACATCCTATTGAAGGTCAAATTTCTGGATACGAAAAAGGCCTCGATCTATGAAGTCGTATTCCAGCCGTTGGAACCCACCTTTGGCATAGACCAACTGGGGTCTATGACGATGTCCTACCTGGCAGGTCCTCCCAAGAATTTCCTTGAGCCAAACTCGTCAAAGGTCTTTAAGCGTCTCGTGCCCAATTGCCCGCGGGAGCTCTTCAAGCCGGTGGCCGAAAGCGCGAAAGGCAAGAAGGGAAAGACACAAAAGAGATTGAGTCAGTGGTCGGGCGGGTTGGCGGCTGAAGTTGTATCCGTCAGTCTATGAGAGACGAGATATGAGGTCGATATACATTGCGATCGTGGTGGCTATCGTGGTGAGCATCCTGCTCTTGATCGCCACGTTTGTCTATCTCGAAAGAGAAAAGCACCAGACGTACTATTACACGGTCCGTGTGGAAGACACGCCGTACGGTTCTCTGCGGGTGGACCGGTATGTGACGGAGGATAAGAGGATCTATAAGGGCGTCTCCCAGACGCCATTTTCCGAAGACCTCACAGATTCTGAGGAGAGGTTAACCCTCTCCAATCAAGGCGAGTTGGATGAGTACCGGGAGGAGAGCTCGGGGATGGGCGCAGTAGAGTTCAACCTCATTAAAAACGATAAAGGCGTCGTCTCTTTCCTCTCCTCATACGGCTCGCGGTTTGCATACCTGAAGAGCATGCCGACAAAAGAGGACTCTTTCTTATTGAAGGATGAGTCGCTCGTTACCTACATGCCCCTCGTAGAGGGCTACGACTTTAAGAAAGGACGGGCCCAGGGTTTCCGCACGATACTCTACTTCGACAATGCCCTTCCTCCGATGAAGATAGTGCTCACCCTCACTTCTATCCGCGATGAGTATATAAAGATAGACGGATGGAGAGTGAAGACAGAGTGCATCCTTGTGAGGGCTCGCGGACATCCCCAGATCACGGTGTGGGTTTCAAAGGCGGACCACTCAATTGTCATGGTGGATGTCCACAGCAAGCACCTGAGGTTCTCGAGGACATTCTCGCCCAAAGAATTTGCGGCGAAAAAGGGACCCGCGAAAAGGCTTCCGGAGACAGGGCAGGCAGTCGTGTTCAAGAGCAAGAGGATTACTCTCTCGGGCGTCCTTTCCATGCCGCAGAGCGAAGGCGCGTGCGTGCCCGTGCTTATGATCCCGGATTCCGGGGTAGCAGACAGGGATTGTCTCGGAATATTTTCCGCCATAGCGGATCGCCTTGTCGAGAACGGTTATGCCGTGTTACGGTGGGATAGAAGGGGTATCGGCGCATCGCAGGGAGACTATGGGACGTCAAGCGACGAGGACGAGGAAGGAGATATCCGCGCCGCCATCGACTTTCTATCGACGCAAAAAAATGTTGATAGTGAGAAAATTGTGCTATTAGGATATTCAAAGGGTGGTTACTTCGCATCTAAAATCGCATCTGAAAATCCTCGTGTGAAGGGATGCATCATCATGGCCGGTCTCGCATATACGAACGGTGCAGTTTCGGACTTCCAGATGTTGAGGACGAGGGCCTCTCGGGAAAATTGGCCTGAGGACTATCTGGCGCTTGTCCTGCAGTCGCGGCTGCAGAGCTTAGAGATCGTCAACAACAGGGAGAGGAGCTCTCAGACGATCCTTGGCCGCAGGTGCTACTTGCAGAAGATGCGAGAAGAGCTGAACGAGCGGCCGCTTGAGGTGATCAAGGGCGTGAAAGTGCCCGTGCTCCTTCTGCACGGCTCGAACGACGATCAGGTGCCGAGCGAGTATTCCAAGATGCTGGATAAGAGCCTTGAGGAAGCGGGAAATTCGCAGCGTACGCTCATGTACTTCGGCTATCTCGATCACTATTTCGGGAAGAAAGAATTTAACGGTAAGAGCAAGGTCGCCTATATACCGGACCCCCAGGTTCTTGACACGATAGTGCAGTGGTTGAAAAATAATGTGGGCATGCTCAGCGTTCCCGCCGCTCCTCTCCCACAGGGCGATGAGACGGCTGCGGGAGAGCGTCCGTAATAGCACATATGAAAATTGATTTGACATCTACATATGATATATGATATACTTTACCCGAAATTGGTCACTATAAAAAAGGAGGTGGATAGATGAATATAGTGAAGATTGGCCTCATCATAGTGTTGGTAATGAGCGTCGCAACCCTATCATATGCGGCCTCGAACGTAACGCCGGCGACAGGCGGCGCGAAGAGCGAGAGGACGCCATGGGTGAAACATGCAGATGTGAAGGGGGCTTCAGATAAAGTCGACAGGGGCTTACGGGGCGTGCTCTTTTGCTGGACCGCGATACCGAAATCGATTGTAGATACTACGAAAGAAACGAAGAACCCGATTCTAGGCCTCACCGTCGGAACGTGGACTGGCTTGAGGAAGATGCTGCCGAAGGCCGCGTCAGGGGCTGCAGACCTTGCCTCACTCGCGAAGCAGGATCCCACTAAACCTCTCATAAGCCCGGACGAGATGCAAGGGGCAACGAAATAGGAAAGCGTTAATCCTTTGTGAAAAGCAGGGTTATGGAAACTATAACCCTGCTTTTTATTTTTGATAGCATTATTCGTATCTCATATAAGCACTATTTCAATAGGACATGGGCTCCATTCGTACGCTCCATTCTCACGGTATAAAATTCGCAGTTGCCGCTGCCGGCGCCACGAGCATCGCATCGCAGATCATCCTGATGCGAGAATTCTTCGCGGTCTTTTATGGAAACGAGCTCTCCGTGGGGTTGGTCCTCGCGATATGGCTGGTATGCGGCTCGGCGGGCAGTATCCTCATAGGCCGGGTGAGCCTACGCCGCGTCTCGATCGCGGCTCTCTTTGCGATCTTCCAAGGGGCAATCGCGATCATCCTCCCGCTATCGATCCTCGAGGCGAGGTCCATAAAGCACGTCTTCGGCGTCCTTCCGGGGCAGCTCCTCGGGATGTGGAATCTCGTCGTCTCCGCACTCGTCATCCTCTCGCCCCTGTGCATCCTCCTGGGATCCCTCTTTACCCTTGGGTGCACGCTGTACAAATCGCACAAACCCCACCTGAGGACCGGCGGCACCTTCCTTGTCGAATCGATCGGATCCGCGTGCGGGGGGCTGCTCGTGAGCCTGGTTCTCATCCGATTTTTCAATAACTTAGCGATCGCGTCCGCGCTCTCCTTCATAAACCTCGCATCAGCATATGCTGTATCTCGAGAGATAAAAGACGGGGCGCTCTCGAGGGCCTTTCTGAAAGTCCTCCTGCCTGTCCTCATGGTGCTCACGCTCGCCCTGTATCCCATGGGCCTGATCGAGCGGCTCGATGCAGTCTCTCTAAAAAAGGAATTCCCCCATCTTGAGATCGAATGCTCGAGGACCTCTGTCTATGGGACTATAGTTGCGGTAAAGAAGGGCGTCCAGACCTCTTTCTTCACGAACGGGCTCCGTACGTTCACCTACCCTGATAGGTTCACCTCTGAGGAGACGGTACATTTTTCGATGCTCACACACAGAGACCCGAGACGCGTCCTCCTCATAGGCGGCGGAGCCGGGGGTACGCTCGAAGAGCTGTTGAAATACCCCGTCGAAGGCATTGATTATATCGAGCTCGACCCTGCGCTCATCGAAACGGCGCGGCAGGTCCTGCGGAGCTATAGCGCCGCATATCTGGACAACCCCAAGGTCCGCGTCGTCACCATGGACGGCAGGTTCTTTGTGAAAAACACCGCATCGCGCTACGACGTCATCATCATCGACTTGCCGAACCCCTACACGGCGCAGATCAATCGATTCTACACAAAAGAATTCTACGGGGAGACCGCCCGCATATTGAACGAAGGAGGCATCGTATCGTTCGCGTTAACCGCAAGCGAGAGCTATATAGGCCAGGACCTCTCCCGGTTCCTGAGCTCGCTCTATTGGACAGCGAGGAGCATCTTTCCGGACGTCTCGCTGGTTCCCGGCGACAGGGTCATATTCTTGCTCTCGAAGAGACGCGGGGCGACCGAATTCGATTCCCGCACATTCCTGCAACGCCTCAGGGAACGGAATATCCCCACGCAGTACGTTCGAGAGTATTATCTCGATACGCGACTGTCACGCCGCAACAGGGATTACTTGCGATCGAGGCTGGACGAGAGCGGGAAGGTCAAGGTGAACCTTGATTTTGCACCCATATCGTATTACTACGACCTCGTCCTGTGGGCGTCGTACTTTAACGACCTTTTCTCCATAGCGCTCAGAAACCTTCGGGGGGAGTGGATGTGGCTTGCCCTCATATGCGGCGTTGGCCTTATCCTTGCAGCCCTCGCGAGGGCTCATGCGAGGGGGCGAGTCCTGTGTGCGATCGGAGTTGTCGGATTTTCTCAAATCGCGTTCGAAATTTTGGTCATACTTCTATTTCAGGTCCTTTATGGATATGTCTATGAGAGGCTGGGCCTCATAATAACATTGTTCATGGTCGGGTTGAGCATCGGCAGTGTGTTCATGCTGAGGAGACTGGAGCGCGTGAGAGACCCCATGAAGTCGTTGAGGTCCCTGGTCATGTCGGTCGTCCTCTACCTCGCCCTCACGCCGTTCTTGGCCTCGGTCCTGCAGGCATCCCGCGGCCGTCTGCTGCAGACAGCCGGCGGCATAGTCATCGCAGGGCTGCTCCCGTTCGTATCCGGCTTTATCGGGGGAGCCTCGTTTCAAGCGGCGAACAAGATCTATCTTCACGGACTCCGAGACGACGCGGCCGCAGCTGCAAGCGGTGTGCTCTATGGTGTCGATCTCATAGGATCTGCGATTGGAGCAATGGCGGTAAGCGCCCTGCTCGTACCTGTTGTCGGCATTTACGAGACGTGCGAGATGGTGCTTATACTGAACGTCTCCGTTCTCGTCCTCTTGTCAGTCAAGGACCGCAGGCAGGTTCGAAGTGCTTGACGGGTAAATGGGCGTATGTTATACTGGTTTTCGCTCTTGTATCTGTTCGTGCGGCGGGCGTGCACGGTAAAGGGTAGAAGAAGTTCCAAAGAGTGCCCGCGGGGCTTGAACATAGTTACAAAAAGGGAGGTACTACATTGAAATCATTGCTGCTCGTGGGCATAAGCTGTACGTTTCTCGTGGCTGGTTGCGCGGGCATTCAGCCTCCATCCCCTGAAGAGGTCTTAAGGCACCCCCTTGGCTCCGATCCCATAAAGATAGGCATGACAAAAGAGGAAGTCGAATCTATCTGGGGTAAGCCGGACGAGATACGCCAGGTAGAGGACAAGGCGCTTGGTAAGGGAGCGAGAGAGGAATGGGTGTATCGCCCTGCTGAATATGGGGCAATCATGCCAGTCCCTGTCGATGCCGGTTACTTGTCCAAGACGAAACGTCTTTATTTCGACGGGGAGAATCTCACTCACATCAGGGACTAGGCCCTTTCGATGAAATGTCAGAATCTGCAAAAGAACAGGTCCGGCTGCCCGTGCACGTATGAGCCTTGCGAGAAGAAGGGTGTATGCTGCGAGTGCATAAGATACCATATATCAATGCGGCAGCTGCCCGCATGCGTTTTCTCTCCTAAACAAGAATCCGCGTATGATAGGTCCATAGAGGCCTTCATCGCGGAGAACGGCTGACGTCATGATGAGGTCCATGTGTAAATCCAAGCTCCACAGGGTGAGGGTGAAGAAGGTTGACCTTCACTACGAAGGTTCCATCGGAATCGATGCGAGCCTCCTGAGAGCGGCGGACATCATCCCGTATGAGATGGTCCACGTCCTCAACGTGACGAGCGGCGCGCGGTTCGAGACGTATGCGATTGAGGAGAAGGCGGGTACGGGAACGGTCGCGCTCTACGGCGCCGCTGCCCACCTGGGCGAGGTAAGCGATATTCTGATAATACTCTCATATGCCCTCGTCGATGAAAGCGGCGCAAAGGTATTGAGGCCCCGCCTCGTATTCGTGAACCGTGACAACAAGATCGTCCGGAAGCCGGCCTGATCCGGAGCATGCCCGTGCCCATTTTAAAAATCAAAACGTATCCCGATCCTCTCCTGAAAAACAAAGCTAAAAAGGTCGCCGTCATCACCGACGTCGAGAAGAAGCTCTTTTCCGATATGGCTGAGACGATGTACCTGAACCAGGGCATCGGGCTGGCGGCAACGCAGGTAGGGGTTGACAAGCAGTTGGTGGTGATAGACGTGGGGGAGGGCCTTGTGAAGATTGCCAACCCCGTGATAATGAAAAGGATAGGGTGGGGTTGCATCGAAGAGGGATGTCTTTCTGTGCCGGGCGTACAGGTCAAGATAAAAAGGGCACAGAGGATCCTCATTCAGTTCTTAAATGAAGAGGGCGAGATCGTAACGTGTGAGGTGAACGGGCTTTATGCTCGCGCCCTCCAGCACGAGATGGACCATCTATTTGGAAAACTCATCGTCGATTATCTAAATCCAATAAAAAGGTTGTTTATTTCAAAAAATTACAAAAAAAGAGTTGACAAAACAAAGAATCTGTGATAAGCTCTTTTTAATCAAAAGAGTGAATTTTAGGTGTTGATATCATTTTTCAGGATATGTCGCAGAATTTAGCATGCCATACAAGTGGTGTTATATACACATGTAGGGCATTTTTTTTATCCGCCTCCGCAGAAGACCCCGCCCATGGGCGGGGAGCGAATTTCGTTACAACGGAATTCATGCAACTATAAGCTTCTGCGGATGTTCTACTTCGCTCTTCGCCAGATAAACCCTGGCAGGGCTTCGTAGGAACTATTCCTGCGAAGCTCTCTATAGTCTAACTGCTGTAGCGAAGCAGAATGTCGCTTGAGTGACTCGTAGGCGGATAACCCGCCGAAGCCTATCTTCGTCGAGTAGCTTCTTTGGCGAAGGCGGGTATATAGGATACCGCGGGCATGCCCGCGGACGCTCCATATATGAAATAATTCGAGAAAGGAGGAGAAGTAATGGCACAGGGTACAGTGAAGTGGTTCAATGACAAGAAGGGTTATGGCTTTATAATCGCCGACACCGGAAAAGACGTTTTCGTACATCATTCTGCGATAGAGGGAGAAGGCTACAAGTCATTGAAAGAAGGCGATAAGGTTCAATTCGAGATAGTCAATAGCCCTAAGGGCGAACAGGCAACCAAAGTCGTTAAGCTATAAAAAGCAGCATAAGGCGTAACGGGCATGCCCCCTTCAGCTATTGCCTCATATGGTATCCAGCGAGAAGGGGGCTTGTGTTTAAGAGAGTGACGGGTGGCGTGCATATAAGCGCGTGTCAACCTGACAGGGTAGGTGTGTATGTCCCTCTATGAAAAGGTCGAAGCGGACATGAGAGCCGCGCTCAGGGCGCGGGATGCATTGACGTTGTCAGTGCTGAGGATGCTGCTCGCCGGGATCAGGTACATGGAGATCGAGAAGAAGGTCAAGACCCTGGAAGATCCCGATATCTGTCAATTGCTCCAGAGGCAGATAAAGCAGCACCGGGATTCCATAGAGCAGTTCCAAAAGGGGGGTCGGCAGGATCTCGTCGATAAAGAAACGAAAGAACTTCGGATATTGGAATCCTACCTGCCCGAACAATTGAGCGAAGGCGAGTTGAGGGCGGTGATAGCCGAAGCGATGCAGCAGACGGGCGCTGCTGCCAAGAGAGACGCCGGAAAAGTGATAAAGGCCGTCATGGAGAAGGCCAGGGGCAGGGTTGAGGGTAAGGCAGTAAACTCTCTGGTAATGGAACTCTTGAAATAGATCCCGCTACTACTTTCGCGGACATTTCGATCCATCTATGACATGCGGGTAATGGGGTACATGAATTCGCTTGCCTTTCGGAGACTTTTAGTATAGAATAAATGCAATTTAGAATATTTAATAAACCTGGAAAGGGGGAAAGGGAAGATGAAGGGGAAAAGGATTTTCGCAGTACTTATGGTACTGGCAATCGCATTCTTCGCGGTCTCAAGCGCGATCGCCGAGGGAGAGTCGGCAGGACAAAAGTTCAAGAACTTCTGGAAGCGGCTCTTCAATTATCCTGCAAAGGTAGTTGAAAAGTCCGGTGAGACAGTTGCGACGGCGACCAAGAATACCGCCGGTGTCGTAAGCACATCGGTGACAGAAACAACCAAAACAGTGACGGGCCAGTCTGATGCGCCAGAGAAGATGATAACCGAACCAGTGAAAGGTGCGGTCGAGACGGTCGGTACAGCCGCACAAGAGACCGTTTCTATACCTGTCGAGGCAGCCAAGGCGACTGAAAGCGCCGCAGAGACACAAGAAGCGCCTGCGCCTACGGCAGAGAATAAGTAATTTGTCACTATCCCGACACCAGAGGACCACAGGCTTTGCCTACGGGTTGCGTTGCTTCCAGCGCATGGCGGATCGGGACGTCGCCCCAAAAGGGGTGTAGAATTTTAGGGACCCCGGGCTGGGCTGCCAACGGCAGGCATACCCATGGGACTCTGGTAGAAAAGCCATATTTCCTCCCCGCAAAGAGAGATATGGCTTTTCTATAGTCGGTAGTTCTATCGGATGCGAGAGAAGGCGGACGGAGGAGCGCATGTAGTGCGGACCCGCTGACCGGCGCCGATGTGTAAATGTAAGGGGGAACCATGAGAAAGGCTGTGGTGATTTTTTTGCTCGCGGCGTTCAGCGCATGTCTCTTTGGCTGTGGAGAGACGGTGAGCGGCATCGGCAAAGATGCGAGGCGGATAGGAAAAGGCGTGAAGACGGTATTTATTCGCGATCAGGGTAAATAGGGCCGTGCCTTGCAGGGTGAGGGATTTCGGCAGCATCTGCATTCTGGACATAGAGGGAAAGATCGACATCAACTCCTTTGAAGTCATCGAGACCGTGGGGTGGATCATCAATAGCGGCAGGCTGAACATACTGTGCAATTTAGAGAATCTGGATATGGTGGATTACGGCGGATTGTCTGTCCTTGCGATCGCCTACAAGAACGTCATAAATCATAGCGGGAAGATGAAATTCTTGAACGTCCCTCTCCCCGTAATGGAGCTTTTCAGGATGGTGAGGCTCGATATGGTCTTCGAGTGCTACTATGACCAATCGATCGCGTTCAGCAGTTTCATAGAAGAGACAGAGATAAGCAGGATGCACTTGAGGAGAAGGTTTAAGAGATTGGATATACATTTAAAGGTGAAGTATAGAGTGATGAGCAACAAAGACCAACCCGTCGTATTCGAGGGTGACGTGCTGAATATCAGCGGTTCGGGTATTTTTATATATACGAAACATACATTTACGGTCACCAGCCCCCTGGTGCTCGAGCTCATGCTCCCCGGCGAGTCGAAGCCGGTCGAGATCCATGGAAAGGTAACATGGCTGTCGGACAAGGAGCTGCAGCCCCACTCCTATCCCGGGATGGGTATCGGGTTCTCCCGTATAGGACCGGAAACAGAGCGCCTCATCGCAGATTTTGTCGAAAAGAATGTCACGCATAGGGCGGAAGGATGATGAAGGCTGAATCGACGCGGTGTGCACATAGCGGATGTACGAATTCCCCTCTGAGTTATGCGGAAACCTGTTGGGAACACACGCGCGATAAGGAGGCATATGCGGCGCGGATCATCACCATGCTGCAGGAGGGCCGGAGCCTCAAGGGCGCGAATCTGGAAAAAGTTATCTTAAAGGACATCAATGTCCCGAGGGCGGATTTTTCCGGAGCCCATCTGTCCCAGGCAGACCTCTCTCATTCCCGCCTGTTTGACGCGAATTTTGAAGGGGCCCACCTCCTGGGCGCGGAATTGTCGGACTCGGATTTGACTCACTGTAATTTCAGGAACGCGGATCTCACAAAGGCTAATCTCTCAGATGCGCGGCTGTGGAACGCGCTGCTGGAGAACGCGGTCCTTTCGGAGGCGTCGTTATTTGGCGCCGACCTCTGGAACTCTAATCTGCATAATTCCAGGGTGTGGCATACAAACTTCAATAATGCAAAATCGCTCGCCCGCAGAAACTTCTCGCAGGACCCGAGCCTCCTGTGGACGTCGAAGATACGCGAAGACGGCCTCATGTCGGCGAAAGAGGCGTATAGGGACCTGAAGCTGTACTTTCTCACCAACGGGATATACGATGACGCAGGGTGGGCTGCGTTCAGGGAGAAGACGATCGAGCGGTTCATTATGAAGAAGAACCGGGACCCGCGCTACATACCCAGCCTCGTGATGGGTGCCCTCTGCGGCTACGGTGAGAAGCCGGGGAGGATCATCCTCTCGGCGATGCTTGCCATCCTCGTCTACGCATTTCTCTATTATTTTCTCAATACCGTCGAGAGCCCCGGATTGCCGCAGTACACCATGAACTGGGCCGATTACATATACTATAGCACCGTGACCTTCACGACCGTAGGATATGGGGATTTCATTCCGCGCTCGAACGCGTTCTTTCGGCTCCTTGCAGCGAGCGAGGCGTTCATAGGCGTATTCCTTACGGGGCTGTTTATCTTTACATTGGCGAGACGTTATTCTGCGCGATGAAATGGACCCCTTCCTTTGCACAGGAACTGCTCGAGAAGTGCTCGGTATGCCCGAGGGGGTGCGGCGTCAATAGAGTTCGCGGCCAGACAGGGTACTGCAGGGCAGGATTCAATCCGAAAGTATACAGCTATTCACCTCATCACGGGGAAGAACCTGTCCTCTCAGGCGCGAGAGGTTCCGGTACGATATTCTTCACCCACTGCACTATGAAGTGCGTCTATTGCCAGAACTACTATTTCAGTCAGCTCGACGAGGGGGACGAGGTCTCCATCGAGGGCCTCGCGGCGATTATGAGCGAGCTTGAGAAGGCCGGATGCCACAACGTGAACCTCGTGAGCCCTACGCACTATGTCCCCCAGATAGCGGCGGCGCTCGAGCGTGCGCGTGAAAAGGGATTGAAAATACCGGTCGTCTATAATTCGGGCGGTTACGATACCGCGGAGACGATAAGGCGTCTGGAAGGCCTCATCGACATATATATGCCCGACATGCGATACGGCTCCGACGAGATGGCGAAGGCGTATTCCGACGCCGGCCGCTACGTTGAATTCAACAGAGGTGCGGTCCGGGAGATGCAGAAGCAGGTCGGCGACCTCGTGTGCGATGAGGAGGGGATCGCGCGGAGGGGGCTGATCATCAGGCTTCTCGTGTTGCCGGAAGGCGCATCCGGCACGAAAGAGACCCTAAGGTTCATCGCGAAGGAGATCTCGAAAAATTCCTACCTCAGCATCATGAGCCAGTATTACCCCACATTCAAGGCCTACAACTACGAGGCGTTGTCGAGGGGTGTGACGCAGTCCGAATACAGAGAGGTCGTCGAGGAGGCGATCGACCTTGGATTGGAGAACGGATGGGTCCAGGACCTCCCTTCGGGAGTCGATGCGAGATTCGCGGGAACGAACATTAAACCGGGGCGGAAAAAGGATGGCTAGAAAAAAGGCGCACATGTCGTATGCGAAACAGCTGGAGATGCTCTCGACGGTCGCGAAGACGATAACCTCCAATTTGTATTTGGAGGATATCCTCCGGCTCATCGTCACCGTCACTGCGGAACTCATGAATTCCAGCATATGCTCGCTCATGTTGATCGACGAAAAGACAAAGTCGCTCGTCCTGCGGGCGACCCAGTCCATGAGCGACGTGTATAACAAGAAGCCGCCGCTCAAATTGGGCGAGGGCATTGCGGGAAAAGCCGCTCTGGAGAATAGGCCGATCATGGTGTACGATCTCGAGAAGAGCCCGGAATACAAATATAAAGAGATTGCAAAGAGGGAGGGGCTCAAGTCGCTCCTCAGCGTGCCGCTCGCGGTGAAGGGCAGGGTGATAGGCGTGCTCAACAACTACACCCCGAAACCGCATAAGTTTTCGAGGAGCGAAGTCGAGATCCTCATGACTATCACACGTCAGGCCGCGCTCGCGATCGAAAATGCCGACCTCATGGTGAAGACGAAGGTGATACGGGAGGAGCTCGAAACGCGAAAGCTCGTTGAAAGGGCAAAGGGCATTCTGATGAAAGAGCAGAACCTGAGCGAGGAAGGGGCGTTTAAGAAGATTCAAAAACAGAGCATGGATTCAAGGAAGTCGATGCGCGAGATCGCTGAGGCGATCATAGTGATCGAGGAGATGCGGCGCGGGGACAGGAGGCCGTAAGAGATTTTTTGCGCAGGCGAGGCAGAGCGATGGAGAGAATGCGGATAGGCATTGCACAGATAAATCCGACCGTAGGCGCCCTGAAAGAAAACGGGAAGAAGATCATCGATTACATGCAGCGCGGGAAGAAGAAGGGCGTAGACCTCATCGTATTTCCGGAACTGGCGATCACGGGATACCCTCCCGAGGACCTGCTTTTGAAGAAGAGTTTCGTTTCGGACAACCTGCGCGTGCTCTACACGGTGGCGAGACAGTCGAAGGGTATCTCCGCCATCGTGGGGTTCGTAGACCTCAAGGGCGGGGAGCGCTACAATGCGGCGGCCCTCGTGAGGGACTGCGGGGTGGAGGGCATATACCGGAAAATGCTCTTGCCGAACTACGGGGTTTTCGATGAGAAGAGGTACTTTAAACCGGGGACCGAATCCTTCACGTTCTTCTCGAACCATAAGACGATGAAGTGCGCCCTCACCATATGCGAGGATATATGGGAACCGGAGGGCGCTGCCCTTGCGCTGTGCGCGAGCCACGAACCCCACGTAATAATAAATATCTCCGCGTCCCCGTACCACTTTAAAAAGGAAAAGATGCGCGAAAGCATGCTCGAGGATGTCGCCGGTGCGCACGGGACGATCGTAGTCTATTGCACTATCGTGGGGGGGCAGGACGAGCTCGTATTTGACGGAGGAAGCATGGTAGTGGATGCGAGGGGCGAGATCCGTTACAGGGCACCGCGTTTTGAAGAGCACCTCGGCATAGTCGATATTGTCGCTCGTTCCGCCGGCGTATCCATTGAACGGTGTGAAAGGTCAGCGCGCCGGCTCGAACAGGCCGAAGAGATATACAAGAGCCTTGTGCTGGGGACGCGCGATTACATCTGCAAAAACGGATTCCGAAAAGCGGTCGTGGGGTTGAGCGGCGGGATAGATTCGTGTCTCACCGCAAAGATCGCCTGCGATGCGATAGGAAACGGAAATGTCATCGGGGTATCGATGCCGTCCCGGTACTCTTCTCGCGCGACGCAGGATGACGCGAGGAGGGTCGCAAAGAACCTCGGGATGCGGTTCATCGTCATACCGATGGACAGCATCTTCCAATCGTTCCTGGCGGTCCTGTCGCATGAGTTCAAGGGGCTCAAAGAAGGCATTGCGGAAGAGAACCTTCAGGCGAGGATACGCGGGAACATCCTTATGGCGTTCTCAAATAAATTCGGCTGGCTTGTCCTCACCACCGGCAACAAGAGCGAGATAAGCATGGGGTACTGTACCTTGTACGGCGATATGGCGGGAGGATTTTCCGTGATAAAAGACGTACCCAAGACACTCGTCTATAAGCTGGCCCGGTTCGTGAATGCTAAGGGGGCGCGGGATGTGATACCCCAGAGCGTCTTCACAAGGCCGCCTACCGCGGAACTGAGGCCCGATCAAAAAGACGAGGACACTCTTCCGCCCTACAAGATATTGGATCCCATCCTTAAATTGTATATAGAGGATGAGCAGTCTCCCGAGGAGATCTCCTCGCAGGGGTTCGATCTCGAACTCGCCAGACTTATCGCACATGTGGTCGATAAGAATGAGTACAAGCGGCGCCAAGGTCCTCCGGGAGTAAAGATAACGCCGAGGGCTTTCGGGAAGGACAGGCGCTTTCCGATCGTGAACAGGTACAGGGAGTAACGGAGATGACAATTCACGCAGAGCTCAGGAAGTGGGTTGCGTCGATGGCGGAGATATGCCGCCCCGACATTATCGTGTGGATCGATGGTTCGCCGGAAGAGAAGGCGCGGCTCGAGGTCGAGGCCGCATCAACAGGCGAGGTGATAAGGCTCAATCAGGAAAGGCTGCCCGGCTGCCTCTACCATCGGACATCCCCAGACGATGTGGCCCGCACCGAACACCTCACGTACGTATGTACGAGGCGCAAGTCGGACGCGGGTCCCACAAACAACTGGATGAGCCCGAGAGAGGCGTACAGAAAGGCGAAGGAGATATTCCTCAATTCGATGGTGGGCCGCACCATGTACGTGATCCCGTTCTCCATGGGGCCCGTCGGGTCGCCCTTCAGCAAGATCGGGGTCGAGTTGACGGATTCCATATACGTCGTGCTCAATATGCGTATCATGACGCGCATCGGCAAAGATGTGCTGAAGACCTTGGGCAGCGACGGTGAGTTCACAAAATGCTTGCACTCGAAAGCAGACCTCAACGTCAACCGGCGCCTCATACTTCACTTCCCGGAAGACAATACGATATGGAGCGTCGGTTCAGGATATGGCGGCAACGTCCTTTTGGGAAAGAAATGTCTCGCCCTGCGGATAGCAAGCTATCTCGGGAGGAAAGAAGGATGGATGGCCGAGCATATGCTCATCATGGGGATCGAGGATCCGAGCGGGCACATCGTGTACGTGGCCGGCGCTTTTCCGAGCGCATGCGGCAAGACCAACCTTGCTATGCTCATCCCTCCGGAAGGGCTGAAGCGCAAAGGCTACCGGATATGGACCGTGGGCGATGACATTGCCTGGATGCGTATCGACACAGACGGCGCCTTGTGGGCAGTCAATCCCGAGACAGGGTTCTTTGGCGTCGCTCCTGGTACGAATTCGAAATCGAACCCGAGCGCGATGGTCAGCATACAGAGGAACACGATATACACGAACGTCCTCATGAAGATGGACGGCACGGTATGGTGGGAGGAGGGCGATGGCCCGATACCGGATGAAGGCATCGATTGGCGGGGGAGGCCTTGGAAGCCAAACGCCAGGGACGAGAAAGGCGAGATCATCAAAGGGTCGCATCCCAATGCCAGGTTTACGGTGCCCATCTCCCAGTGCCCTTCCATTTCAAATAGGATCGAGCACCATCACGGAGTCCCGATTTCCGCAATCATTTTCGGCGGCCGCAGGACTCACCTCGCGCCGCTTATCTATGAGGCGTTCAATTGGCAGCACGGCGTCTATGTGGGGGCGACCATGGCATCCGAACGGACGGCTGCGCAAGTGGGTAAGCTCGGAGAAGTGAGGCGTGACCCGATGGCCATGCTGCCTTTCTGCGGGTACCATATGGGTGATTACTTCCGGCACTGGCTTGATATGGGATGTCGTATGAAGAAACCGCCCCGAATATATCATGTGAACTGGTTCCGGCAGGATGAGGAGGGGAAGTATTTGTGGCCGGGGTACGGCGAGAACCTCCGCGTTCTCGAATGGATCATGGACCGTGTGTGCGGTAAGGCGAAAGCACTTGAGACGCCGATCGGTTATATTCCGGACGAGGATAGTATCGATATGACAGGGCTCCAGCTTCCGCATAAGAACATGAAAAAGCTTTTTGCGATCGATAGGGAAGAATGGGCACGGGACCTTGAGAAACAAAGGGAATTTTTCAGGACGCTCGGCAATAAACTTCCCGTAGAGATCCTCGATGAGCACAAGGCCTTTCAGAGACGTCTCAGATCATGGGTCAAAAAGCCGGGGCGTAAGACGTAACAGATCCCCGGCAGCGAATGTGAGACCGGTGCGGGTGTGGCGATGTGCCGCGGGGCCTATCCGTCCAGAATTTTCTGGACTTCTCCCGGAATTTGGCGTAGAATACTGCACTAAAGGTAACGTTTAAACGGATCCACATAATAGGAGGAGGTGAAAGAAGATGAAGGGAGTTGCAGCGCTTGTGTTGACACTGCTCTGTATCGCATCGTTCGTATATGCTCAAGAAGCCGCGCAAATGACGACCGCGACCGCCGAGGCCGCACCCGCCGAGCCGGTAACGCTCAAGGGCGAGGTTATCGATAATATGTGTGCGGACGCGAATAGGGCAGGGCTTGCCGATTTCGTTAAAACACATACCAAGGACTGCGCCACAGCGCCGGCGTGCGTGGCGAGCGGCTATTCGATCTTCGCAGACGGAAATCTTATAAAGTTCGATAAGGAGAGCAGCGCGAAGGTTGCGGAGTTCCTCAACAAGCCAGAGAGTAAACTGCAGGTAGTGGTTGTCGCTAAGAAAGTTGGCGATGAGCTCAGCCTGGTCTCGATAGAGAACCAGCAGTAATCTTCGCACAAGGGACGGTCGATCTTTATTGCGTACATACGCGCCGTCCCTTTGCGTTTTATCCCGTTAGAAAACGGAACCTCACGGGCATGCCCGCGGGGCTCCACCTAAGACGGAAAGGCGCGAGAGCGCATGCAGGCCCAAAATCGATCGGCCCCGTATTTCATAGGAATGAGCATGGGGGGCACCAAGCTCTATGCCGCCCTTTACAAAAGAGGAACGGAGGGGAAGCCCGTATCCCTCACCTCCCGCAGCGTGATCTGGAGGGACGCGTTCGGTCTCGATGACCCGAGGGACGTCGCGGATCCAGAGAAGGTATCGTCTGATGCCATTGTCGAGAGGATTGTGGGTACGGTGCGCGACATTCTCGCTGCGCACGGCCTGACGATCGCGGATCTCAACAACGTTGGGTGTACCTCGCCCGGTCCTCTCGACCGGGAGAAAGGCATCATCGGGTCCGCGTGCAAGACTTTTAACCTGCCATTCGACAATTATCCTTTTGTCCAAAGACTGCGAGAGAAGCTGGGGGCGACCCATGTCGAGATCAAGCATGATTCTCATTCGGGGCTCGAAGGAGAAGTTGTCATAGGCGCGCTCTCAGACGTCTCGTGCGGTTACTACATCATTCAAGGGACAGGACTCGGCGGTTCGGCGTCTAAGGACCGCGTGTACTATGAAGCCATCCCGGAGCTCACAGAACCCGGCCATCACATTATCGGTACGCCTATCATGGGAAAGAAGTACCGATACCGTTTCAGGTACATCATGAAACGAGGGAAAGACCACCCTTATGAGGTCGTCCCGGTTCCCGACAGGAAAAAGAGCTATCACATTAACGAAAGCGCCGCGAGAGAGATGCTGGCGCGGTCCGATGAGCGGAAAGAGGACCTGATCTGGGCTATTGAGGGGGAGAGAGATTTTGAGGACATCGTTGCAGGAGTGGCGCTCGAACCCATGTTGAAAGATAAGGAGAGGCTCGCGGAGCAGTTTGGCGGGGCTCTGAACGACTTCAGCACGCTTGCCGAGCCGAAAGACCTTTCAGAGTTAGCCCTCAAGGGCGACCCGAATGAGCGCCGGATTTCGCAACGGATCATACGATATATCGGGGAGGAGATGGGGAAGGCCTTGGCGGCACTCATCGCGGCCTCATACGGCACCGAGTGGCAATTGCAGCGTGTCGTGGTAGGTTCTGCCGTAGGCGAAAAATTGGGTCTTGGAGTGAAGGC
Organism: uncultured Planctomycetia bacterium; assembly: GCA_964354545.1. Lineage (GTDB taxonomy): Bacteria > Omnitrophota > Gorgyraeia > 2-01-FULL-45-10 > JAHFGN01 > CAYHAE01. The sequence goes on from CAYHAE010000002.1 coordinate 55,250, forward strand.
CGAAGGCGGAGAAGATTTTTACTTTTACCACATTCGGGAATCGGCGCGAAGTGAACTCGCGGGACATTTTGGCCTTCCGGACGATTTCTCCCGGGCCGTTTCGCGAGAGATCGTACGGTCTGGCCTCACCCAGGAAGTGAGAGAGACCGCAGGATTTGACCGACCATGACCATGCGAGGTAATGTCCGCAGGAGAAGGAGTGCGAGAGATGCCGACCCCGGCGAAAAAAGGTGACAGGGGCCTCACCGCCCTCTATAGAGGCGGAACGGTGTACAAGGACCACGTAAGGGTGGAGGCGTGCGGGACCCTCGATGAGCTTTCGGCGTTCCTGGGCATGGCGAAGAGCCTCATCGCACGCAAAGAACTGAAAGGTCTCATCGAATCCATCCAGCAGGATTTGTTTGTGGTGGGCGCGGAAGTCGCTACCGATGCTAAATTCCTCTCTTCCTTGAAGAAAAGGATCGATGCGCACGATGTGGACCGTCTGGAAAAGCATATCTGCGAACGTGAGAAGAGAGGGATATCCGCGCTGAACCGTTTCTGCGTGCCAGGCGAAGATTTCGTTTCGAGCGCACTCCACGTCGCGAGGGCTGTGGCGAGGAGGGCCGAGAGAAGGATCGTGACCCTTAAAAAGAGGGGCCTCGTGCGGAATACCTCCATGGTGGCGTATCTCAACAGGCTCTCGGGACTCCTCTACCTGCTCGCGAGGTCCCTCGCGCGTACACGAGAGAGGACGTCTTAAGGAGGCTCACCTATCATGAAGGCCGTTCCTGTGCCGCGAGAAGTGAAGAAGAGGGATGGGTCGATAGTTCATTTCAACAGGGCGAAGATTGAGCGCGCAATAGAAAGGGCGGCGTGCGAGGTGCGGGAGGACAGAACTCGCGCGAGGGACGTTTCGGATGCGGTCTCCCGCCTCGTGCTAGGAAAGATCGCCGATATCTACAAGGATAAGATCCCGAGCGTGGAGTCCATTCAGGACCTCATCGAAACAACGTTGATGGATGAAGGGTACGGTAGGATCGCGAAAAGTTATATCCTCTACAGAGAACGGCGCAGCCAGATCAGAGAGGCGAAATCGGTCTTGGGGGTAAGGGATGACCTCAAACTGCCGATCAATACCATGGAGGTGCTGAAGAAGAGGTACCTCCTGAAAGACGAGAATAAGAATATCGTCGAAACACCGCGAGAGTTATTCCGGCGCGTCGCCGCGCACGTCGCGCGTGCGGAGAAGAATTTTCGCCTCCACCGCTGCGCTCAAGAAGAGGCGGAAGAGGCGTTCTATCAGATGATGAGGAGCCTCGAGTTCATGCCTAACTCACCCACCCTCATGAACGCGGGGACTGCGCTCGGCCAGCTTTCGGCGTGCTTCGTGATCCCTGTGGGGGATTCCATCGATGGGATATTCGAGGCCCTCAAGGCGGTGGCGCGTATCCATCAGACGGGAGGGGGGACCGGTTTCAACTTCTCCCGGCTAAGGCCCAAGGGTGACCTTGTCGCCTCTACGCGGGGAGAGGCATCAGGCCCTCTCTCGTTCATGGAGATATTCGACAAGGCGACAGAGGTGATCGTTCAGGGTGGTCGGCGTCGCGGCGCGAATATGAGCATCCTGCGCTGCGACCATCCGGACATCGTGGAATTTGTTGAATCGAAGGTGGGAAAGGAGAGGTTCTCCAATTTCAACCTCTCGGTAGGCGCCACCGACGCCTTTATGGATGCAGTAAGGCGGGATAGGACGTTTGGCCTCGTCAATCCGAGGACCCGGAAGAAGGTGCGCGAGGTGAGCGCGAGGGCCCTCTTCGACCTCATCGTCAATGCGGCGTGGCGGACAGGAGACCCCGGCCTCGTATTTCTGGATGAGATCAACAGGAAGAACCCCACCCCCGGACTCGGCGAGATAGAGGCAACAAACCCGTGCGGAGAATTACCGCTCCTCCCGTTCGAGAGCTGCAACCTTGCCTCGATAAATCTCTCGAAAATGGTGAAAGGGGACTCTCTGGAGTGGGAGAGATTAAGGGACCGCGTGCGATGGGGGATACGATTCTTAGACGACGTGATCGAAGTGAACAGGTATCCCTTGCCCCAGATCGCAGAGATTACGCGTGCGAACAGGAAGGTCGGGCTCGGGGTAATGGGTTTCGCAGATATGCTGGTTAAGCTGGGCATCCCCTACGATTCGAAAGAGGCGATCGCCTGTGCTGAGAAGGTCATGAGGTTTATCCGCCGAGAGTCGCTGAGTGCGTCAATCGGCCTCGCGAGAACGAGGGGGGTCTTTCCCCATTTCAAAAAGTCCGTATATGCGCATAAAAATGCGAGAGTCCGCAACGCCACGGTGAACACCATCGCCCCCACGGGAACAATAAGCATCATCGCGGGGTGTTCAAGCGGGATAGAGCCGCTTTTCGCGGTCAGCTTCGTGCGTACCGTCTTGTCGGGCACGAAGCTCTTCGAGCTCAATGCCCTCTTTGAGGAGGTTGCAAAGCGGGACAGGTTCTTTACCGACGACATGCGCGCGCAGATCGCCCGGAGCGGTTCTCTCCGGAGGATACGCGGCGTCCCGCGCGATATAAAGCGGATATTCGTGACCGCCTTCGATGTCGCGCCGTCACAGCATCTCGCGGTCCAGGCCGCATTTCAAAAATATACCGATAATTCCGTCTCCAAGACGATAAATCTCCCGTCCGACTCGACGGTCAACGATGTGAGGAAGATATACGTAATGGCCGGCGCGATGAAGTGCAAGGGTATCACTATTTACCGATACGGCAGCAAAGAACAGCAGGTCCTATCATTCGGTTACAGAGAAGGCGACCAGGGCGACATCCTCATCGCCGATTCGGAGTATTCGGGAGGATGCGCGACAGGCACATGCCTGTTTTAACCCGCCTTCGCGGAATTCCCCACCTGTAAGGGTGGGGATGGAGAGCGAAGGGAATTCCGCTTCGGCGAGGTTTTCGCCTCGACGGAGCGAAAAGCAAGATTCCACGGGTGTAAGCCCGCGGATCTTCAAAAAGTGGGCGTACATATTTCCGGTGCGTGAATATACTGAGTTGAAGAAATGGGCGCTTGCGCTCGCATGGTGGGCATCGCTCCTTAACGGAGTTAACGGAGGGGACGCCATGGCTGATACGCCGGACCTCCATACAAATCGGCTTATCAACGAAAAGAGCCCCTACCTCCTTCAGCATGCGCACAATCCCGTTGACTGGTATCCGTGGGGAAACGAGGCCTTCGATAAGGCGGCGAAGGAGGACAAGCCGATCTTCCTCTCGATCGGATATTCCGCCTGCCACTGGTGCCACGTGATGGAAAAAGAGTCCTTCTCTGACCCGGAGATCGCGCGGATCCTCAACGAGCATTTTGTCCCCATTAAAGTGGATAGGGAAGAGAGGCCGGACATAGACGCCGCGTATATGCATGCCCTCGTCGCGATGACGGGGTCGGGAGGATGGCCGCTCAACATTTTTATGACTCCGGATAAGAAGCCGTTTTACGGCGGGACGTACTTTCCTCCCGAAGACAGGTGGGGAAGGCAGGGGCTTAAGACAACGCTGCTCTCGATCGCCGAGGTATGGAAAAACTATCGGCAGGATGTCGTAGAGAAAGCGGTGGTAGGGTTTGGGGTTGTCCGTGAGAGGGGCGCGGTCCAAGAGAAGATCGGGAGGGGAGGGTATCCCCTCGATGAAACGGCGCTCGAGAATGCGTATGAGGAGCTCTCGTCGCACGTCGATCCGCGCTATGGAGGATTCAGCGAAGCGCCCAAATTTCCGACACCACACACGATTTCGTTTTTACTCAGGTACTGGAAACGCACGGGCAACCCGAGGTCCCTTGAGATGGCGGAGAGGACGTTATCGGAGATGGCGCACGGAGGCATTCGTGACCACCTTGGCGGGGGATTCCACAGGTACTCGACGGATGCTCTGTGGAGGATCCCCCATTTCGAGAAGATGCTTTATGACCAGGCCCTCATCGCGAGGGCGTATCTCGAAGCATACCAGGCGACAGGAAAAGGTGAATATGCGCAGGCCGCACGGGAGATATTCGACTATGTGCTTCGGGATATGAGAGGACGCGAGGGCGGATTCTTTTGCGGCCTCGACGCGGATTCCGCACCGGACGGCCGATATCCGGAGAAGAGAGAGGAAGGGGCTTTTTATCTCTGGAGACAGGACGAGATCAAAAAAATATTTGGAGATGAGAACGCCGCGATCGTCAATTACTATTTCGGAGTGGAGCCATCCGGCAACGCGGTTTCAGATCCCACGGGTGAATGGGAGGGAAAGAACGTGCTCTACATCTTCCATGGCGCCGAAGAGACTGCGCGCCGTTTCCATAAAGACGTATCGGAGGTCAGGCGTTTCGTGGAGGCGGCCAAGGAGAAGCTCTCGAGCGTCCGTTCGGAAAGGCTCGCGCCTCGTCTCGATGATAAGATTTTAGTTGACTGGAACGGCCTCATGATCTCGAGCCTTGCGTACGGCTCCCGCGTCCTCGGTGAGGCGCGATACAGGGAGGCGGCGGAACAGGCCGCCCAGTTTATCGTGAAGAACCTCGTTGATAAGAGCGGAAGGCTCCTCCACCGCTACCGGGACGGAGAGGGAGCCATCCGCGGCATGATCGATGATTATGCATTCTTTGTCCATGGCCTCATCGACCTCTATGAGGCGACGCTGGAGTTCCGCTACCTGGACAGCGCGGTCGATCTCTCGCAGAAGATGATCGATCTCTTTTGGGATAACGAAAGCGGGGGCTTCTACTTCACGGCGTCCGATGCCGAGAAGCAGGCGCTGGGGAGGATAAAAGAGATCTACGACGGGGATATTCCCTCGGGGAATTCGATCGCAGCGCTCGACCTGCTTCGTCTCGGCAGATTCACCATGGATGAGGAGTTCGAGCAGAGGGCGGCAGCGCTTTTCAAGGCATTCTCGGGCGAGGTCTTCAGCCTGCCGAGCGGACATGCGCAGACCCTCATCGCTCTAGATTTCGCGCTCGGACCATCTACCGAGATCGCGCTCGCGGGCAACAAAGACGACCCCGAGTTCATCGGCATGCTCCGATCGATCTACGCACGGTTTATGCCCAGTAAAGTGGTCGCATACCGGCCGGTCTCGGACGACGAGCTCGAAGAAGTCTGTCGGCGGATACCGTTCTTAAAAGACCAACCCCCGCTCGGAGGATCGCCCACCGCATATGTGTGTGCACATTATACGTGCTCGCTGCCTGTGACGCGGGCCGAGGAACTCAGCGCGATCCTCGATGGGGAGCAGGGGCGTTAGTTCCGCCGCATCGGCGTAAGGGCAGAGAAGCTTATTCCCGAACAGGGACACGGTAGTAAAGGAGGCGTGAAGATGAAGACGCTCGTGATATTCTACTCGAGGACAGGGGTTACGAGGAAAGTGGCGGAGGCGATCTCCGATCTCCTTCGATGCGAAAGGGAAGAGATCGTTGATACAAAGGACAGGGCAGGGGCGATGGGGTATTTGCGGGCAGGGAGGGACGCGAGCTTGAAAAAGATCACGGAGATCAAAAAAGTGAAGAGCGACCCTTCGTCGTATGACATGGTCATCATCGGCACGCCGGTGTGGGCATTTACGATGTCCACGCCGGTACGGACATACCTCCTGCAGAACAAGGGGCGCTTTAAAAAAGCGGCATTCTTCTGCACCCAGGGTGGCGCGGGCAACAAGGGCGCTTTCCGCGATATGGAAGAGGCATCGGGAGTCAAACCCTGCGGCACATTCGTGCTCAAGACGGGAGAAATAGTCCGAGACGACTATCGGTCGGAGGTGAAACGGTTCGTTGAGGGCTTGAGCGCATAAGCGGATGAGATATGAATAGCAATATTATTTTACTTATAGCCCTAGGATTGGCGATGGATGCATTCGCAGCATCCATCGCGAGCGGTGTGACGATCACGCGGGACAAGGTGTATCACGCAATCCGTATCGCGTTCTCTTTCGGGTCTTTCCAGGCGCTCATGCCGCTTACAGGCTGGTATGCCGGATCCTGCGTAAGACAGTGTGTATCGGGCATCGACCACTGGATCGCATGCGGCATACTGAGCGCGATCGGCGCCAAAATGATCTATGACGGCGCGGTGGCGCGGCGGGAAGAGGATGCACGCGATCCGCTCAATGTCTCTATGCTGCTCATGCTCTCAGTCGCAACGAGCATCGATGCGTTCGCCGTCGGCATGAGCCTCTCCTTTTTGAACGTAGGAGTCTTGGGCCCCGCGCTTGTCATCGGGATGGTAACATTCGCGCTCTCTTTCATCGGAGTATTTGTCGGTACTCGATTCGGTCGCAAATTCGGGCGCAGGGTCGAGATTGCCGGAGGCCTTGTTTTAATTTTCATTGGCATCAAGATCGTGGCCGAGCATCTGGGCTGACAGAACCCTTCCAAGACGATGAGCTGAGGAGGTGATTGTGATGTTTGGGATCGGTATGCAGGAGCTTTTGGTAATACTCTTGATATGTCTTTTGATCTTTGGCGCGAGTAAACTGCCCGAGATAGGGAAGGCATTGGGAAGGACCGTGCATGAGTTCAAGAAGGGCCTGAAGGAGACGGACTCGGGAGACGCCGGGGAGGAAAAGAAGAGTTAGGTTATCGGGGCTGACCCATGGATGAATTGACGGTGGTTGAACACCTTGAGGAACTTCGGCGAAGGATCATCGTAGCCATAAGCGCACTCATCGCGGCAAGCTGTCTCTCATTTCCGTTCGCATCGCGCATCCTTACGATCATTCAATCTCCGAGCGCCGGCCTGATCGACAAACTCGCATTCTTCAGCCCCCAGGAGGCCCTCGTCGTACATGTGAAGATATCGGTCTGCACAGGGATCGTGATATCGATGCCGGTATTATTGTACGAGATATGGGCTTTTCTCTCGCCGGCCCTTGAGAATAAGCGCAAGGTCCACGTTGTAGCGTTTCTCACTGCGTCCATGTGTGCGTTCATTGCGGGAAGCGCATTCGGTTTCTTTGTCATAATACCTCCCGTGTTGCGGTTCCTCCTCGGCTTTTCGAATAGCGCCCTGGAGCCCGTGATATCGATCTCCCACTACACATCGTTCGTGACGGTCCTGGTGCTGGGGTGCGGTGTCATTTTCGAGATGCCGGTCGTGAGTTACATACTCTCCAAGATCGGCATCATCAACCCGAAGGTCCTCCGAAGGGGCTGGAAATACGCTGTTGTAGGGATATTCATTATCGCGGCCATCGTAACCCCCACCCCCGATGCGTTCACTATGGTTGTCCTTGCGATTCCGATGCTCTTCCTCTATGAGCTGAGCATATGGGTTGCGTGGTGCGCGTACCCGCGCAGGCCATAGCGCATTCGCATTGAACCGCAGATGCCTGCGTAAGCGCCGAAGGGGCAGCGCACGGGAATTTTAGTCCTTGAAATATTTCCGTGTCTGGCATATTATGAAGTGGGGGGGGGTAACGGGGTCGTCTTTGAAGGGAAGATGTTAACGGTGAGCTGCTCACTATAAAGGAGATGCGCGATGACCAACGATCTTTTTTTAAGCCCCATAGAGGTATCGAGGGCCCTTAGGACTATCGGCGAAAAAAAGGCGGCCGCATCATTATACGAACTATTCATCTTTGGGGTCCTTGCGGGGATATATATTGCGTTCGGCGCCAATGTCGCGACCGCTGTCGTGAGCGGAGGTACATTGGACGCGGGTTTCGCGCGATTTCTCTCCGGGAGCGTTTTCAGCGTCGGCCTCATGCTGGTGCTCATCCCGGGCTCGGAGCTATTCACGGGCAACATCCTCATGACCATAGGGTTTATTTACCGGAGATATTCGTTCATCAAGGTCTTGCGCAACTGGCTGGTCGTCTATTGCGGCAACCTATTGGGCGCGGTGGTCATCGCCTGGCTCGTATCGGGCTCCGGCTTTCTTGCTCACGCGGGCGGCGTATCCCCGATAGGGGCCGCGGCGATCAAGATCGCCGAGACCAAGCTGGGGTTAGGTTTTATGGAGGCGGTGTACCGGGGCATCTTGTGCAATATGCTCGTATGCCTTGCGGTCATAATGAGCATGGCCGCCAGAACGGTCACCGGTAAAATATTCGGGATCTATTTCCCGATCATGGCGTTCGTTGCGTCGGGATTCGAGCACTCTGTCGCCAATATGTACTTCTTGCCCGTCGGCCTTATGGCAAAAGGGGAATTCGCGTCGGGATTTCTTACCATTTTCAATAACCTCATCCCCGTCACTATCGGCAATATCATCGGCGGGCTGCTGATCGTTCTGCTGCACCCCAAGGTAGAGAAGAAGATCGCCGGACTTATTATGGGAAAAAAGGAGACAGAGGGCGGGCCGCCTGGCGTGCGTGCGTAGGCGTCTGGCCGAAAGCGCGGCGCGATGGGTCGGCCACCGCTGTACGAAATCCCGTAAAAATCATTGACATGCGAATCGGTTGTGCTATAATCTTTTACGGTTGGCACGGTCTCATGGGTGCGACAAGGGTGGGCCGTGAGAGGACGATGGCGTCCCCAATGCTAAAAATGGGGACGTTTTTTATTTGATCTGGCGTGCCTCAAAAGCGGGCAGCGCGGTCAAGGGGCGGGGCGGTCGCTTAATGACTGAAACGGCATAGGAGGGAAAGGAAATGTCAAAGAAGATCGAAGAATTTATGGCGAAGGTCATCGAGAAAAATCCCGGTGAAAGCGAATTCCACCAGGCGGTGCGGGAAGTGGTGGAGTCGGTAACGCCGTTCATCGAGAAGAATCCAAAATACCAGGAAGCCAAGATCCTGGAGAGGATGGTTGAGCCGGAACGGGTGATAATGTTCCGCGTTCCCTGGACGGACGATAAGGGCGAGGTCCAGATAAACAGGGGGTTCCGCATCGAGATGAGCAGCGCCATAGGGCCCTATAAAGGCGGTATACGTTTTCACCCCAGCGTAAACCTGGGGATACTGAAATTCCTGGCGTTTGAGCAGGTCTTCAAGAACAGTTTGACCACGTTGCCCATGGGTGGCGGGAAGGGCGGCTCCGATTTCGATCCCAAAGGAAAGTCGGACAACGAGGTGATGAGGTTCTGCCAGAGTTTTATGACGGAGCTGCAGCGGCACATCGGCCCCGATACGGATGTGCCTGCGGGAGATATAGGCGTCGGCGGCCGCGAGATAGGGTACATGTTCGGTCAGTATAAAAGGCTGCGCAACGAATTCACGGGGGTCCTCACCGGCAAAGGGTTGAACTGGGGCGGCAGCCTGATCAGGCCTGAGGCGACAGGCTACGGGTGCGTCTATTTCGTCGAAGAGATGCTGAAGACGAGAGGGGAGTCTTTAAAAGGGAAGGTGTGCGTGCTCTCAGGCGCCGGCAACGTCACCCAGTACACCGCGGAAAAACTCATCCAGCTGGGCGCAAAGGTGGTGACGCTGTCGGATTCCAACGGGTTCATCTACGACGAGAAAGGCATCGACATGAAAGAGTTGAAGTGCGCGCTCGAGATCAAGAACGTGAAACGGGGCCGCATAAAAGAATGCGCGAGCGAGTTCAGCTGCACGTACTCCGAGAACCAGCGCCCCTGGGGGGTGAAGTGTGACGTCGCGTTTCCAGGCGCAACGCAGAACGAGATAAGCGGGGACGATGCGAAGACGTTGGTCAAGAACGGCTGCATCGCGATAGGCGAAGGCGCAAACATGCCCACCACCCCGGAAGGCATTAAGGTATTTCAGAAGGCAAAGATCCTCTATGCGCCCGGGAAAGCGGCGAACGCCGGCGGCGTCGCGACCTCTGGCCTCGAGATGTCACAGAACAGCATGAGGCTGTCGTGGTCCCGCGAAGAAGTCGATAAAAAACTGCGCGAGATCATGATCGCTATCCATGAGCAGTGCGTGAAGTACGGCAAAGAAGGCAAATACGTGAATTATGTGGATGGCGCCAATATCGGAGGATTCGTAAAAGTGGCCGATGCCATGCTCGACCAGGGTCTGGTCTGATCCCGTTGCCAGACTTCCCCTACAATAGGATATAAATGCCTTGACTTTTATTGACAAAAGAGAGATAATTTTCACCAATTAGTGCGACAATGAGTACGCATAACGAATATGGGCGTGAGACGGCTGTAACATGAAGAGAGTGTCGTGTTTTCTTAGCAGTGATCCCTGAGGGCGGAGTTTTCTCCGCCCTTTTCGTTTTAAAAGGGCGGGGAGGGCGTGTGCCATTCAAAGAGGAGCGGAGTATGAGAGCGCTATTAGTATTGGAAGATGGGAGCACATATGAGGGAAGATCTATAGGTGTGCAGGGAGAGAGGATCGGGGAAGTGGTCATGAATACCTCGGTCGTCGGGTACCAGGAGATGATGACGGACCCTGCACACGCGGGCAAGATCCTGGTCCTGACATACCCTCTCATAGGAAATTACGGCATTGCAAAAAAATTCAACGAGTCCCGGAAGTGCTGGATAGAGGCGCTCGTCATAAAAGAGGAGAGCGCCATCGCTTCTAACTGGCAGTCCGAGGGAACGTTCGATGCGTTCCTCAAAGAGGAGGGTCTCTTTGCGCTAAGCGGGGTCGATACAAGGACCCTCGCGGTGCGGATCCGGGAGCGCGGCGAGATGCTCGGGATAATCTCGACAAAAGCAGCTGCGCGCACCAGGCTTGTGAATAGGTTGAAAACCCACAAGAAAAAAGGTCTCAAGAAGGATTTCATACGACAGATCTCTGTCGACAAGATCACGGAGGAGAAGGGGCGTTCGTCGTGTCCTCGCGTGGGCATCATAGACCTCGGGATGCCGCGCAGCTTCATTGCGCAGCTGAAGGCGCTCGGGTGTTCTACGGTCCTCATGCCCTACGACACGGATGCGCGCAGGGTCCTCTCTCTCGATCTCGACGGCCTCATCGTCTCCAGCGGACCCGAGGACGACGAGGCGATCCCTAAGGTCACGAATACGGTGAGGTCGCTTATCGGCAAGGTCCCTCTCTTGGGCATCTCCACCGGCCACGAGATCATCTGTCGGGCGCGCGGATGGAAACTCAAAAAAATGAAGACGGGCCATCGCGGCGTGAATTATCCGGTGTTGTCGCCAGGCTCGTTCAAGGGCGATATCACGGTGCAGAATCACTCCTTTGTGCTCGACGATCATTCCATGAAACCGCGCGGGGACGCCACGATCACCCTGCGCAACGCGAATGACAGGACGGTCGAGGAGGTGGTGAGCGCATCGCTCAAATTCATCTCCGCTCAATACTACCCGGCGAGCCCGGGATTCGGCGAAGTGCACCCACTCTTCAAGAGATTCATCGTGCTGATGAAAGGAGCCAGGGAAAGGAATCCGGTATGCCAAAGCGCAAAGATATAAAGAAGATATTGATGATCGGTTCGGGTCCCATCGTCATTGGACAGGCCTGTGAATTCGACTATTCCGGCTCCCAGGCCTGCAAGGCGCTCCGCGAAGAGGGTTACTATACGATACTCGTCAACAGCAATCCGGCCACGATCATGACGGACCCGGGCATGGCGGATGTCACCTACATAGAGCCGCTTACCGTTGAGGTCCTCACCGAGATAATAAGGAAAGAGAGGCCGGACGCGATCCTGCCTACGCTCGGTGGTCAAACGGGGCTCAACCTTGCGTTCTTTTTGATGAAGGAAGGCGTGCTCAAGAAATACGGAGTCGAGTCGATAGGCGCGAGCGTGGACGCGATCTCGAGGGCCGAGGACAGAAAGCTTTTCAAGAAGGCGATGCAGGAGATCGGCATCGACGTCCCAAAGAGCGGTATCGCGACGACCGTCGAGGAGGGCATGAAGATCGGCCTCGGCATCGGCTTCCCTCTCATCCTGAGGCCCGCGTATTGCCTGGGGGGCAGCGGAGGATCCACCGCCTATAACAAAGAGGAATTGAAAGAATATCTCGCGAAGGGTATCGAGATAAGCCCCGTCGGGCAGGTGCTCGTCGAGCAGTCGGTGCTCGGGTGGAAGGAGATAGAGTTCGAGGTGATGAGGGACTGCGTCGACAACGTGATCATGATCACCTCTATGGAAAACGTCGATCCTATGGGCGTTCATACCGGCGACAGCATCGTGGTGGCCCCGTCCCAGAGCCTCACGGACGAGGAATATGTGCAGTTCGTGAACCTCTCCAAAAAGATCATACGGAAGGTCGACATTACGGGCGGCGGCGCGAACATCCAGTTTGGGCAAAACCCGGACGATGGCCACATCGTCATCATCGAAGTCAACCCGCGCCTCTCCCGCAGCTCTGCGCTTGCCTCCAAGGCGACCGGCTTCCCGATCGCGCGGGTTGCCACAAAACTCGCGGTGGGCCTTACCCTGCCGGAGGTCCTCAACCAGATCACGGGGAAGACGGCCTCGTTCTTTGAGCCGACCGTCGATTACTGCGTCTTTAAGATATGCAGGTTCACCTTTGAAAAATTCCCGCAGGCGCAGAGGACCATCAATACCTCGATGAAGGCGGTCGGCGAGGCGATGTCCATCGGCCGTAATTTCCGGGAGGCGCTCCAGAAGGGGATACGGTCGACCGAGACAGGAAGGTTCGGGCTGGGTGCCGACGGGAAAGACAAGATCGCCGATGACATGCTGCGCAATGCCTCCCCGGACCTCGTGCAGGAGATAAAGGAGAAGATCCGTACCCCCAACGACGAGAGGCTCTTCTATATCAGGTATGGTCTCAAGCTCGGCCTCACAACGGACCAGATATACGAGCTCTCCAAGATCGACAGGTGGTTCATAGACAATCTCGCACAGGTCGTCGCTCTCGAGGACGACCTCAAAAAGCATGCTTCCAAGAACGCCTCGGGTCCCCTCAAGGTCCCTCTCGAGCTTTTGAGGAGGGCAAAACAGGACGGTTTCTCGGACAGACAGCTCGCGTTCCTCCTCCATACGGCAGAGCACACGATCAGGGCTTACAGAAAGAAACATGGCGTGGAAGCTGTCTATAAACTCGTCGATACCTGCGCAGGGGAGTTCAAGGCAGAAAGGCCCTATTACTATTCTACCTATGAGACGGAGGACGAAAGCCATCCGACCAAGGCGAAGAAGGTCCTCATTCTCGGAGGAGGCCCCAACAGGATAGGACAGGGGATAGAGTTTGACTACTGCTGCTGCCATGCGTCGTACGCGCTGAAGGAGGAAAGGGTCGAAAGCATCATGGTGAATTGTAATCCTGAGACCGTCTCCACCGATTACGATACCTCTGACAAATTGTATTTCGAACCCCTCACGGTTGAAGACGTGCTGAATATCGTGGATATCGAAAAACCGATGGGGGCGATAGTCCAGTTCGGCGGGCAGACCCCGCTCAACATATGCAATGAGCTTGCGCGCGCAGGCGTCAGGATCCTGGGCACGAGCCCTGACTCTATCGACAGGGCGGAGGACAGGAAGAGGTTCCAGGTCATGATTAACAAGTTGAAACTCATCCAGCCCGAGAACGGGACCGCGACCTCTTTCAAGGAGGCGCAGAAGGTCGCCAGGGACATAGGGTATCCAATCGTCGTGAGGCCGTCCTACGTCCTCGGAGGGCGGGCGATGGAGATCGTCTATGACGACGAGGGCCTGAGTTCTTTCATGGCAAAGGCGATAGAGGCATCCCCGGAGCGGCCCATCCTCATCGATAAATTCCTGGAAGATGCCATCGAGGTCGACGTCGACGCGATCGCCGATGGGACGAGGTGTGTCATCGGAGGGATCTTGGAGCACATCGAGGAGGCTGGCATACATTCGGGAGACAGTGCGATGGTCCTCCCTCCTCACACGCTTGGCGACGACATCATCGAGACGATCCGGAAGAACACGTACGCGATGGCTATGGAATTGAAGGTCAAGGGGCTCCTCAACGTCCAGTATGCGGTAAAGAACAACATCGTCTATGTCCTGGAGGTGAATCCCCGGGCATCGAGGACCATTCCTTTCGTGAGCAAAGCGATAGGCGTGCCGCTCGCGAATCTCGCGACCAAGATAATGCTCGGCAAGACCCTCGCGGGTCTTGGGTTTACCGAGGAGAAGACGATCAATTTCGTTGCCGTTAAGGAATCCGTCTTTCCTTTTATACGGTTCCCCGGCGTCGACGCGATCCTCGGACCTGAGATGAAATCGACCGGAGAGGTGATGGGCATCGACGAGACGTTCGGCGCCGCATACGCGAAGAGCCAGATCGCCGCAGGGCAGATCCTCCCCACGCGCGGGAATGTCTTCATCAGCGTGAAGAACCAGGATAAGAGAGATATCGTCTTCGTCGCCAAGAAGCTCGTCGACCTCGGTTTCACGATCATGGCGACCTCAGGTACCGCAAATGCTCTCATGAGCAATGATATCGAAGTGAAAGTCCTTCCCAAACTCGATGAGGGCAGGCCAAACGTGATAGACCTCATCAAGGACGGCACGATATCCCTCATCATAAATACGCCGTCCGGGAAGGCGACCAAGGAGCAGGAAGCGAGGATCAGGTCCCATGCGATCCTCTACAAGGTGCCTCTCATCACCACCGTCTCTGGCGCACAGGCCTCAGTGAACGGTATCGAGCACCTCATCAAGAAACCCAAGATGCCTGTCATGTCTCTTCAGGAGTACCATAAGGAGACGAGATAACACGTGGCGAACGACATGATAACCGAAAGGGCGCAGAAGATCGGGTTCGATAACGAGCGGTACTTGCGCGAGCAGACTGCCGCGATACTGGAACGAGTGAAGAAGTTTGGCAATAAACTATACCTCGAGTTCGGGGGCAAACTGCTTTTTGACTTACATGCCTCGAGGGTGCTTCCGGGATTCGACCCTAACGTGAAGATGCGTCTCTTCCAGCAGCTTAAGAACAGGGCCGACATAGTGCTCTGTATCTATGCGGGCGACATCGAGAGGAGAAAGATGAGGGCAGATTTCGGCATCACCTACGACGTCGATGCCCTTAAACTCATCGACGACCTCAGGGGCTGGGGCATCGATATCCTCGCCGTCGTGATAACGCGTTTCGACAATCAGCCTGCGGCGAAGATATTCAAGAACAAATTAGAGCGCCGGAACATAAAAGTCTATACCCATCGGTTCACGAAAGGGTACCCCACGGACGTTGACATGATCGTGAGCGATGAAGGATACGGTTCGAACGAATACATAGAGACGAAAAACCCGCTTGTCATCGTCACGGGCCCCGGGCCGGGGAGCGGAAAACTTGCCACCTGCCTTTCTCAGCTGTACCACGACCACAAGCGCGGGATAGGATCGGGGTATGCGAAGTTCGAGACGTTCCCCATATGGAACCTGCCCCTCAAGCATCCGGTGAACGTGGCCTATGAGGCGGCGACCGCCGACATCAGGGACTTCAACCTCATCGATCCTTTCCATCAGATGGCGTATGGCGAGATCGCGGTCAACTATAACCGGGACGTGGAGATCTTCCCGGTCCTCAAAGAGATATTGGAGAGGATCGCGGGGTCAGAGTCGGTGTACAAGTCTCCCACCGATATGGGAGTGAACCGTGCCGGCTTCGGGATCATAGACGATGCGGTCGTGAGGGAGGCGGCGCGCCAGGAGGCGATACGCCGATACTTCAGATATTCATGCGAGTACATGCTTGGCTTCGTGGATAAGGAGACGGTGCAGAGGGTAGAGCTTCTCATGAAGGAGCTCGAGGTGAAGCCGGAGGATAGGGCCGTCGTGGGGGCCGCGCGCCGCGCATCAGAAGAAGCGCGGATGAAGAAAAAAGATAACGGTGCGGTCTACTGCGGAGCAGCGATAGAGCTTGCGGGCGGCACCATCGTCACAGGGAAGAACTCAAGCCTGATGCACGCCTCGGCAAGCCTCGTCCTCAATGCCATCAAGATACTCGCTGAGATCCCCGACAAGATACATCTCTTATCGCCGAACATCATAGAGTCGATAGGGCACCTTAAGAAGAATGTCCTGAACGCGCGGACGGTGAACCTCGATCTCGAGGAAACCCTCATTGCTCTTGGCATAAGCGCCGCGACCAACCCGACAGCCCAGTTGGCCATGGAGAAGCTCAAGGAGCTCCATGGGTGCGAGGTCCACATGACTCATGTTCCGGCCCCGGGAGACGATGAGGGGTTGAGGAGGCTGGGGGTGAACCTCACGAGCGATCCGCAGTATGCCACCAAGAACCTCTTTGAGTCGTAAGGGAAGGCGCGCCCTTGACAAACGGGTGCGTGTGTGATATTGTAAGCGTAGGTCTGAATACGATGACGTATTCAAGGTGGGGCAGGGACGCCCTGAAAGGGGCGTTTTTTCTTTTTGCGGCACAACGTACTTAAACGGGCGCCGCAGCGGGCGCGGGCAGTGTCGGTCGTGGCGAGTTCGTGCGAGAGATCGCTTCGAACACGAAGGGTTTCGAGAATATAGTGAAGAAGAGACTACTCGAGTTTTTCTCTCTCAAGAGTTTTGACCCAGAAAGGGGCGGAGGCGTCTCCGCCCCTTTTCAGTTTCTGGGAACGGGGCGATAGATGGCAAAGGCGTTGATCGCATTAGAAGACGGTTTCGTTCTGGAGGGAGAGTCCTTCGGCGCGATAGGGGAGAAGGCCGGCGAGGTCGTATTCAATACGAGCATGGCCGGATACCAGGAGGTCCTCACCGACCCTTCTTATAGGGGCCAGATCGTGACGATGACGTATCCTCTCATCGGTAATTATGGCGTCAACGCGAGTGACGTGGAATCGCGGAAGGTCCAGGTCGACGGGTTCATCGTGAGGGAGCTGTGCGAGGTCCCATCGAATTACAGATCTGCCAAGACCCTCAGAAGCTATTTGGAGGAGAGCGGGGTAGCCGGAATTCAGGGCGTTGATACGCGCGCCCTCACAAAGCACATCAGGCTCCAGGGAGCCATGAAAGGCGTGATCTCGAGCGCCGATTTAGACAGGAAACGCCTTGTGCAGAAGGCAAAGGATTCCCCCGGACTGGTCGGCAGGGACTTGGTAAAAGAGGTGGCCTGTAAGGAATTGTATACGTGGCCTCTTGAGGGCTATGAGACTGACGGACCCTCGTCCGGGTCGGGAACTGGACGAGGGTACAGGGTCGTTACGCTCGATTGCGGGGTAAAATTCAATATACTGCGGATGCTTGCGCGAAGCGGATGCGATGTGACGGTAGTACCCGCGCAGTCTACGGCTGACGAGATCCTGGCCCTGAAACCGGACGGCGTCTGCCTGTCGAACGGACCCGGCGACCCGGCGGCAGTCAGTTACGTGATCGAGACGACAAGAAGCCTGATCGGCAAAGTCCCCATCTTCGGGATCTGTCTGGGGCACCAGATGCTGGGGCTCGCCTTTGGGGGGAAGACGTACAAACTTAAATTCGGGCACAGAGGCGTAAACCATCCGGTCAAAGATATGAGGACCGGGAAGATCGCGATTACCTCCCAGAACCATGGGTTTTGCGTCGACCCGAAGACTTTGAATAAAGACGAGATCGAAACGACCCATATCAATTTAAATGACGGGACGAGCGAGGGCATGAGGCATAAGGGGTATCCTATCTTTTCCGTTCAATACCATCCTGAGGCCTCGCCCGGCCCGCATGATTCATACGGACTCTTCGAGGAATTCATAGAAACAATGAAAAATCCTCAATCCTGAATCTGAAACTGTCGCGTGGTCCTTGTCGCTTCACATGCGCAGATTTGGGATTTTGAAATTTGAATTTGTTTAGGATTTCGAAATTAGAGTTTAGAGCTTAAATCTTATGCCAAAACGAACAGATATTAAAAAGATCCTGATCATCGGCTCTGGCCCTATTATCATCAGCCAGGCATGCGAGTTCGATTATTCGGGTACACAGGCCTGCAAGGCGCTAAAGGAGGAAGGGTACGAGGTCGTCCTCATCAATTCCAATCCGGCGACCATTATGACGGACCCTGAGATGGCGGACAGGACATACATTGAACCGATAACGCCTGAGATCGTGGCAAAGGTAATTGAGCGCGAGAGGCCCGATGCCCTCCTGCCGACCCTGGGCGGGCAGACGGGATTAAATACCGCCATAAAATTGTGCGAGATGGGCGTCTTAGAGAAGTACAATGTCAAGATGATCGGTGCCAACTACGATGCGATAAAAAAAGCCGAGGATAGAGAGTACTTCAAGAAATCCATGCTCAAGATAGGGCTTGACCTCCCGCAGAGCGGCCTCGCCTATACCATGGAAGAGGCACGGGCGGTTGCGGAAAGAATAGGGTTTCCCTTGATCATACGGCCGAGCTTTACGCTCGGAGGTACCGGCGGCGGGATCGCGGCGAACCGGGAAGAGCTCGAGAGGGTCGCATCGGTAGGGATCGAGAGCAGCATGATACACGAGATCCTTATCGAGGAGTCGGTCATCGGCTGGAAAGAATACGAGCTTGAGGTGATGAGAGACCTCAAGGATAACGTGGTCATCATATGTTCCATAGAGAACTTCGATCCGATGGGCGTGCACACGGGCGATTCGATCACGGTTGCCCCCGCACAGACCCTCACCGATAAAGAATACCAGCGGATGAGAGATGCGGCGGTCGCCATCATCCGCGAGGTCGGGGTGGAGACGGGCGGTTCGAACATACAGTTCGCCGTGAACCCGGATGACGGGAGGATGGTGGTGATAGAGATGAACCCGCGGGTCTCGAGGAGTTCTGCGCTCGCGAGCAAGGCGACGGGTTTCCCGATCGCGAAGATCGCCGCGAAACTCGCGGTCGGCTACACGCTTGATGAAATACGGAACGACATCACGCAGTCGACGCCGGCCTCGTTCGAGCCGACGATCGACTATTGCGTGGTGAAGATACCGCGGTTCACATTTGAGAAGTTCCCGGGCGCGGACCGCAGGCTTGGCATATCGATGAAGTCCGTAGGAGAGACGATGGCGATAGGCCGAACGTTTAAGGAGGCGCTGCAAAAAGGGCTGCGGGGTCTCGAGACCGGCAGGACAGGTCTCGACGGCGATAGCATGAGCCTTACAAGAAGCGAGCTAGAAGAGAAATTGCGAATCCCGAATGCGGAGAGGGTCTTTTACATAAAGCATGCTCTCCAGAGAGGGTTCTCTATCGACGAGATCTATGAATTGAGCCGGATCGACCGATGGTTTCTACGGAATATCCAGGAGATCATCGACGTAGAGAAAAAGCTTTCCGCCGCATCATCCGGGTCCCTTTCGGATCCTCGAGGCGAAGGGCTTTTACGTACGGCGAAGAAGAGCGGCTTCAGCGACCGGCAGATCGCGATGCTCACAGGTACCGATGAGCGCTCGGTGAGGGAGACGAGGAAACGGCTCGGCATTGAGGCGACGTTTAAACTTGTCGATACATGCGCTGCAGAATTCGAGGCGTACACGCCGTATTACTACTCCACCTACGAGTCAGAAGATGAAACGAGGGCCTCGAAGAAGAAGAAGATAATGATACTCGGAGGGGGCCCCAACAGGATAGGGCAGGGGATCGAGTTCGACTACTGCTGCTGCCACGCCTCGTTCGCCTTGAAGGAGAGCGGGTATGAGACGATAATGGTGAATTCGAACCCTGAGACCGTGTCGACCGATTACGACACCTCAGACAAGCTCTATTTTGAACCGCTCACCTTCGAAGACGTGATGAACATCATCGATAGAGAGAGGCCGCACGGGGTGATCGTGCAGTTCGGAGGACAGACGCCGCTCAATCTCGCACGGCGGCTCGCCGATGCGGGGGTCCCTATCATCGGCACGAGCGTAGAGTCGATAGAGATCGCCGAGGACCGAGATAAGTTCGCGCGGCTCCTCGAGATGATGAAGATACCCCAGGCGCCGAACGGCTCCGCAACGTCAGTCGAAGAGGCGAAGAAGGTCTGCAAAAAGATCGGCTATCCTGTCCTCGTGAGGCCGTCGTTCGTGCTCGGCGGCAGGGCGATGAGGATCGTCTACGACGAAGGTTCCCTCGACGAATTCGTCAAGGATGCGGTCGAGGCTTCGCCCGACAGGCCGATCCTCGTCGATAAGTTCATAGAAGATGCGGTAGAGGTCGATGTGGACGCGATAAGTGACTCGAAAATAACCGTGATAGGTGGTATAATGGAGCACATAGAGGCGGCGGGGATACACTCGGGAGACTCTGCCTGTGTGCTGCCGCCCTATACGCTCGGCGAAGAGATCATCGACACGATCACGCGCTACACGCATATGCTGTCGAAAGAACTGCGGGTGGTAGGTCTTATGAATATCCAATTCGCGGTAAAGAACGATGTCGTGTACGTGCTGGAGGTAAACCCGCGGGCCTCGAGGACCGTCCCGTTCGTGAGCAAGGCAACGGGCGTTCCTCTTGCGAAGCTCGCGGCGAAGGTCATGGCAGGGGAGCGTCTCGAGGCGCTCGGTTTCACGAAAGAAGTGGTGACGGCCCACGTGGCGGTGAAGGAGTCTGTGCTGCCTTTCTCGAGATTCGCAGGGGTAGATATCGTACTAGGACCGGAGATGAAATCGACCGGCGAGGTGATGGGGATAGATTCTAATTTTGGGCTCGCCTTTGCAAAGAGCCAGCTCGCCGCAGGCCAGGGGATCCCAAGGAGCGGCGCGGTCTTCATCAGCGTGAAGAATGACGACAAGAGAAAGATAATCTTCGTTGCGAAGAAACTCTCCGATTTTGGCTATGATATTCTTGCGACGAAGGGAACCCTCAAGGTCCTTGTCAATAACAATATCAAGGCAACGCTTGTCCACAAATTAGGTGAAGGGAAACCGGATATGTGTGACCTCATCAAAGAGGGGAAGATCGGTTTCATCATCAACACCCCCTCCGGGGTGAAGCCGAAGGCCGACGGGATTGCGATACGCAGTTTAGCGGTCTTGCACGGGATCCCGTGCATTACGACGATCGAGGGTGCCTATGCGGCCACAAGCGGTATCGATTCCATGTTAAAAGAAGATTTTAAGGTAAAGTCGATCCAGGAGTTTCTTGGTTGCGTTCCGGGGTCGCTTTTCGGACACGCACTGCCATGCGACATGACAAAATGAGAGAGACTGGCGAGAGGATAAAAGAATACTGCGGCATCGTAGGCATCCATGGCCACAGGGACGCGGCGAGACTTGCGTATCTCGCCTTATATGCCCTGCAGCACAGGGGAGAGGAGTCTGCGGGGATAGCCAGCTTTGACGGTAAGCGGGTGCATATCCATAAAGGTATGGGCCTCGTCGGCGATGTCTTCCGCGAAGATGCCCTGAAACGGCTCAAAGGCGACGCCGCGATGGGACATGTGAGGTATTCCACGACCGGCTCAAGTTTTCTTGAGAACGCCCAACCATTCCTCGTCGACCACAGGCGAGGGTCGATCGGCGTCGCTCATAACGGCAACCTCACCAACTCTTTCAAGCTGAGGAATGAGCTCGAGAGCGCCGGCTCGATCTTTCAGACGACGTCCGACAGCGAGATCATCACGCACCTCCTCGTGAAGAACCAGCGGGATCAGAGAGAATATATAGACAACCTCACCGAGTCGCTCACGAAACTCGAAGGCGCCTACTCCTTCATCCTTATGATAAACGGGGTTCTGTACGGGATGCGGGACCCCTTCGGGTTCAGGCCGCTCTGTATCGGGAAGCTCGATGGCGCATTCATCGTCGCGAGCGAGACCTGTGCGCTCGACATCGTGCAGGCGACGTACGTAAGGGATGTCGAACCAGGCGAGATCGTTGCGATCGACGGCAGCGGGATGCGGTCGCACCGTTTCGCGCGCCAGAAAAAACACGCGTTCTGCATCTTCGAAAATGTCTACTTCGCGAGGCCGGACTCGAACATCTTTACCAAGAGCGTCTATCTGACGAGGAAGAACCTCGGCCGCGCGCTCGCGCGGGCGTATCCCGTTGAAGCGGATCTGGTGATGCCGATCCCCGATTCGGGAATGTATGCGGCGCTGGGATATGCCGAAGAGTCGGGGATACCTCTTGAGCTTGCCCTCGTGAGGAACCACTACATCGGAAGGACGTTTATCCAGCCTTTTCAGTACATCAGGGACTTCAAGGTGAAGATCAAGCTGAACCCCGTCAGGGACGTCATCCAGGGAAAAAAGATCGTGATCGTCGAAGACTCCATCGTGAGGGGGACGACCTCGCGCCGGAGGGTCCGTGCGCTGAAAGAAGCGGGCGCGAAGGAGATCCACATGAGGGTGAGCTGTCCTCCTCTTGTATCGCCCTGTTTCTACGGAATAGATTTTGCGACGAAAAAAGAGCTCATCGCGTCAAAGCATACGGTCGACGAGATACGCGATTTCATCGGCCTGGACAGCCTATGCTACCTGAGCCTCGAGGGGATGCTCGGCGCGATGTTGCTGCCGGAAGACGAGTTCTGTACGGCGTGTTATACAGGAGATTATCCGACGACGATAGGCAAGATGCAAAAGAAAGACTCGCTCGAAAAGGGAAGGACGCGTCAAAATGCCTAAGTACATCTTCGTGACAGGCGGGGTAGTATCGAGCCTCGGGAAGGGCATTGCGTGCGCCTCGATAGGGAAGATCCTGGAGGCACACGGCCTCCGGGTGTCGCTGGTGAAATGCGACCCGTACATAAACGTCGATCCCGGGACGATGAACCCCTACCAGCACGGAGAGGTCTACGTCACCGATGACGGCGCGGAGACCGACCTCGACCTCGGACACTACCACAGGTTCACCAACTCGCCCCTCACGAAAGACAACAACATCACGACGGGCAAGATCTACTATTCTGTTATTACAAAAGAGCGCAGGGGGGACTTCCTCGGCGGGACCGTCCAGGTAGTGCCGCACATCACCAACGAAATCAAGAAGTGCATAAGGGATGTCGCAAAGGCGCAGCACCCTGACGTCGTCATCGTGGAGATCGGAGGGACGGTCGGGGACATAGAGGGCCTTCCGTTCCTGGAGGCGATACGGCAGTTCAAGCGGGAGGTGGGCCCCACGAACGCGATCGATATCCACGTGACCCTCATCCCCTACATAAAAGCTGCGGGAGAGATCAAGACAAAGCCCACCCAGCATAGCGTCGGAAAGCTGCGCGAGATCGGCATCCAGCCCGACATACTCTTGTGCAGGACGGAAAGGGAGCTCGGCGAAGAGACGAAAGAGAAGATCGCGCTCTTCTGCAACGTCAACAAAGAGTCGGTCTTTGAGCTTGTTGACGTGAAGAGCATCTACGAAGTGCCGCTCAGGTTGAAGGACCAGGCCATCCAGGACGTGATCTTCCGGGCCCTGTACCTCTCCGGAGACGGCAAGGGGGATCTGAAGGGCTGGAAGAAATGCATCGTCGACAAGATATATGACCCGCGCCACAGGACGAGGATCGCAGTGGTGGGAAAGTATATCACGCTCCAGGACGCATACAAATCGATCGACGAAGCGCTCCTCCACGGCGGGATCGCGAACGACGCGAGGGTCGAGATAGTGAAGGTGGACGCTGATAAGATGCTCGAAGAGGGGTGCGAGAAGTACCTGGGCGAGATGAGCGGGATACTCGTGCCGGGCGGTTTCGGGTACCGCGGCATCGAGGGGAAGATAAGAGCGATAGAGTATGCGAGGAGGAAGAAGGTGCCGTTCCTCGGCATATGCCTCGGCATGCAGACAGCGGTGATCGAATTTGCGAGGAACGTCGTCAACCTCAAGGGGGCACATTCCACGGAATTCGACAAGAAGACAAGGTATCCTGTGATAAGCCTCCTCAGCGAACAGCGGAAGGTGAAGGGCCTCGGAGGGACGATGAGGCTCGGCATATATCAGTGCAAGATCAAAAAGGGGACGAAGACGTTCGCCATCTACGGGAAAGAGGTCGTGGGCGAAAGGCACAGGCACAGGTATGAATTCAATTCTCGATTCGAAGAGATGTTCCGGAGGAACGGCATGCTCGTGGTGGGCAGGTCCCACAAGGAGAACCTGGCAGAGATAGTAGAGTTAAAGGACCACCCGTACTTCATCGCTGTCCAATTTCACCCTGAATTCCGTTCCAAGCCGGATAAACCTCATCCGCTCTTCCTCTCATTCGTAAGGGCGTCATTGCAATTTCAATCGGTCCTCAGGTAGAACGATGGTCCGCGAGAAGATCCTCATCATCGATTTCGGGTCCCAGTACAACCAGCTCATCGCGAGGAAGGTGAGAGAGAACAGGGTATTCTGCGAGATAGTCCCTCCCTCGATATCCGCCGGCGAGATCGATCCCCTCGAGACGCGGGGGATCATTCTGTCGGGAGGGCCCGCGAGCGTCTATGCGAAGGGCGCACCGACGTGCGACGGGAGGATCTTCTCATTGGGGATACCCGTCCTCGGCATATGCTATGGGATGCAGCTTATGGCGAAGATGCTCGGGGGGCGGGTAGAGGGTTCTCGGTCGAGGGAGTATGGAAAGGCCGCTCTCACCGTGGCGGACCGCGCAGGCCTATTCAAGGATGTCCCCAGGAGGAGCATCTCGTGGATGAGCCATGGAGACAAGGTGAGACGTCTTCCGGAGGGCTTCACGCGGCTCGCGTCCTCGAAGAACTCTCCCGTCGCGGCATTCGGGCACATGGGGATGCGGCTGTTCGGCGTTCAGTTCCACCCCGAGGTCGTGCACACCGAGTACGGGAAGACCATGCTGAGGAATTTCGTGAAAGATATCTGCCTTACCCGGGGAGGGTGGTCCATGAGGTCCTTTGTCGAGGAATCTATTGCGCAGGTTCGAAAGACCGCAGGGCGCAAGAGGGTGGTCCTCGGGCTCTCGGGAGGGGTAGATTCGTCTGTTGCCGCCGTCCTCATCAACAGGGCGATCGGGCATCATCTCGTGTGCATATTTGTCGACAACGGACTCTTGCGTAAAGGGGAGGCGAAGAGGGTGAGGGATGTCTTTCAGAAACACTTCCGGATAAACCTGAGGTGCGTTGATGCGCAGAAAGAATTTTTACGGCGCCTGATAGGCGTTGTGGACCCTGAAAGGAAAAGGAGGATCATAGGGAGGACCTTCGTGAGGGTATTTGAGCGCGAGGCGAAGAAGATAGGCGACGTCTCATTTCTCGCACAGGGCACTCTCTATCCCGATCTTATAGAATCCCGATCGGCGTTCGGCGGGCCGAGCGCGACGATCAAGACGCATCACAATGTGGGCGGCTTACCCAAGAAGATGCGCCTGAAGCTCATCGAGCCCTTGAAGTACCTTTTTAAAGATGAGGTGAGGTCATTAGGGAGAGAGCTGAGGATCCCTCCGGAGATCCTCGGCCGACATCCGTTTCCAGGACCCGGACTCGCCGTGCGCATCATCGGTGAGGTGACCCGGGCGAGATGTGATATGTTGAGAGAGGCCGACGAGCGGTTCATCGAGACGATCCGGGAACACGGGCTCTACGATAAGATATGGCAGGCGTTCGCCGTGCTCCTTCCCATAAAAACAGTGGGCGTCATGGGTGACGAGAGGACGTATGAGAACGTCGTTGCGATAAGGGCGGTGACGAGTGTAGACGGGATGACCGCAGACTGGGCGAAAATACCGTACAGGGTGCTCGAGGGGGTCTCCAACAGGATAATCAACGAGGTCAAAGGAATAAACAGGGTAGCGTACGATATCAGTTCGAAGCCGCCTGCGACGATCGAGTGGGAATAGTTGTACGTGTTCGCCAAGTAAACGGACGGAGCGCTATCGTGTGATGAGTGGCTCCTCCTCGTTCTAAGCGCCCGAAAGATCTTTTCGAAATCTTTCAGGACAGAACGAGGAGCGCGCGTTCGACGCGTAAACGGGTGGAGCGCTATGATCTACAGGATTGAAGTAGCGGACAGGGATGGTTTTTCCGACCCGCTGGGGTTGAGCATAAAGAAGGATATCGAGGACCTCGGTTTCCGCAAGAGGGTCAAGGACGTGAAGGCGGTCCAGGTCTATCTCCTCGAAGGGGATCTCGGCGAATCTGACGCGAAGAAGATAAGCGAAGAACTCTTGATAGACCCTATTACGCAGACTTATAGTTTCAGGGCGCCGGTATTCCAGGAACAGGAGAAGGAGTATAAGGCGCTCGAGGTCGCCTACAACCCCGGCGTCATGGACCCCGTAGAGGAGTCCACGAAGAAGGCGATCGCTGACCTCGGGATAAAGGGCCTGCGGGGTGTGCGGACCTCCAAGAAGTATCTCATCAAGGGAACGTTTACGGATAGGGAGATCGCCTCAATCAGCGAGAAGCTGCTCTACAACAAGCTCATTCAGCACGTGGTGAAGGCAAGGCCGGGTGCCCGGGACCCGTGGTCTGCTGCGTTTCGGGAGCCTCCGCCGTACGAGTTCACGCTTGTTCGCGTAAACCTCCTGCGCGCGGGAGACAGGGCGCTGGGGGAGGTCTCAAAAGACGGCCACCTCTTCCTGAGCCTCGCGGAGATGCGGGCGATCAAGAAATATTTTACCTCCCTCAAGAGAAATCCGACGGATTGTGAGCTCGAGACAATAGCCCAGACGTGGTCAGAGCACTGCAAGCACAAGACATTCCGGGGCCTCGTGCAGTATGAAGGAAAGGTCATCGACAACCTCCTCAAAAATACGATAATGAAGGTCACCAGGGAACTCAATAAAAAATGGTGCGTCTCGGTCTTCCATGACAATTCCGGCGTCATCCGGTTCGACGACGACTATAATGTATGCTTCAAGGTGGAGACGCATAATCATCCATCAGCCCTTGAGCCGTATGGCGGCGCCGGCACCGGCATAGGCGGGGTCATACGGGACCCCCTCGGCACAGGGCTGGGCGCAAAGCCGATCATGAACACCGACGTATTCTGTTTCGGCCCGCCTGACTATCCGTACGGAAAGCTCCCCCCAGGGACGCTCCATCCGAAGCGGGTCATGAAGGGCGTGGTGGCGGGAGTGAGAGACTACGGCAACAGGATGGGTATACCGACGTCGAACGGCGCCGTACTCTTCGACGAAAATTTCGTCGGCAACCCGCTTGTCTTCTGCGGGAACGTCGGGCTCATCCCGCGAGATAAGTCGTTCAAGAAGGTGCACAAGGGAGACCTCGCGGTCCTCGTGGGAGGCAGGACCGGCAGGGACGGCATCCACGGCGCCACGTTTTCTTCGGGCGAGCTTACCCACGAGTCCGAGGTCTTATCGGGTTCGTGCGTTCAAATAGGGAACCCCATCACCGAGAAGAAGATGGCCGATACTATCTTACAGGCGCGCGATAGAGGCCTCTACAATGCGATTACGGATTGCGGGGGAGGAGGCCTGTCAAGCGCCGTGGGCGAGATGGGCGAGGAGTTCGGTGTCGATGTGGACCTGGAGAAGGTCCCGCTCAAATATAAAGGTCTTTCATATACCGAGATATGGATCTCGGAGGCACAGGAGAGGATGATCCTCGCGGTCGATCCCCGGAAGATCGACGAATTGGTCCGCGTCTTCGAGAGGGAGGATGTCGAGGTAACGGTCATCGGCCGTTTCACGGGCACGGGGCGCTTGCGCCTCTTCTATAGCGGTACTAATGTCTGCGACCTCGATATGCGGTTCTTGCACGACGGGTTGCCGAAGGTAGTGCGAAAAGCTGTGTGGAAGAGGCCTTCGTTCGAGGAACCGCGCCTCACGCCAAAGAAAGACTTGACGGGCGATCTCCTCGGGCTTCTATCGAGCCTCAACATCGCCTCCAAAGAATGGATCATACGACAATATGACCACGAGGTCCAGGGCGGGAGCATCGTGAAGCCTCTTCAGGGCGTCGAGAACGACGGGCCCGGTGACGCAAGCATTACGCGTCCGCTCCTGCATTCCACTAAGGGGGTCATCATCGGGTGCGGCATCAACCCGGAGTACGGTAAGATAGACCCGTATTGGATGGCCGCGAGCGCGATCGACGAGGCCTTGCGACAGATAGTCTCGGTAGGCGGCGACATCGGCAGGGCAGCGATCCTCGACAATTTCTGCTGGGGCAATACCGAAAAACCGGATCGGCTCGGGGGTCTGGTGAGGGCGGCGCAGGCCTGCTATGTGATCGCAAAGGGATACGGGGTCCCGTTTATATCCGGTAAAGACAGCCTCAATAACGAATACTCAAGCGGAAAGAAGACGATCTCGATCCCTCCGACGCTTTTGATCTCGTGCATCGCGGTCATCGATGATGTAGCGGGATCGGTCACGATGGACGCGAAGGAGCCGGGGAATGCGGTCTATATCGTCGGACTGACGGGGGATGAGCTCGGGGCGTCGCACTACTACAAGATGAAGGGGTATATCGGCAACAAGGTCCCGAGGGTAGATCCTATGTACGGCAGACGGCTCATGAAGGCCCTCGCCGCCGCCATGAGGACCGGTGCGGTACGCTCGTGTCACGACTGCTCTGAAGGGGGAATGGCAGTAGCGCTCGCGGAGATGGCATTTGCGGGAGGCCTCGGTATGGAGATACGCCTCGGCGCGTCCGATCCTCCGCGAGGACAGCAGATGCTGCCGGATGACGTTCTTCTGTTTTCTGAGAGCAATACGCGTTTCGTTGTCGAGGTGCGCGACGAAGGGCGTTTCGTCGCCGCGATGAAGGGTATCCCTGTGTGGAAAATAGGGCGTACTCACAAGGAGAAGTCGTTCAGGGTCTTTGGTCTAGACGGACGGCTCATTGTCAGGGCCGGCATCTGTGAGCTGAAGGCGGCCTGGCAGAGGCCGTTCAAAAATCTATGAAGGACGTACGCGTTATTGTGCTGAGGACTGCGGGGACGAATTGCGACGTCGAGACGGCGTATGCGTTCGAGCTTGCCGGAGCACGTGCGGACCTTGTCCACGTGAACCAGCTCAGGAGGCGCGAGAGGGCTTTGAGCGACTATCACATCCTCGCTCTTCCAGGCGGCTTCACCTATGGGGACGATATCGCGAGCGGCAAGATCCTCGCCAACGAGATCCGATATGGGCTGGGAGAGGAATTGCAGGATTTCATCGACGACGGGAAGCTCATCATCGGCATATGCAACGGATTCCAGATATTGGTCAAGGCAGGCCTCCTGCCGAACCTTGCGGGGGATTTCCGGCACATAGAAGCGACTCTTACGGTAAACGATTCTGCAAAATTTGAGGACAGGTGGGTCTGGCTGAAAAGGCCGAAGACCAAAGGCCGAAGACCAAAGGCCCGATGTATATGGACAGAAGGCATGGACGACGTCGTATATCTCCCCGTTGCTCACGGCGAGGGAAAGTTCATTCCCCGCGATGCCGCCCTCCTCGAGCGCCTTAAAAAGGAAGGGCTCGTCGTATTCCGCTATTGCGATAAGAGGGGGAAGCGCGCACCGTATCCGGGCAATCCGAACGGATCTGTCGATGATATCGCGGGCCTTTGCGACCCGACCGGCAGGGTCTTCGGCCTGATGCCCCATCCCGAACGGCATCTATTTCCGGCGCAGCATCCGCGGTGGACCCGCGAAAAATCCTCAAAGTACGGACACGGCTTTTCGATATTCAGGAACGGCGTTGAGCACATACGAAAAAAAATCTTGTAAAATATACATCTTTGATATATAGTTATATGTAAGTATGAGATGAGCAACGCAGATAGTGTCCTAATAACGAATCCTTCAAAAGAAGTCACCTTCCAAGAGGAGCTCGCCGAGGTATATTTCTCTCAAAAATCCAAAGCCACCACGGATGCGAAGCTGCGCCTACCGATAAAACGGGTAAGCGCATTGCCCTTCTTCCTGGCGGGAATTGCCCTCATAGCGGTCTTGGCCGTTCTTATGGCGGGGGCATGGCTCTATCAACGGGACCGTGGCGCCCTTCGCCAATCGGTGAAAGGTGCGGAGCTGGTGAAGGTGATAGAAGAGGGGAGGCTCAACAAGTCCATCGCGGCAACTGCCAAGGACCGCGGTATCTTTCCAGGCCTTGCGGAGAGGAACCGGAGTTCTTTTATTACGCTGGGCGGTTCTGCGCCGAAGGGGAATTCCTTGGCTATCGATTTCAAGTTTCCGATCGACCTCTCGGGGAAGGGCATATCGTTCGTCGCAAGAGGGACACGCGGAGGCGAGGAGCTTTCGGTAACGATCCGGGATTCCTATAAGAGGTCGTTCCGTTTTTCAGATATATACCTCGAGTCGAAGTGGCTGCGCATGAATCTCCCCTTAACAGAGATCTCGGGTACCATCGATATGACGAAGGTCGAGCAGGTGAGAATAGAGTACGAGGCCGCCGCACTCACCGCCGAGAAGAGTTACGGCAACCAGCGGGAGGCCTACGTGAAGGACGTTTCTTTCGTAAAAAATAGGCGATAACAAAAGAGGGACGGTTCGGGCGAATAGCGAAAAGAGGAGGGAGATATGAGGGTAATTGCAATCGCAAACCAAAAGGGCGGATGTGGCAAGACCACAACGGCGATAAACCTTTCAAGCGCACTTGCAGCGCTCGGCAAGAAGGTATTGCTCGTAGACCTTGACCCCCAGGCCCATGCGTCGTATGGACTCGGAGTCAATTCGCAGAACCTCGAAAAGGCCGTCTATAATACCCTCACCGACATACCGGAGAAGCGGAGGACCTTGAGCGATATCCTCGTGAGGATATCCGAAAATTTTGACCTCGCGCCCTCAAACATCCTCTTGAGCACGCTCGAACAGGAACTGAAAGACAAGGAGGATGCCGTGTCGAAACTGCACCTCGCGCTTTCCCACGCGAGCACGACGTACGACTACATCCTTCTCGACTGTCCGCCGAGCCTCGGATTTCTCACCTTCAATGCGCTGAGGGCGTCCGATGAGGTGATGGTGCCGATCGAGATGAGCGCCTTTTCTCTCATGGGCGTGTCGAAGCTGCTCGGGATGCTCGAACTGATCAAAATAAAGATAAGCCATACGCCGCGGGTCAAGGCCCTCGCCACGATATTCGACAAGAGGACCAATTTCTCGGATACCATGCTCGAGGAGATCAAGCGCTTCTTCAACGAGGACTTGTACAAGACCGTCATCAGGGTGAACGTCGCTCTCAAGAAAGCCGTGTTCAAGAGGGTCCCGGTCAATGAATTCGACAAGGCCGCTGCCGGTACGCAGGATTATGCGAGCCTCGCGAAAGAGCTTGCCGAGGAAGAGAGGGGCGAACCGTCCCGCTACAAGGAGGCGCACTTTGCGCTCGAGGCGCCGCAGGCACAAGAGGTCTTCCTCGTGGGAGATTTCAACGGCTGGCGCATCGATGAAATGAGCCGTCTCACACGGATGAACGATGGCAGGTGGCAGAAACGGATCGCGCTTACGCCCGGGAGGTACAGGTACAAGTTCGTGGTGGATGGGCAGTGGGTTCTCGATAACGGGAATTCGGAGAGAGAGGCCAATAGTTTCGGGACCTTCGATTCCATCCTGCGGTTGGATCAGGAGGTCGCGCATTAAGCCTCTTGGGCACCTCGCAACTTCCGGGATCTTTGGCGTTGCGATAGGCCTTTATTTTCGCTCGTTCTCCTGCGCTCTTGTGTCAATTCTTGCCGGAGTCCTCATCGACCTCGACCACCTCATCGACTACTACGTAAACCACAAATTCACGCTCAACCTTTCCGCCGTATACGACGCGTGTGTAAACGTCGACCTCAGGACGCTCCATTTCCCGCTCCACTCGTATGAACTGGCGGTGCTCGCGTGGGTTTTCATCTCGGCCTTTTGTCTCGGTTCCCTATGGGTATCTGCCGCAGCGGGCTTCACACAGCACATCATTGCCGACCAGATCTCAAATCCGGTCGAAGTCTTTGGGTATTTTTTTCTCTATCGGTTAGTTCATGGATTCAGGACAGAGCGTATCATGAAAATAGGGAGAAGGAAGCAGGGAAAGCGTTAAAAAAATTAGGTTTGCAACCGCAAGCCGTCCGCTACAAATCGTCAGCGGGCGCCCGCCGAAGTCTTAGCGGCGGGCGTTTTAGCGGTGTATGATGAGTTTTTTAGGCGCTTTCAAAGGGGGAGTTCGTATGGCGAGGAGAGATTTTATCAGAGAGGATCCTTGGAGGATATTCAGGATAATGAGCGAGTTTGTTGATGGATTTGAGGAGCTGTCGCACGTGTCCCGCGCCGTCTCTGTCTTTGGTTCATCAAGGGCAAAGCCGCGCGACAGGTATTACCGGCTCGCGCAAGATACCACAAGCCTGCTCGTGAAGAACGGCTATGCCATACTCACCGGTGCGGGGTCGGGAATTATGGAGGCCGGCAATAAGGGTGCGAAGCTCGCGGGAGGGGAGTCCATCGGGCTCAATATCCTCATCCCCATAATCCAGAAGCCCAACAGGTATATTACCAAACTCCTGGAATTCAAATACTTCTTTTGCAGAAAGGTCATGTTCGTGAAATACTCGAAGGCCTTCGTCGTCTTTCCCGGAGGCTTTGGGACGCTCGACGAGTTTTTTGAGGCCGTCACGCTTGTCCAGACGAAAAGGGTCGAACCGTTTCCCGTGGTCTTGGTGGGAAAGCAATACTGGGAAGGCCTCCTGAAGTGGCTCAGGAAGTCACCCCTGGCAAGCGGGGCCTTAGAAAAGAAGGACCTCGAGCTGCTCGAGGTGGTGGACACGCCACAAGAAGTGATCGCGGCCATTGATAAATTCTACCAAAACGCGCACTGACCGATAAAACCCCTGCCCATGCACACGATATGATCGAACGTACGCGCACTCCTCAAAGACGGCGATGAGTTCCTGCGGTATATCATGGAAAACAGGGGGTGGATACCGGTCGTCATTGTAAGCGCGCGTGACGAGCCGAAGGATATATTTCAGGGATATAAGCGGGAAGCCGACTACTGCCTTACCAAGCCTTTAGACCTGCAGAACCTCTCCAGGGCGATTCACCTTATGCTCTCGCTCGCACCTGTCCGGCAGAAAACGTACCCATAAAAAAAGGATGGCAACAGCCTGTGTAGGTATCTCGTACCTTTTAACCCGGGAACGGGTTAGTGTGCCGTTGTCATCCACATACTAGTATACATAAAGAATGTCAAAAAGGCAAGTTTCCGCCTAATTTATTCCTAACAGTTTTCCGACGCACTCGAGGCTTTGAAATGGCGCGTCGCTGTGGTACAATAACCACGAGTCACCCGGTGCTGTTTCGCCAAACGAGGAAAGCTATGAGAGAGATGCACGACATCATAGTAGTCGGGGGAGGTCACGCAGGCTGCGAGGCCGCTTTGGCGAGCGCGCGACTTGGCTGCAAGACGCTCCTCATTACGATGAACGCCGATACGATAGGGCTCATGTCGTGTAATCCTGCGATCGGAGGTATCGCAAAAGGCCAGCTCGTCAAGGAGCTCGATGCCCTCGGCGGGCAGATGGCGAAGGCGACCGATGCGACACTGATCCAGTACAGGCGCCTCAATACAAGCAAGGGCCCTGCGGTGCAATCCTCGCGGGCCCAGGTAGACAGGCAGGCGTACCGTCTCTACATTAAATCTGTGATAGAAGGCCAGGAAAACCTGTCTATCAAAGAAGCCCTTGTCGAAAGGCTTCTTACCAGAGGCGGCCGTTGTGAAGGGGTTGAGACCTCGCTGCAGGAGGCAGTGTACGGCCAGGCGGTGATAATCACTCCGGGCACCTTCCTCAACGGCCTCATACACATAGGCCTCGCCCATTTTCCGGGGGGAAGGATAGGCGAGAAGGCATCCTCGGGCCTTGCGGCCTCGCTTCGGGACCTCGGTTTCAAGATATTGAGATTTAAGACAGGCACATGTCCGCGCCTTGACGGGAAGACGATAGACTTTGAGGGTCTCCGCATCCAGCGCGGGGACGAGGACATCCTGCCGTTTTCGTTTCAGACCGCCGGGCTGAGAAGAGAGCAGATGAGCTGTTACATTACGTATACGAATGAGAAGACCCACGCTATCATACGAAAGAACCTGGACAGGTCCCCGCTCTTCTCGGGCATCATCAAGGGCACGGGAGTACGTTATTGTCCGTCAATCGAGGACAAGGTCTTCCGCTTTCCCGAGAGGGACAATCACCATATATTCTTGGAACCCGAGGGAATGAATACCACAGAGTATTATCCGAACGGGATTTCCACGAGCCTGCCATTCGACGTTCAGACGGAGCTCGTGCGGAGCATAGAAGGCTTACGGAAGGCCGAAATCACGAGGCCCGGTTACGGCATTGAGCATGATGTGATCGACTCGACCGAGCTCTATCCGACTCTCGAGACGAAGGCCCTGAGCGGGCTCTACCTGGCGGGCCAGATAAACGGCACCACGGGATATGAGGAAGCTGCGGCCCAAGGGCTCGTGGCGGGGATAAATGCTGCGCTCAAGGTCAAGGGAAAGCCGCCTTTCGTATTAGAGCGGTCGCAAAGCTACATAGGGGTCTTAATAGACGACCTTGTCACGAAGGGAACCAATGAACCTTATCGGATGTTCACCTCCCGCGTCGAATACAGGCTCCTCTTGAGAGAGGACAATGCCGATGTGCGGTTGGCGCCCTTAGGATACGAGATAGGGCTGGTAGATGAACTCCGGTATAGGCGTAGTGCGGAAAAATCACGGCTCATAGAGCAAGAAATAGAGCGCCTCGCGCACACGTACGTGAATCCTCATGCCGAGCCGGAGTTGCTTACAAGGCCCGTCACCGGAGCAGAGCTCCTGCGGCGCCCTCATGTCTCATACGAAAAAGTCGCGTCTCTCATGGGTGAAGAGGTCTCATTGGACGAAGGCGTAGTGCGGCAGGTTGAGATCGAAGTGAAATACGAGGGTTTTATCAAGAGGCAGCTGGAAGAGATCGCCCGGTTCCGTAAGATCGAGAGGATCAAGATCCCGCCCGATATCGATTATGGCTCTATTCGCGGTCTTTCCAACGAGATACGCGAGAAGCTTTCAAAAATAAGGCCCGTGACTCTGGCCCAGGCGCTGAGGGTATCCGGTGTAACCCCCGCAGCCATATCGCTCCTTATGGTATACCTGGAGAAGATGCATAGAAGTAGGGCGTAAAGTGAAAAGTGTCCCGCCTACGCTCGATGAGCTTCGGCGGGTCCGCCGTAGCCATGAAAGGCAAAGGCGGAAAAGTGTAACGTGTTCCGCAAAGGCGGATCCGCCACAGGCGGAAAAGCGTAAGGTGTTCCGCTATGACGCAGCTCTACAACGACTACAATACGTATCTGAAGAAAAAGTTCGGCTGCAGGGTCTACAAGGTCGGGCTCGATGCCGGATTTACGTGCCCCACAAGGGATGGGACGAAGGCCTTTGGGGGCTGCGCGTACTGCAATGAGCGGGGCTCGAGGTCCTCGTATTCCAACCCCGCGTCTTCTGTGAGGGAGCAGTTGAGAGAGCGCATTGCCTACCTCAAAGAGGAGAAAGGCGCGAAGAAATTCATCGCATACTTTCAGGCCTTTTCCAATACCTATGCTCCCGCGGCCAGATTAAAAGCGGTCTATGACGATGTCCTGCCGTTCGACGAGGTCGTCGGGATATCGATAGGGACGAGGCCCGATACCGTGGATGAGGAGAGATTGGAGCTCGTCGCGTCGTATAAAGGGCGATATGAGGTATGGATGGAATACGGTCTTCAGACCGTCCACAATAGAACGCTGTGCGGCCTCAACCGGGGGCACACGTATGAGGACTTCGTGAGCGCCCTCACGATGACGAGGGCCTTCGGCATCTCCGTGTGCGCTCATGTCATCCTTGGGCTTCCCGGAGAGACAAAAGAGGAGATGCTCGCGACTGCCCGTGAACTCAAGAAGCTCGAGATAGAGGGTGTGAAGGTCCACCTGTTCCATATCCTTAAGGGGAGCGCGTGCGAGAAGCTGTACGATGAGGGAAAGATTACGCTTTTGTCCCAGGATGAGTACGCCGACGCGGTGTGCGATTTCCTGGAGCACCTCTCGCCCAAAACGATCATCCAGAGACTCACGGGTGAAGGGACGAGGGCCGACCAC
Organism: uncultured Planctomycetia bacterium; assembly: GCA_964354545.1. Taxonomy (GTDB): domain Bacteria; phylum Omnitrophota; class Gorgyraeia; order 2-01-FULL-45-10; family JAHFGN01; genus CAYHAE01. The sequence goes on from CAYHAE010000002.1 coordinate 90,971, forward strand.
AGGGCTCCTGAATGGGCGCTCGATAAGCTGGGGACTCTCAATAAGATTGCCGCGCGCCTGAGGGCGCGAAAGGGGTGCGAAGCCTCCCCCAGTTAACGTGCGGGAGTGCGCAGCCTCCTTCATGGCTACTTATTGAGAAACGTAAAAGTAAAAGAAAACCATTTAAACGCAGATTCTCGCAGATGTAACGCAGATGGTCGCAGATATCCCGAAGGCAATCTGCGTAAATCTGCGTTGGATTTGCGTGTATCTGCGTTAAAAAGTATTCTATTATTTTTGCGGAAATCAATAAGATGCGAAAGGGGTGCGAAGCCTCCCCCTAGCTAACGTGCGGGGGGTGCGCTATATCTTCGTGTGGGGCGGGATGACCGCGTCCTTGGGGATAATGACGATCTTGTCTCTGATATAGTAGTTCTCGCCGTCGCAATTATCTATACCCTTCACGTTCCTTATCACCGAATTCTTCCCTATGCGCGCGTTCTTGTCTATGATCGCCCTTTCGATCACGCATCCGTCGCCGATGCCGACCCCCACATGTTCGAGCGCATGCGCCTCATCATAGTAGTCCGATCCCATAATGACCGTTTTCGAGATCTTGCAGCCGTTGCCTATGATGGTCCTCAGGCCCACCACAGAATGCGCGAGCGTCGAGGCGCCGATAATACACCCTTCCGTGATAAGGCAGTTTCTTATATATGCCCGTGTTATCTGCGCCGGAGGCAGGAACCGGGGCCTTGTAAAGACCCTGTCCTCAGAAAAGAACGTGAAGTGCGGTTTCGTTGCAGTGAAATCTATGTTGACATCGTAGAACGATCTTATAGTCCCTATATCCTTCCAGTAGCCGTTGAAGACATAGCCAGCGGCCCTATGTGTATCTATTGAATGGGGTATTACCTCACGCCCAAAGTCAGCGTCCTTTGAGTTGAGCGCCTTCTTGAGCACGTCCGGATTGAACAGGTAGACTCCCATGGAGGCCAAATAGGCGGGGTGGGGGAGAGGGGACTCGAGGGAAGGGGTCCTTTGCGCGTATTTAAGGAACCTCAGCTCAGAGCGGGTGCACGGTTTTTCTTTGAAGTCGACGATCCTGTTCTCCCTGCCAAGCTTCAATATCCCGAACTCGCGGGCCTCTAGCCCTCTTACCGGGATCACGGAGACCGTGAAGTCGGCGTTATGGCTCCTGTGGAAGTCAACCAAGTGCTTATAGTCCATCCGGTAGAGGTGGTCGCCCGAGAGGATGAGTATGAGTTCTATATTATGGAGGTTGAGGTGCGCGAGGTTCTTTCGCACCGCATCAGCCGTGCCCTGGTACCAGTTCGTGTTCTCAACCGTCTGCTCTGCGGCCAATATCCTCACGAATGCGCGCGAGAAGTAATCGAAACGGTAGGTATTATTTATATGGTTATTAAGGGATTCGGAATTGAACTGCGTGACTACGTAGATGTCCTTTATGCCGGAATGGAGGCAGTTTGAGATGGGGATGTCTATGAGCCGGTACTTTCCCCCGATCGGAACAGCGGGTTTTGACCTGTACTTTGTGAGGGGGAAGAGCCTGCGGCCCTGACCCCCGCCCAATATCAATGCGATAACTTTTGTCATGGCGTACCGTCTCCGCGTGCGTTAAGAGTATACCACAATGTATTTACGATTTTCAAGTGGATATTTTCCAACAAGAGAAAAGGTCGGAATAAAACCCCAGGGTATCCCCGCAATATTAAATCCCAATTTCAAATACTACCAAATCCCAAATAATTTCAAAATCCCACATCCAAAATATGCTTTATCGGGATTTGGATTTTGTGATTTATTTGGTAGTATTGGTAGTATTGGGATTTTGGATTTAACATATGTCCTTTATAGTTGCTTGAATGTGGATAGTGGTTATTATTTGGTTATTGCCTTGCCGAGCAAGGCGAGGCAGGTATCTTGGTTATTGGTTATTTCATATCATAGTTACCGACACCCCTGACTCCCCCGGCTCAAAAAATCGGCAGGGGAGAGGCTTATCCTTCAAAAAAATCATGCGCAGGCTTTCCCTGCCGTCAAATCCGGAGAATTTATGCAGGAATCACGCAAAATCTCCGGACACTCAGTGATACTATTGGCGATATTCGGGCGCCTTGATTTTGGATAGTATGCCAAAAACAAGCTTATCCACAGGAAAGAATACTATTTATGTAACACATTATATATCAAATAGTTAGGGAAACACATGGTATATACTAAAGGTAACATAATATCTATTATAGGACGTTCCCCCTTTGGCGCTATAAGGATAAAACCACGATGCGATATAAATTCTCAATCTCAATCTTAAAGATTAGATTTCTTGTGCGGCTTATTTGGATGCGTGTCGATTTAAAGCGAGGACGTTAGAAATCGTGGCTATCCGACCTTGACGGGTCCACCATCGATGCGTATGATTTTGCCGTTTATAAGGCCCTCTGCGAGCCTTTTACGGCCAGTTTTAAGGACCCTTCCAAGGGTTTGCCGCGATATTCCCATCAGTTTAGCGGCATGCTCCTGTTCGAAGGCGTTAAGGTCCACTAGCCGGATCGCCTCGTATTGGTCGAGGGTCAATTGGACTTCATCGGGTCTGCCCGGCCTTCCCCGCGGACTGAACTGTGTGATCTTGGGCTCACCACGTATAAGTCTTATTTTCTTCGGCCGGCCTTTAGGTTTCATGGTATCAGATAGATAACCCCCTATTTATTATGAGCATACGCTCATAAATAACCTATCGCCCCAGGCGCCTACGAGTATCGCGCGATCCCTCTTGCCTCTACGTGCTCGGATATCTGGAAGGCGTTTTCGGATGGATCTTGAGCTGCTTCGCAGCCTTCAGTTTAAAGCCCACAGCCTGCGTCCTGCCCCTTATCTGGGGCAGCTTATTCTGCCGGTCGTTCAATTGCCTCATGCCTCTCCCCTGCTGTTATGAGTATCCTTGAATTGGAGCTCCCGGTCAACACCTCGACCTTGCTTAGGCCTTAAGAGCGAATGGGATTGGGATTGACCCTGAACGCCGCGGAATGGATCACAAGAACAGCCCTCCGATAGGTATTCTTGGGATTGGGATCGAGCTCGGTATGGGGATACGTGCGCAGCCAGCCAAGAACATCGCCAAGGTGAGAGCGATCCCCAGAAGCACTCTTGTCCCGAGAAGCGTTATTTCTTGTCTAATTTTCAATGTCGGTTAGCGGAGCACCCTCTTGTCTGGAACGCAGAATATCTTGTCGCCTAAGTGGTGCAGGGTCTTGAATCTTCCTTTCTCAGGGAGCCATCGAGTGGTAAAGGCGGCGCGTTCTGCCTCGGCGTAGACCACATCTCCAAGAACGATGTTATACGTCTCCGATAGACGAGGGTCCTTGCGGACCCTGCACTCGAGAACGGCTATCGCGGAGTCAAGGCGCGGCGACCGCACCTCCTTCGACCGTTCAACGCGCGCACCGTATTTTTTACACTTATCGACCTTATGCCCGGAAACGCTTCCGAGCTTTCGCACCATCTCGGCCATATCGCGTGAAGGGATGTTTACCACAAAATCGCCCGTCTGCGCGATCGCTTTATAGACGAAGTGCCCCTCCCAGATGGCAAGCCCGATCAAGGGAGGGTCATCGGATATGGGCATGTGCCACGCGATGGGCGTTAAGGCCACCTTTTCGTTGTAGAGAGAGCTCACCACCACAAGGGGGCCGTGGTTGATGAGCCTGTAGGCGATCTTCAGGTCTATCTTTTTTCGCATGTGTGCAGCGGCTTTTCAACCCCTTTTAGGAGAGGGCTTTCGGGTGTGACGATCCCTCCCGAGACCACAAATTTGATGGCAGCTTCCATAGGGATATCGAGGACCTTGATCTTGTCCTTTGGCAGAACGACGAGCGGTCCGGTAAAAGGAGACGGTGGGGTCGAGATGAGGACGACCAGGACGTCCGTTCCCAGCTTGGAGTTGAATTCTTCGACACACTCATTTGTCAAAAAACCAAGCGAATAGGAACCCTCGCATGGATACTGAGCGAGAACAACTTTATTAAAAGGTCCTCCGCCCTCCTTTTCCCTAAAAAGAAAATCGGAGAGCTGTTTTGCGGGAGAGTAGATATGCCTGACTAACGGCAGCCGCAAAAAATGCCTTTCCAGGAACGGAACGAGCCTCCTTCCTATGATGTGATTGGCGATCATTCCTATGAATACGATCAGAATGAGCCCAAGGAGGATACCGAGCCCCGGGATCTTATAACCGAACCGCTTTAAGAGATAGGCGTTGATATATTTGCCCAACAGGCCGTCTGCGTATCGAAAGACGATGAAGAGGATATAGGCGGTTATTCCTATTGGAAATACGGTTGCGACACCCGTAAAAAAGGACCGTCGTAGACGCTGTATGAACATCTTAACTCTCCTCCCCTACCGCATGCGTGTAGTCTTTGGTTTCGATTTTCTCCATAAAAGAATCGAGAGCGCAACAATTGCCATGAGAGATGCGGCACCAATGCCCACCGCCAAGGAGTAGTCGCGCTTTACAACCTCTTTGACCTCTACCCCCTGACCGGGGACAAGCATCTTAAACCAGAGATTTGAAACCTCCTCATCAGTCTTAAGGGGGACCTCCTTTTTAGTCTGGCTTTCTATTATCTTATCTTGCGTAACTTCATAGTGAGCGTACTCCCCTTTTTGTATCTCGCTTTTCAGATAGTCTTTAACTTTTTCTATCCTCTGCTTTCCTGGAGGAAGCCTCTGGATCTCTGCCTCCCGCTCGATCATCTTTCTGTCTTTTACGGGATGAAGCTCCTTGCATATTATAATGATCGCATTCTGGATAGATACGGACATGTTCTCCGGGATAGCGTAGAACTGGTCGAGCCTCGTTTTTAACCGGTCATTAGTGATGTTATATATCGGGAGGAGCTCTTCCACCTTCTTGCCTTCATAGGACGAGTGTGTAATATACGGCTCGAGCTCGGCGACCGCCTTGTCGGCGCCGATGAGGAAGCCGAGCGCAAAGCCCAATTTCACGTATTCGTGGTACCCCTTCCACGTATGTCCGTCAGCCTTTGAAAAATCCTCGGTCTTCGAGAATGCGTGAGTATGCAGCATTACAGCCGCACTAAGGCATACGGCGAAAAGGGTTTTTTTCATACCGTCTTACCCGCCTATTTTGCCATGATGCTCTGCAACGCGTTGATCACCTCTTGTGCGTCGTCTAGTTTCGGTCCTGACCCCGTGCCCTGGATGATCTTCGTTATGGAACTGAGCGTCCTGTCCACGATCATTGAAGTGAGGGCCTTCTTGGTGATCGGGCCGAGGTAGAAGGACGGCTTCGAGAGAGGCCCCTTAACTTTAAAATCGAAAACAGTTGCGCCGCTGCCCGGCGCGACCGACGAGAGATACTTGGTGAGCTCCGGGACGGTGGTCTGCCAGAACTGCGCATCTTCATGGCCCGGTTTTACGCTGAAGCCGAGCTCCTCGAGCCACACCGTATTCATTGAGCCGATACTGCCGTTGTCGAAGTCGATCACGAGGTTTCCTGAGAACTTGCCCGATGTGAATACGAGGGGCGAGAATCGGGCGAAATACGGCTGGAACGGGAGGATGTCGACCCGTATTACCTTGAACCGATTCGACATCGTAAGCCCGGGGGTCGTCGGGATGAACGCGATCGTCCACTCGAGCGTCTGGTCTTGCTTTCGGTGGAATATCCCGGAGCCGGTGCTCCTGAGGTCGAGGACCTTCGAGAAGTCCTCGTTCATTTTTAAGGAGACGCGAGATTCTATCCGGTCGAAGGTGAGCACGCGCGGACGTTCGCCGGCCGTATAATCCACGAATCGAATGTTGCCCTCGCTGAGCGTGATCACCTCGGGCAGCGTGAGCAGCTCAGAGGGCTTACGCGAGCCGATCCGTATGGGGCCTCCCGCGCCCTTGGGGGCGGCTGTGCGTCCGGCCGCTCGCCCCTCGCCGCTTTTCATCAGGTCTTTCATTTCGAAAACGTTGATCCTCCCGTCGCGCGAGCGCTCGATCCTCACCACGGGCCTCCTCCCTTCGAGGTTCGTGACGGTTATCCCGCCGAAGACGTTCTTACCCTTCAGTGCGTATGTGCAGAATATCGATCCGACGGAGAGGACAGGATTATCGGAGAACCCCTGGGGATTGGCGATGTGTGCGTTCGTGATCTCTATTTCATTATGCTCGAGATCGAAGCGGATCTCGTCGGCCTTCAGATAGGGCGGGAGCATTGCGAGGATGACTTTCTGGGCGGAATACCGGAAGATCTCATATCGGTAGATGAAGATAAGCGATCCCGCGATGACAAGCAGGACCGCTAAAATTATGAAGAACGTTTTCATGGGAATCCTATGGCAGCACGTTGGACAATTTTTCCCTGACTCGGTCTATGATGCCCGCCTCTTCGGCCGGGACTATGGTAAGGCCGGCGAATCGCGCGAGCGTATCGGCCCTTGTCCAAAAACCGACCTTTCCTCTCCAGAGCTGGCTTAAAGTGGACCTGAAAAGGGGCGCGCCGTTGAGGAGGCATTCGACCTTCGACTCGTCGCATGCGACCGCGAGCTCGTGCCACGCGTCAGACGGAATGAGGGTGTAGGAGCGGCGAAGCAGTTCGCGCTTCCCGTCCTCAAACCTGTAAAGGCTCGCCGTCCCATTGCCGGAGCTTATCTCGAGCGCGTAGTAATTATTGGCATCCTTGAATCTGAAGGCAAGCCCTGCCGATGCCTCGTCCGAGGAGGTTTTTGCTATCTTAACGTGCGTCGAGATGCGCGCCTTTCTGAAGACGCCGCGGTTATACGCAAGGATGGAGTAGTGGTCGAGGCGCGTGTCGCCCGAAGAAGTCTGGACAACGGCCCTCTTTGCAACAGGAGATGTTTGATCGACGAGCACGGCCCACCGGCCTTCATCCCCCTTGCCTCCCGCCCAACTCACGAAGTCGGAAGGGCTTTTGTCCAACGGGTCGCGCGAAAAATCAATCTTTATGGTAGATACTTCGGCGCACACGAGCTGCGGCAGCACCATGCTCACGATGAGAAAGCCCATCGCGAGCCACCGTCTTGATGCTGCCCGCCGGTCATCATGCCCTTCCCAAATATTCACCCGTCCTCGTATCGACCTTTAGCACGTTGCCCTGTTCGATAAAGAGAGGGACGTTGACCTTCATCCCCGTCTCAAGCGTTACCGGCTTCATCGCCTTGCCGGAAGTATCTCCGCGAAGGCCGGGAGAGGCTTCGGTCACCACGAGGTCCACGCTCACGGGCAGCTCGATCGTCACCGGATGGTGCTCGTGCAAGAGGAGGGTGACCTCCAGGTTCTCTTTCAAGTAATCTTTCGTCCGCCCCACGATGTCGTTTCCCACCACCGTCGTTTCATACGTGGCCATGTCCATGAAGTGGAACCCCGCATGGTCGCGATAGAGATATTGGGCAGATTTCGATTCCAGGTCCGCTTTTTCCACTGTGTCGGCGGGGCTGTAACGCTTGTTGAGCAATCGGCCGTCGATCAGATTTTTCAGGGTTGCCTGGTATATTGCCCTCAGGTTTCCGGGGGTCCTGTGTTCCATTTCAACCACAATATAAAAATCGGCCCCTTCTTTTATGATCATCCCCTTCTTCAATTCAGATGCCTTCACTCCTACCTCCCCCCTCATACGTGTGCAAGGACTTTCCCCGGGTGTCTCATATGACGTTTATTTTTATTTTTTCCTCTTTCACATTCTTCTTTTTTGGTATGACGACCTCCAGGACACCGTCCTTATAGGCCGCCCTTATGCCGTCGCTTATGACCTCACACGGAAGCTCCACCGTCCTCGAAAATTTGCCAAAGGTCCTCTCCTGCCTCACTACCCCGGGGGCCGTTTCCCGTTTCGCAGTCTCTCGTGAGCCGGCAATCCTCAGGATATTGTTTTTTTCCAAAGTAATATCTATCTTGTCCTTTTCCATTCCCGGAAGGTCCGCTTTTACGATCACATTGTTATCGTCCTGTGAGATGTCCACCCTCACATCCTCCCCAAGGTCTTTCAATATCCCCTCTCCTCCCGAGGGATATGCGGTGATGACGTCCTTCATCAACCGGTCCATATGCCGCTTCATGCGGACAAGTTTATTGTGGAGGTTGTCGAGGTATTCGTAATCCTCATCCGTGAGGTCAGTTACTGCATACGCTGTCCCAAGAGTCAATGTTACGAGCACGATCGCAAGTATACCCTTCTTCATGTCGTCACCCTCCTTTTCTCATATTATTGTAACATAAAAAGTGAAGCGCTGGAACAAAATGTGGCGTGCCTGACTGGATTTTCCCGCCTTCCCTCGACAAATTCAGGATGGCGGGATCCCGTCCTGGTATCCATAGCGTAACGGGAGAACCAGCCACGATCGATCGCGCACCCTGTCAATTTAAATGGCGCGCCTGGTGCGACTTTCCCGCCTTTTGCATGGGTGCCCCCATGGGGCGGGATCCCGTTCTGGTATCCATAGCGTAACGGGAGAACGCTTCCACAGTAATAATGGCGCGCCTGACTGGATTTGAACCAGCGACATCCAGCTCCGGAGGCTGGCGCTCTATCCACTGAGCTACAGGCGCTTGCGCTATTAACTGGTGTAGCCGTCCCGCTGCTATTCCACGAACGGG
>CAYHAE010000002.1:99689-104567 GCA_964354545.1 uncultured Planctomycetia bacterium
GGCGCGCACGTGCTTGTGCCACCTTTCTTCGAATTCCTTCTCTGACAGCAAAACGACGTCGTCGATGGCATTGACGACGTGCTGACCGTCGGACACTTTCTTTAATATGTCGATGAGGCTATCCCTTCCCCACGTATCCACTATAAATTTGACCACTGTATATGCCGTCGCATACCATCTCCCCATCTCCCCGTCTCCTCTTACTGATCTGAACGCGGCATCGAGATCCTTCAGGGAGACCGCGGCATCTTTACCGGACCCGGCGACGAGGCCCCTTATCAGCGTATCCCTGCCCTTATATTCTATCCACATAGATATGCCCTCGCTCAGCCAGATCGGGCAGTTGTTGTTCGTCATCGCCGATACGGCCGCATGCGCGTATTCATGATAGAGATAGTGGCCGAGCTCCTCCCGCGTGAGCGCGCCTTTCGGGATCGGCATTCGTATGCTCCCGTCGTAAAACGCCCTCACGATACGGGGGAGTTTGAATATGTCTCTGAAGTCCTCCTCCGAATAGAGGACGACAGTGGTTTTTGAAGCCGGGTAGTAGCCCAGCTCCTTCCCCACGTCGAAATAGGCCATCTCGAGGACCTCGTTCACCGCTGCGAGGTCAGACGACAAAGGCCTTTCATATCTCAACTCGAAATGCGGGAGGTCCTTCTTTTCCTCACCTTTCGCGAGCGCTATCTCCTTGAAGAGCCTCTCTATCTTCTCTGCGATACCCTCGTATCCCGGGTCGAGGTCGCGGACCTTCCCCCAGTAGAAGAGCGCCTTCTCCAGGTCCCGCCTCATGTAGTATATCTCTCCCAGGAATTCGAGAGCCCTCGGCTCTTCGTCAACGAGGGCGGATTCTTTAAGGCAGAGTATCGCGGTCTCCTTCCTGTCCGATTTGTATTCGTCCACTGCATCGTTGAAGAGGGATATCGCCAGGCCTTTGCCTGCACTCACCGACTCGCGGGCGACAGATCGCGCCTTGTCAAAGTGCATGACCGCCTCACGCCACTCTCCCCCGCGCGCGCACCTGAGAGCCTCTTTTGATTGCATGCGCGCCAGGTTCTGTATCGTGGTCCGTGTGGGCGACGCCTCGTATGCCTTGGTCAGATAGACAAGGGCCGACTCGGGGTCTGATTCCGCGAGCGCCATGCCGTATTTTGAATATGCCCACGCGAGATACTCACCGATCGCTTTATTATCCGGAGACGCGCCGGAGGCCTGCTCAAAATAGGCGAGCGCTCTTTTGTAATCGCCCTTATTTAAAAGCTCCTCTCCCCTTCTCACATACTCAAAGGAGCCCGTATTCTTTGGTGCGAAGAAGTACGGATTTACCTTATAGGCAACGATGAGGAGCGCTCCGATGGCGATGACCGCACCCACGAGAGTCCTCCTCACGAGAAGCGTATTCGCCATGCGGAGATTTTACCCCTATTTGTGCATAATTTCAACTAAAACAGTAGATCTCGGATGGAATGTTCTAAGATAGGTAGCGGCGGTTGAATGCGGCGAATGCTCACAGCGGTGTGTGTGAAAAAAAGAAGAGTGTCCCGTGTCGATGCGGCCGTACGAGGCTTCCTATTGGACCGCGAGCTCGTTCGAAATATCTTGCCTGCCCGCCATATCCTTTCCCAGTTTTTCGAGAATTCCCACAAGGGAAAAGAAATAGCTTGTCAGTATGCGTGAATTCAAATAGTCTGACCGTCGTACGTACTCGATCTCCTCTTCTACCGACGCCTTGATGATGTGAAACTCCTTTTCTGCGAGCATCTAAATTAAACCAACAATGTATGTTAACATAGAGGTTGGTTTAATCCCCTCGCAGAAATGCGTTTCTGCTCGGGGAGGGAGCCTAAAGAAAAGGGGCTATAAGACAACGAGTGAGATTACAAAAAGGAAAGGGGAGCTATGGCTTTCACGCCAGGGGCTCCACTTTATCCTGAGCCTGTCGAAGGATAACCCCTCGACTTCGCTCGGGGTAAATGCGACCTATATGTTAATGTCCAATTGTGGTCGCATTTAAATCCTCCTATTGCGTAAACTGCGTGAAGGACGCGTCCTGCCCACGGCTATAGCGCAAGGGACAGTCCCCGAAGGGGGCGTCCTGCCCACGGCTATAGCGCAAGGGACAGTCCCCGAAGGGGACGTCCTGCCCACGGCTATAGCGCAAGGGACAGCCCTCCTACGTCTTTGTTCCTCCGGTCTTCGCTAACTGCCGCGGCTGAAACTGCGGCGCGGCGCGCGTGAGCGGCCGTGCGCATGTCCCGCCTCTTATGAGCTGGACATCAAAAATTTTCATTCCTCCAATATCTTCATTGTGTTCGATTGTTCGGAGGATCTTCCGCGCCGCCTCCTGCGCCATCTCGTGGATAGGCTGTCTCATTGTCGTGAGCGGCGGGATAAGGTAACGGCCGGCATCGATGCCGTCGAACCCGATGATGGAGAGGTCCCGCGGACAGCTGAGGCCCATCTCTTCCAGCTTCAAATATGCGCCAATCGCTATCTCGTCACTTGTGCAGAATAATGCCGTCGGCCTGTCTTCAAGGTCCATGAATGCCTTGACCGCATCGATGCCTGTCCGTTCCGAGAATGTCCCCTCGTATACATACGCGGGGTCAAGCGGTATCGAACTTTCCATGAGCGCGCTCATATATCCGTCGAACCTGTCGATGAGGTCTTTTTCAAAATAGTCGCCTTTGACTATCGCGATCTTCCTGTGGCCGAGATCGATAAGGTGTTTTGTGGCCTTATATGCCGCATTGAAGTTATCGCACGCGATGAAGGCCACGTTCTTTTTCCTGCCGGACCTGTTCAGGACGACCGCGGGCGCATTGGTCTCCTCGATCCCGGTGAGGGATACCCGCAATACGTCGAGAAAATCGCACACGATGCAGCCGGCGACGTCCATTCCCTGGAGCGCCCTCTGGAAATCGAATCTGGACTCTCTCCTCTTCATCATGCGGATGATGAGGTTGTACTGCGTGTCTTCGAGGACCTCCATCAGGCCGCTGAGCAATTTCATGTAGTAGTCGTTATAGAATATGGTGTTGCGGCGGGTTCCGAGGAAGACTATGATATTCTTCGATTTTCCGGTCGCGAGACGTTTTGCAACGGGGCTTGGAAGGTAGGAGGTCTTTTTCACGACGCGCAGTATCTTGTCGCGGGTGGACTTTTTCACGAAACGGCTCGTATGTCGATTGATTGCCCGCGAGACCGTTGCGATCGAAACACCCGCCTTCTCGGCGATTTCTCGTATAGTGAGCTTTTCTGTCATAGGTGGGATATCGGGTAGATGTAATCGATTACTGTAAGCGTTTACATTTTACTATAGAGCGTCGATGCTGTCAACATTTTTTTAATCCCCTCCGCAAAATCCCCGGCTTGAAAGCCGGGGATAGGAAGTTGCGGAATGTGTTTTTGCTTCGGGGAGGGAGCCTTCGGGCCTTTAGGCCTGAGGGGGCTCCGCAAAAGCGTGTCCTGCAAAAAAGAAGGCCTTATGCTGCGCGGACAATCGGAGCATTCCGGGAACGGGATATGGTATTATGCCTTTCGGCGCGCACGCGGACCTTGAGATCTGTCAGGAACCACCTCTACGCTGTCCCCGCGGCGGGCACGAAAATATTTTTCTGCGCTTCCGGCGTTGACCGCTATCTCGAGGTTACCCGCAGAGCCGATGATGAGGAGCGGAGAATTTTTTTTCACGTCACTGTAAGAGGTGCTCAATCGATTGACCGTCTTGCCTTTCAGCCGCATGCAAAAATGTTCGGTGCCGGCGCATCTCTTGCCATGTCTTGAGGTGGTATATTATGGGTAATATCGATTATCCGACATGACGGATTGATGTTCACTATGATCCCTTTCATTGAAGCCACAAAGTAATCGTCTTGACCGAAATCGGTCAGAAGAACTACAAATTTTATATCTAACTTTTTATTCTCTTGACAAATTGCCATTTTTATGATATAATTTATTATGCCGATAAAGGTAAACCCGTTGAAAGACGGGGACACAAAGCTCCAGACCTAAGTTATCCCGCGCCCGAAGAGACCGCGAAGGGCATATGCCCAGGGGTGCTGAAGGAGGACCGGATAATAAGGTGGCTGAGTTGCCGTGCAGATGCCAGAGGTTCGGCATCGCGTATCCTTTGTCGGCTTTTTTTATGAGCTGTCATTCGCGAGGACGACACTTGCAGGACGCCCCCTTCGGGGGCTGCCCTCCCGTTATTTCCCCAATAGCCTTTTAATCACGGATTTTATTTCATTGAAGTCTTTTGTCCTGCATACGTAGTCAGCTGCCCTTCGGAGCCGCGCGCTCGTACAGTTGAATGCTATTGCGTAACCGCACCTCTGGGCAAGCGGGACATCCCCATCGCTATCGCCCACGCATATGATCTCACGGGATGAGACGTTGAAGCGCCTCGCTATCCTCTGAAGGACCTTCCCTTTGCCGTCGTGGCTAATGTTGATCCTCACCCCGCCCGTCAGCATACCTCGTCTTTGGAGGAGGCGATTGCCGAGCACGTAGTCGAGCGCGAGGGCTTCGCGCACCTTCTCCGTAATGAATTGGAGCCCGGTTGATATCGCAGCGAGCCTAAGGCCTCTCTCCTTTAGGTAGCGTATGCATGAGATGGCGTTCTTTGAATAGGGGATTTCGTCGAATATCCTCTTCATCCGAGCCACTTCAATTCCCTTCCAATGCGCGGCGTCCAGCTCGCAGAATCTCCGGTAGCTTATCTTCCCCTTCAAAAACTGGTCCTGGTATTTATGTGCGAGGGCGTTCCACAGCCCAAGCCGTTCGTGTATAAAACGCCAGCTCGAGATATGCCGGGTGATGGTCCCGTCGATGTCGAATACCACCAGCTTATAGCGCCTCTTCTTGTGCGGCATT
>CAYHAE010000003.1:0-100745 GCA_964354545.1 uncultured Planctomycetia bacterium
CCTGATGGCGTGTCGTATATCGATGAATACGGCACGGTGCGGGCAATGTGGACTACGGGAAAGTCCGGCCGAGATTTTGATATCGTGCCCCCGCTCATCCTCGGTACGTACGATACATGGAGCTTCTTCGATGAGGCGGGAGGCCAGGAGAGCGCAAAGACGATCGGCCGTTCCACGAACCTGAGGGGATTCGCCACAGGGATGTACACCACCACCGCGACCTACGAGACAGAGTACAATACCCTGGAGAGCCAGTTCACCTTAGGGGCGAATTATTCCTACACGCGGGATGGTAATAAATTCACGAGCGGCGCCTACACGACGACCGCGGCCTCGATCGACGGCTACGGAACGGTGCGCGAGTCGAGGACCCTGGGAGAATCGGGGAGAGAATTCGATGATGCGATCAGGATCTTCGGCCACAGGCTCGGCGCCTACACCACCACCTCGACCTTCGATGCCTCAGGCGGCCAGACAGGAATGTTCACGGAAGGCAGGAGCTATAACCTGAGAGGATACTGGACAGGAGAATATACTACGGCCTCGACCTATGAACTCGTGTACAACACCTTAACGTTCCAGGAGACAAGAGGGCTGAATTATTCCTACACGCGCACCGGCACGATGTACACAAGCGGGAAGTACACGACGATCGCGGATGCCTCCGCATCGTTTACGTACGTGAAGGACCCTAACGCGATCCCGGATGAGGTCCTGGGAACCTGGAGTTTCCCGCCCGATGACCCGCTATGGAGAGACGATGTAAGTTCCGCTATGCAACAGATCGACGACTACGGTGTCGTGCGAGGATCGATCACCACAGGCATCTCCCAGAGAAAGGACGATCTCAGCAACTGGAAGACCACCGGCACCTACATTACCACCTCACAGTTCGACGAGTCGGGTGCCCAGACGCGCGCGACCACCGAGGGCGCAAGCAGGAATATGAACGGCTACGCGACAGGTGTCTATACCACCATCTCCAGCTACGGCACCATATTCAGCAACCTAGAAAATCAGTTCACCAAAGGGATGAACTATTCCTACACACGCACCGGCACGCAGCTGGTAAGCGGCAGGTACACCACCCTCACACGCGCAGAGTGGGTCCGGCCTGATGGCGTGTCGTATATCGATGAATACGGCACGGTGCGGGCAATGTGGACTATGGGAAAGTCCGGCCGAGATTTAGATATCGATCCCTCGCACATCCTCGGTACGTACGATACGCAGAGCTACTTCGATGAGGCGGGAGGACAGGAGAGCGCATACACGTGGGGTAAATCATATAGCCTGAAGACGGATCCGATCGGCGAATACACAACTACATCCACATACGGCGCTGAATATAATAACCTAATTCTCCAAGAAACGAAGGGTGTAAATTACTCCCGCACAGTTGACGGGAGAATGTACACGAGCGGTTATTATACGACGGTCGTAGACGCCTCTGTCGATTATGTCGATGAGAACGGTGCTACACCGCTTGAGGTCGATGAAGGTCCCGACGGGGTGCCAGGAACCGTTGACGACATAACCCATAATCGGACGCAAATCGACCGCTATGGTTCGGTGAGGCAATCGAAGACGACCGGTATCTCAGGGAGGACTTCTCTGACTTCGCCGCCGCCTCGCAGTTTGGATATCATCCTCGGCGCGTACACGACCCTCTCGACCTTTGCCGAGACAGGCGAAATTGTCAGTTCCCAAACCATCGGAGAGTCATACAACAAGCTCTATCCGATCGATATGCCGCACGCGATCGCAGGAAGGTATACAACGACAGACACCTATAACCTCGTCTACAACATCTTGGAAAAGCAGGTCACCGAGGGCGTCTCCTTGAACAAAGACGGTATATTGACCGGGCGATACACCACCACAGCAGATGCCAACGAAACCATTATGTACGTGGAAGATCCCGACAGGGTGCCGGACGCACTCGTTGACTACCTCCACCTCGGCCTCGCACATGACGAAGGCGCACCTTTCTCCGTACAGCAGATCGATGACTATGGAATTGTAATAGGGAATGTCACCTCGGGCAGGTCAGGGAGGTACTTAGGTACCGTGGATGAGAAGATCCTCGGAAGCTATGTGACGACCTCACAGTTCGACTGGGCCGGCGGCATCACCAGGTCGCAGACCGCCGGGACGAACAAAGATCAGCATGGGCATGACGTCGGCATCTATACCACCATTTCAAGTTACAACGCCAGATTTAACACCATGGTAAACCAATTTACAGAAGGCCTGAACCTCTCGAATATGCGAAGCGCGGAGACTACCTACGCGAGCGGCACATACACGACAGTATCTCGCGAAGAGTGGGCTCGTCCCGACGGCGTGAAATACCTCGACGAATACGGAACGGTGCGCGCGTCATGGACGACAGGTATTTCAGGAAGAGACATCAACACACCGGGCGCGAAAGTCCTCGGGACGTACAGCACCACCACGGAGTTCGATGAATGGGGGACCACCAGGAAGTCCAGGACCGTGGGTTCTTCATGGGAAAGGACGGTGGGCGGCGACAGGGTGACGGGCAGGTATACGACGGATTCGGCCTACAATGACGTGGGAGGCGAACTGATCTCCCAGTATACCGAAGGTATCAATTATGCGCTTCCTGACTTTGTGACTTGGTCTGACGTGATCGAGAGCGGAAGATACACGACGACCGCAAGTCTCGACGACGGGGACATCGACCCCGTTTGGGGCGATATTCTGAAGACGCGCACCAAAGGAGAAACGTACAAGAATGGCGGAGTGACGGGCGGAGGCTATACCACAGTCACCATTTATGATCTGGGGACACAAAAGGTGAGCACCACATCCGCGTATTCTTACAGAGAGATGTGGGGAACCCGCAAGGAGACCGGCTCTTACGTCGAGACCACAACATTCGATGATTGGGGTGTCGCCTTGACCAAGGAGACCATCGGAGAATCGAGGAGATGGACCGCCGATACGATGTCGTGGGTCACAGGTACGTACACTACCAGGGCCGTCTCCATCGATGACTATGGAGAGATTGCGGTGAGCATGACCGAGGGCAATGAATATAAATACGGCGAGATCGTAGGCGCCTACACCACCACCACGAACTTTGTATACCAATCCAAATTTAGCAGGGTCGCGGAGAGGAGCAGGACCCTGGGGGTTTCGTTTGTGGGAGACATCCTGGAATACGAGACGGATTCCCTATACAACGCCAAAGGAGTACTTGGGTCGACGACCACGAAATACGCAACCATCGATCCAATCTACTATGATTCGCTGGAACCGGATGCTCCTACGAATGTCTACGAGGTCTTCTCGGTCTATATCGACGACGCCGTAAGCCGCTATGAGGAGGACGTCGTCATATTGAAGAGCGTAAGCACCAATACGGTGGACGACATGATCGAAGGGGGAGGGCCGCAGGTAACGGCACTTTATTTCTATGAACCGTTTAGCGGGGCCGATAAGAGATGGGTAGTGAAAAGGATCGTGAAGGATGATTCCAGAGGCACGATAGAAGATTACATCCAAGACCTATCGAAACTCGACGATCCCGAGGCCCGGGTCATAGACTGTATCGATGCGAAGAATGAAAAAGACGACTTCCTCTACGGAGAATGGATATACAGTGCGCCACGAGAGAGAGTGCTAACCCAATACCACTGGAATGTGGACGCTGCAACGGGAGCGACCATCCTCGACTGGACGGAAACGAATGATTCGAAGCGGACCGTAGAGTATTACATGCAGGATCCGTTCAAGAATAATCCAGAAGAGCGGGTGAAGCAGTACTCCGAGAGCGACAACGAGCTGCAGGATATCGAACAGGGTGGACCGATGCGGGTGACGACCGCCAATAACTGGGTCCAGAAGACGATAGCGGGCAGGTCCGTTACCCTGCTCGGGCATACGGAGTCCGACGATTCGCGTCACACAAAGACCTATTATATGAGATTTAACCGGCATCCGAGCTTCAGGAAGCTGGTAATCGATTACATCGAGGCGAATAACACTCCGCGCGATATTGCCGCGGGCGGACCTCCCGTGGTGAGGACGAAATACAGCTGGAGAAATTCCGTCGATACAGGAATCACCAGACTCGTGCCCGTATTATTCTATACGGTATCCGATGATTCGCTCCATACGTATACGTGGTATAAAGACGATCCGTATAACCCGCATCCGAAATACACCGTGGTCGACTTCAAGACCGATGATACAGGGTTGTACACCATTTATACCAGCTACAACGCTGCCGGCCTAACATGGGCTCCGTTTGGCTGGTACCCACGCGGTGTCGTGGACACCGTAGAGGTGAGAAAAGGCCTGCTCTCCGGCAGGCTCGTGGACGAGACCCGCGGCATCGTCGACCCTGTGTACGCGAGACAGGAATTGATAGACGATATCCTCTCGAGCAGACTGATAAAGAGGATGGAGTACGAGAAGAGATGGACGAGAAACCTGGGGTGGCCGGAGACCCGCGAAACTTCAGTGAGGCCGGATCCAAAACTCGTTAGGGTCACTTCATATAAGAGCGACGGCGAGACACCCGACACTATCCAGGAGTACTTCTATGACGCCCTCGCGCCGCTTCCAGTAACCGGTATTTCATTATTTGACTTCAACAGAAACGGGGCCGCAGACCTTGCTGACCTCGATTACGATGGAGATGATATTCCCACCGCAGGCATCACGGATCCGTTCGCCAGAAAATACGCAGAGTGGGTAGCAAGCGACCTCGATTACGTCATCGCCTACAGCGCCGATCCAAACGGTATAAAGAGGTACGTGAAGGGTATCGAAATCAGCAGCGGGAGGACGGGTGACGAACAGACCGTGGGAGGGATCTACTACTGGAGAGACGGGCGGCTCCAGAGCGTTACGGAGAACACCTTTAAGGTGGACGGGTACACATTGGACAGAACCAATGACTATAAGATCCTCGACAACGGGATGACATGGGACTATGCGCGCCTGACTTCTACCGTAGAGTATGAGGGCATGTGCGGAATGGAGAACAGGAAGACCATTGCGACCTACAGAAAGAGGCTCGGCCCCACTCTTATGCCGCGCGGTCACATCAGCATAATCGCTCCGGTCCTCGTCGCTTCGTCCGGCGCAGCGACATTGGATGATGCGCTCAAGACGTGGACGATCTCATATGCAAGGTCCCATTACGTCCAGGACCCCGTCAATCCGTTCCTGAAGGCTCTCGACACCATCGACTACACCGTCATGAACCTCACGGGGCCCGGCGTTTACGAAGAGGTGCAGAAGTCCACGTCGTACTATGAGGGCGAGAGGGGCGAGGAGAAGATAGTCAAGGCGACCAACTATGAGATGGACGGCACGAGCATCGAGAGCGAGGACATATATTACTACGCGATAATCGCAGCGACACCCATGCCCCGCAAGGGGGCGCTCCTAAAGACGGAGCGGTACAGGCCCATTAAGATAGGGTTGGTTAAGGCAAGCATGAGCGAGGAGGAGAAGAAACCGCTCATGATATTAAGCCAGGTATCGGAATACGGCGATGTGCTCGGCGGAGCGCCCATCCTGGGAGAAGAGCTCCTCGCACGAATATTCAGATATGACACGGATGCCTCGCTCAATTCAGTGAGCATCTATTTCTACAAGGCGAGCGACCCGACTAACCCCGGTGGTTTCGATATTCAGAAAGACGGCTATGCCCTCTGGAGGATCGATACGAAGACAAGCCTCGACCCACAGGCGGATTATCTGAACAGGACGCACTATTTCGGCAAGGAGGGCAATGAGAGGATAGATGCGATAGAGAGCTTTATCGATGAGACGACTCATGTGTATGTATATAAGGACAGCGAGACGGACGCGCAGGCTGTCGCGACGGCTGACGGGATCAAGACCGGCACGGTAGTGGGAGGCGTGACGAGGACGCTCTACGATGACGATACCCTTAAGGCGGTATTTATCGTGAGAAACGACGTCCTGTATCCGCCGCTCTTAGGCAGTCATCCGGTAACAAAAGTGATGTACTTTACCGGGCCTCGGGACCAAGAGAAGCTCTGGTACATACTCACCAAGGAGATCGACGGTACATTTGCTGAGAAGGACCTCTACAGGTACGGGACGTACTATACGGATGACACCGATAACGACCTTAAGACGGCGGTCGAGGCGGATATATTTGCCCCACTCTATAGCGTCGATAAATGGATCTACTATGCGAACACGTATAGCGACAGCTCGATCTTCCCGCCGGCCCTCTCGGATCACATCTTGCCGGAATCGTGGAAGGTTCAAGAGACGATGTATACGGGATTCCCCGGTAAAGAGAAGATCACGCTCGTAAGGTACCTCAAGTCTGACGGCACTGTGAGGAGCATGGGCACGTTCAACTACGATACGTTCACGAACGCGCTCACCAAGGTCGTAAACACGATCGGCACGACCCAGCTCGTCTCCAATGTCGTCGACTACGAAGGGGTCGAAGGCAAAGAGAGGATCAAGACGGTCACCAGATACCAGGTTGAGTCCGATGTCGCAGGGTACGAGGAGTATGAGGCCATGAAGAGCGTGCTCTCGGACGTGAACCACGATGGCGTTGTGGACTACGAGGACTACAGGCTCGTAAAGCAGAGCGCGACGATGTGGACGACCACAGACATCTCCGGCCCTAACGGCGTACCGGACGGCAGGGTCGACTACCACGACCTGAAGATGGTCGAGACGATCATCAATGCGCTCCAGTTCGTGGAGGGGAACCAGCCGCTCCTCGAGCAGAAGTTCAAGAAGGACACGTTTGGATACTACATCATGGACTTCGACCGCGACGGCAACGTGACCGACGACGAGGTCGCCTATATGCAGAAGCTCCTCGATGTCGTCACGGATACCAATTTCGACGGGGAATACAACGGTGACGACGTTGATACCATACAGAACGTGATAAGCTTCTTGTCGAATTTCGATTCAGACCAGGACGGCTACTCTGATTTCGACGAGATGCACACAGGGACGGATCCTTTCAGCTCGGTAAGCAATCCGAACACCGCCGCCATCGCAGCGAATAATTTCATGCAGGCGATGAACGTGATCGCGCGATCCCAAAGCCCGACATCCAGCTTCTACGGGTGGGATGAGCTCGCGACCATACTTGCGAGCGATGTGGGAGGAGGCGTGGGCAGCAAAGTGGAATTTGGCTGGCCTGTGACGAAGACGGTGTTTGACCAGGTCAAAGAGTATGTGCGCACGCTTGCATTCGACCCCGAGCCGTATGCCCAGATCGCCGCCGCGGTAACGAATTTCTTCCAGAAGGTCTATGATGTATATCAGGAATCTCTGAGCCCCACACCGGTAAATCAGACCCTGAGGGACCTCATACCTTATTACCAGTCCGTCATAACGCTTTTGAGCACGACCAACCCGCTCATCCTGACCGAAGGGGCCGCCCAGATAGGCTCCTGGCTCGGGACCCAGGGAGAGAAGATCGTAAACTGCGCGGCGATAGTCCTGTCGAACCTCTTCACGCAGAAGGGGATACAGGAAACGACAGAGGCCATAGCGACCGCTGCCATCATGACGGATATCCTGGCAGGCATCATCACGTCCCAAACACAGGGCTCTCTCCAGACGTCTCTCTATGCGTTGTCCCTTGAGTCGAGAAACCAAGGGGTACCGCTCGTGGGCCTCAGTCTCAATGCCCAGGATATCTCTTCGATCCCGGCGCCATTCATAGCCCTCGTGGATAAAGATGGGAATAACCACCTCGTCCTCGTGACCAGCGTCTCCGATTCACAGGTCTCCTATCTGTCCAATGGCCAGCCCGTGCAGTCGACGAGGGATGCCTTCAATGCGCTGTATAAAGGAAAGGTCCTTGTGCCCGAAGCGAGCATCCTCGGTCAAGTCTCTACGGGCGCCGCCACTACAAGGACTCTTCCCTCGGGATCTTCG
This sequence comes from uncultured Planctomycetia bacterium, assembly GCA_964354545.1. Lineage (GTDB taxonomy): Bacteria > Omnitrophota > Gorgyraeia > 2-01-FULL-45-10 > JAHFGN01 > CAYHAE01. The sequence continues at coordinate 7,936 of CAYHAE010000003.1, forward strand.
GTGACCATGATAAGAAATGAGAAGGGAGAGGTCCTCAGTATCGTTATCCAGAAAGTCGGAGAAGATACCGATACAGGGATCATGGCCGGCCTCCTCGATGAGGCGCTGGAGAAGAGGATGTCGTTGGAATGCGCAGTCGTTGAACTGCAGCGGCTGAAGTCCAATGTGCCCGCGAGCAAGGCCCTCGACAGCATATCCGCGCAGATCACGGCGTACGAAAGCGATATCGCGCAGTTGAAGAATTTTGTCGCGAGCCTCAATGTGATACTTGCGGACCGCGAGGGACCGTACCAGCCGCAAGACGGAGTGCTCGAGGCGGCACAGGGGCTTGCGAACGATATCTCCGACCTGCGCTTCAACGTCGAGGTCATGGCGCAGGGCATGGCGAATATGGACATACGGCAACTCAGTGCGCTGATGGGGGATATTGCCACAGCGCGCAAGAATGCGGAGGTGAAGCTTGCCACACTCGGACGTCTCCTGCGCACCTCCGACGAACAATTGAGAGGCTCTCTCCAGACGAATATCGATGCCGGCCGAGAAATGATCGCACAGATAGAGTATGCACTGAGGTCCCTCCAGGTCATACTGGGCGCGATCGAGGATAGCGACGGCGACGGCTATAGCGACCAGGAAGAGTCGTCCGCAATGCTTGCGTATAAGACCAATCCACACGACTACGACGATAAGCCCGGGATGTCGCAGGATTCAGACGTCGACGGCTATTCGGATTCCCTGGAGGTCGCGGAAGGGACGGATCCGGACGATCCTCTCGACAATTCTTCGACCAAGGTCGATTCGGATAGCGATGGCGAGAGCGATATCCTGGAAGCGAAGAACGGGACAGATCCACACGACAGGATGTCGAATACGAGGACCGACACAGACAAGGACGGCATTACCGACATCAGGGAGAGCGCCCTCGGCACCAATCCCGAAGTCGTCGACACGGACAGTGACGGATTCAGCGATAATGAGGAGATTGCAAAGGGTACGGATCCTCTCAGGGCCGATCGGTATCCGCTGCCCACAATCACTGACGCTGACGGAGACGGGATAAGTGACGCGAACGAAAATCTTCTGGGCACGGATCCTGGAGACGCGGATTCCGACGGCGATGGGTTCTCGGACGGCGAAGAGATACGGCTCGGCACGGATCCGTCTGATGAGGGTTCAAGTCCCGCTGTCATGAAGTTCAACCTCTCCGGGGCGCTCCTCAAGAAACTCGATGTGAACGGCGACGGCACCATCGACATGAACGACCTTTTCATCATGGACAATATCTTCCAGGGCTTTATCGATCTCAACGGCGATAAGACGCTCAATGCGCAGGACCTCACCGAGCTTGAGAAGATCATATACTTTGCGAACCTGAGGGTAAGCCTGCAGGACATCGAAGGGGCCGATATCAACGGAGATGGGACGGTAGATATCCAGGACAGGATAGATTACCTCAACGGCCTGAAATACTACAAGGACGTGAACGGCGACGGCGTCGTCGACTATCAGGATAAGAACTTCATCGTGGGCCTCGTGGGGCTTGGCCTGAGCCCCTATGAGGCGCAGCATGCGGACGTGAACGGCGACGGCATCATCAATTACGCCGATTACCTCCTCCTTGAGGAGCTCATAGGCTTCCTGAAGGACATCACCGGAGACTCGCAGGTAAATTACCTTGACGCGCAGATGCTGAGCGATATCGTCGAGTATCTGTCGCTCGATGTGACGTCCGCGATGATCGAACGGTCGAACCTCGTCGGGCCCACGGGTGTCCTCGACGATGACGATGTCAATACGTTGATCTGGATCATACAGACCCTGAGGGACGTGAACGGCGACGGCATCATAAGCGCCGCCGATGTGGACAAGGTCGAGCAGATCATCGGGCCGGACAAGACAGAGCAGACCATCACCGTTGAACAGATAAGGAGGTCAGACCTGAACGGAGACGGAAGGGTGGACTCAGAGGACCTCTTCGAGATCATAGGCGTACAGGGAAGGCTCGTCGACGTGAACGGAAACGGCAGGATAGGGGAAGACGATAACCACAACGGCATCTATGACGATGTGGAGAGGATCAACCTCATCGTTTCCTTCTTGGAGTATGTACGGCGCTACGGCATCGCGATCCCCGGGGATATCAGAAAGGCCGACCTGAACGGCGATACAAAGGTCACCGATGCGGACGTGAACCTCTTCACGAAGGCGTTCGACCTCCTCTACGGCCCCAACAAGAATAAGCCAAAGGCCGATTTCAACGGCGACCGCTATCACGTTGTCGATGAAGCGGATAAATTCTATCTGAGAGAGCTCTTGCAGAGGATCGACGGCACAATCGAGACGGATATACGCGAGAACTTCCAGAGGCTCTTCAGGGACCTGAAGATGGCGGACTTCAACGACGATGAAAAGGTGAACGACCAGGACCTGCAGATGCTCCTGGAGAATCTCGCCGTGCTCACAGACCACGATGTAAACGGCGAGGGCATCACGAATGCCGCTGACGTTGAGAGGATCAAGCTCATCATCGAGAACCAGAAATACCACTTCACGGAAGGAGAGGTCGCGTGGGCGGACATCACCGGACCTGACGGGCAGAAGGACGGGATCGTGGACGCATTCGATAAGGACGCATATCTGTTGGCACTGCAGTATCTGCGCAACCTGAACGGCGACGCTGCGATCGACACGAAGGATGTCGGGATCATCGCGGATATGATGTACTACCTAAGGACGAAAGAGGAGATCAATATTGGCAACCTGTCAGACTACGATATCGACGGGAACAAGGAACTGAATGGGGCCGACGTCGACAAGTTCATGTACTATATCGGCAATATGCCCGATTTCGACACCAACGGCATCATCGACTCGGCCGACAAGGGAGTCTTCGACGCGATCTACAACGCCGCGCTCGGCGGCTGGCTCGAGGTATTGTATTTCGATACCCCGAACATCTCGGTCAGTTCCCGCGAAAACGCGGCCGACATATTAGACGATGGGATCATAAGCTACAAGGACAAGGTCGTCCTTCGGCAGGCGATCGATTCGAGGAGCACCGACGTCGCGACATACGATGTGGACGGGGACTCAAACATCGATGAGGACGACATGACGATGTTCATGCTCATCTATAAGTACATAGACCAGGGCGAGATGGTGAGGGCCAATGTGGACGGCTCCGGCAGCGTGGACGATCTTGACGTGACGAAGTTCGAGACGGATATACTCCCCAGATACACAGGCGCAGGCGCTCTGCCGTATGATAAGAGGTATGACATAAACGGCGATGACGCGATCAATGCCGATGACCTCGCGTGGCTCAGGCACATCGTGAACGATTACCAGGAGAAGAAGGGTGACAGGGGCATCAGCAAAGAGAACTTCGTAAGAGCCGACGTCTATCAGTCAGACGCGGATAAAGAGGTAGGCCTCACCAGGGTCGATCGGGAGGATTGGAACAAATTCTATGAGGCGTATGACAAGATCACGATACTCGATATGAATAAGGACGGCTATCTGAGGCCCACCGAAGAAAAAACGTGCCTCGATGTGGTCGTGCTCGGCAGGGCATTTGGGGTGAAGATCTTCACCGATGCGGAGATCAGCAGGGCCGACGTGAACGGAGACAGAAAGCTTGACACGAAGGACCAGGTGGACCTCCAGTGGGCCATCGACGTTGCCCTCACCTCGGGCCTCTATCCCAAATATGGGGCAACCGCCATAGATATGATCATCCACTTCCTCAAGTACGACACCGCGAACAAGCTGTTGCAGAATTACGATTTCGACGGCAACGGGCGGATAGATAAAGACCAGGAAAAACTCGCCCTTAAGGCCGATTTTGGCCTCACCGACAGCCAGCTGCAGGACAAGATAAACTACATCCATAGCTTCGGTACGTACGAAGATGAGATCCGGAGGGCCAATGTCGATGGGAATAAGAACACGGCCGGCAACGACCTTATCGATAGGAGGGATTGGGAGATCCTGCAAGGCGCGATCGATGTCCAGTACCTTTATGACATCACAGGCGACCTGAAGAATACCGTGGAGGATAAGAGCAGGATGCTCAACCTCATGAACTATATCAGCTGGGGGCAGAGAGGTATACCTGAGTACCTCCTGCCGGTCGTCTTCAGGGGCGACCTTGATGCGGATGGGAATATCGACTGGGACGACTATAATCTATTTGACCAGAATATCGGGTTCCTGAAGGACTTCGACGGCGACAACGGGACAGACCCTGCCGTTGACGCATCCGATCTCGATAAACTGAAGGCGATCAAGTATGCGATGGGTATGGGTGTCGAGCTCTCATGGATCGAGAATAAACAGGGCGATATCGATAAGGACGGAGACGTGGATTACGACGATGCGAGGAAGCTGAAAGAAGCAATAGAGTCCTCGTCCAAATACGATACGGATAAGGCCGGCGGCCTCACCGAGAGGGACATCGAGATCATAGAGGAGATCATCGCCAAGCACATCACCAAGGACTCCCTCGAGAAGTCCGATATCAACAAGGACGGAAAGGTCGACCGGGCCGATAAGGACGCGCTCGCGCGGGCGATCGAGATGGGCCTGCCCGGCGCAGATATCAATTTCGACGTCACCGTCGACAACAAAGACATCGTCACGTGGATAGAGATCAAGAGGTACCTGGAGCTCCAGTCGAAGATACCGTTCGACCTCATCGACTCGAAGGTCGGCGACATCACGGGCGAACACGGCGTCCCCGACGGATACGTAGACCAGATGGACCGCGATGCCCTCGCGAAGTCCCTCTCCAAGATCGGGGTCGATCTAAACGGGGACGAGATCGTCACCACAGCTGACTTCGAGGTCGCACGACAGATAATCAACCTCCTCTCCAACAATAACGTGACCTTGCAGCAGCTCCTCAATGCGGATCTCGACGGCAGCGGCGCCATCGCGCAGACGGACGTCGATCTGATCGATGGCGCCGCGAGGGCCCTCAAGGACCTGAACGGCGACGGGAGGGTAGACGCGCAGGACGCCGCGAGGCTCGAGGACGTCCTCACCTACATCAGCCTCCAGAAGACGTACGGCAAGGATAAGCTGGCACGGGGAGATATCGACGGCGACGGGTTCATCAGCCAGGAGGAGAAGAAGAAGATGGTCGCCACGATCGCCCACTACGTCGATATTACCGACGACGGTATAGTCGATGAACAGGATATAGACAAGCTTGACAGGATCCTCGCGTTCATGAGGCTCGACGTGAAGCAGGACGAGCTCCTGAGGGCAAATTTGGACGGAGACGGCGATGTAGACTCGGCCGATGAGACGCTGCTGACAGAGGCGATGGAGATCGCGAATAAGGCCAATGTCGACGGAGACAGCGATGTCGACCAGGATGACGTCACGGCGATCGAGAATATCTACTACTTCTTCCAGGCGAACCCGGACGTGAGCATATCGGAACTGAGGACCGCCGATCTGAACGGGGACGGGAAAGTGGACCAAAAGGACGTTGACCTCGCAGGCCGCGTCATCGCGACGCTCGATTTCACGGGAGAGTTCGGCCCGGCGTCTGACGGAAGGCTCACCACCCAGGACTTTGACATGATGACGAGGATAAAGGACTATTTCGCGCTCGGTCTCGATCCCTGGATGCGGCAGTATGCGGATGTGGACGGGAACGGCCGCATCGAGAGCGCCGACGTTACCCTCCTCAGGAGCTACGTCGATTTCGTAAGGAGGGGCGACATGCCGGGGAACGGCCCTGTGACGAAGGTCTCCATTACGCTCCCCTCCGGCGCAACGATAGACACGGTGCTCAGCGAAGAGAACAGCACCGTGGTGGACAACGGCGACGGTACCACGACGGCCACGGTCCGCAACCTCGATGGCTCGGTCCTCCAGATCACGCTCAGCAAGACCGATGAGAGGGGTATTGAGGGTGAGCTGCTCATGTCATATCCTGTGCTCTCGGTGAAATTCATACAGGGCGAGACAGCGGAATCGAGCGGGACCGAGGAGGACCTGGGAGGCGGTAACTTCCGCTATACGATCGCCCACACGAGCGGCATACAGACAAGGGTGTACAAGAACGCGAGCGGAGATATCTATAAGATCGACTGGATAGCGGCGGACATGACGACCACCTCGCTCGACCTGAACACGGGCAACAGCACCGCGATCGCGAACGCCGACGGCACTAAGACGACCAACGCGAGGTTCGCGGACGGAAGGGCCGCCAATGTCACCATCGGCGTCTCCGGCGCCATCGCAGCGGTGAGCCTGGTCTATGCGCCGGTCGCCTGGGCCAAGGGACAGAGCCAGGTGACGGTCTTCGGCGAATCCACCACCATACCGTTCGCGGCTGAAACGACGGTGAAATTGACGCGGACCGGAGACGGTGAGATCACGGACTACGAGGTGGGGAAAGTGAACCAGATACTCGCGTTCCTGAACTTTGACTTCGAGGGCAGGGGTATCACGGCGGAGTACGTACAGAACCTCGAGGACTATACATTTGATTCGAAGGGCAACCTCATAGGCGTCGTGCCGCGCGGCACGCAGGTCTTCCAGATCCCGCGCGGTTACATTCTGCACAGGGCCGACGTAGACGGGAACGGAGTGATAGATCATAGGGACAAGGAGGAGATAAACACAGTACTCCTGAAGGCGCTCGACGTCAACAAGGACAATGCGATCGACAACCAGGACCTCACGAGGATCGTGGAGGTCCTCAACGCGATAAGCCTGAATATTACCGATACGGATATCACTAAGGTGGATATCGTGGACGAGGAAGGCAGGTTTGTGAGGGACGGCAAGGTCACGGGCAAGGACATAATAATGTGGCAGGACCTCTTCAAGATACTGAGCAATGCGGATGTGGACGGTATTCCGGGCGTGGACCAGCGGGATGCGGATTACATCAGGAATATATTCGACTACGTAAACGGATCGGGAGACGCCGGGCCGCACCAGCCCATAAAGAAGGAGATCGTGGACAAAGCAGATTTCAACAACGACGGAAAGGTTGATGAGTCGGACAAGGCGATGCTCCTCAAGATACTGAACGAGCTGCAGGACCTCAACAAGGACGGCGTGGTAGATTCGGAAGACGCCGATGAGCTCATGAGGATACTGCGCGCCCTTCAGCTCGGCGTGACCGAAGAGGACATAACGGCGTCCGATATCAACAAGGATGGAAATATCGACAGCGAGGACGTGCGCCTCCTCGAGGCGTCCATCGCCCTCTATTCGCAGAGGGACCTCGACCTGAACAGGGACGGCAAGGTCGACGAGCTGGACGTCCAGCAGATCCTCACGATCTATAACGCGATCCAGACCAATAAACAGATACCGCTCGAGGACCTTTCCGCCCAGGACCTCACGAGGGACGGCGTCGTTGACGGTGCCGACGTGCAGGAACTCTACAAGGTGATGAGCTCCTATATCGACCTGAACGGCGACGGCTTCGTCAGCGAGCTCGATGCACGGCGTATCGATAAGGTGCGGGAGTACCTCTCGTACCACATCACGGCCGACGATAAGAAGAACGCGGACGTGAACGGCGACGGCGTCGTCGACCAGTACGACGAATATTACCTCGCGCGGCTCATCAACGTATATAAGAACGGCGATATCTTCGCTGACGGAAAGATCGATATGAAAGACCTCGAGGAGATGGACAGGATACTTCGCTTCCTGAAGGATGTCCAGGTGATATCTCCCCAATCGGTGAAGAGGGCCGACCTGAACGGTGACGGCATCGTCGATGTCCTCGACCGCGATATACTCGCGAATGCGATCTCTCACGCCGTCGACGTGAACAATGACGGCACTATCGACGATGCGGATGTCGCGCTCATCCATACCGTGATCGACGCCCTTAAGTACGGCATGGGAAGGCCCGAGAAAGACATCGACGGCGACGGCTACGTGGAGGACGACGATATCGAGAAACTGCAGCTTGCGATAAAGACGTTCGAGAAGATGGATATCAACAATGACGGGAAGGTGAATAAATACGACGTGGAGCTACTCCTGGAGATCATCAAGCTCGCGTTTGTGCCGGAGGCGGTCTATGACAAGGATATACAGAGGGCGAACCTGGACGGTAACAAAGACGAGGCTGGCAACGACATCGTCGATGCGAACGACGAGCTCCTGATGAGCGCCGCGCTGGGCGGTTATTCCGTGATACGCAAAGCGACGGAGACGGTCCTCTACGGGCGGTTAGGTTTCCAGGCCGCGTCCGGAGATACGCTCTACTCGAGGACCAATAACAGCTACATCACCTATGAGACGCCCGATGGGCTGCCTCACACGCCGCCGTTCAAGGAGGGTATCTACGATATCGGTTTGACAGTCCGCAGCAACGATGCCGAGGCGGTCCCCATAGGATATTCGTACCTCTTCAACGTCTACGTCGACAACGCCTATGTGGGCGACGTGACGATAAAGGGAGATAAATACGAGTACCAAGAAGGTTCGATACGGGTGAACCTCTCCGAAGGCCACCACATCGTCCGGCTGGTGTGGGCAAATGCAGCGCTCGATAAGCAGGACCGCACCAAGGCCTCGAGCGTTCAGGTGAGCGGTTTCTTCATGCGGAACAAGTGCGATATCACGGACGACGGGAGCATTGACGCATCGGACCTCCAGCTCGTGCGCGACGTCATCACGAAGGTGCACAAGCTTGACCTCAACGAAGACGGGAGGGTGGACGTAAAGGACAAGGACCTCCTGATCGCAGAGATCGCATTGCGGGACATCGACCGTGACGGCGACGTCGACTCACTCGACGTTCCTGATCCGGGAGAACTGGCGGTACTCTCCGAGAAGTACAACATCGACAACGACATCCTCGGCAGGATAAACCAGGACGACGTGCAGAAGCTCGAAGAGGTGATACTCTCCATCTATCAGGTGGACAGGCTCAAGTCGGCGGATGTGAATAGAGACGGCATAATAAACGAGACGGACATCACGCTCGCAGAGGAGATGCTCGTCAGGTTCGTCGACGTCAACGAAGACGGTAAAGTCGATGAGAAAGACGTGGACCTCATCAAGGACATCAAGGAATATAACGGCTACGCAATCTCCGTCGAGGAGAGGCTGATGGCCGATATCAACGCAGACGGGAAGATCGACGACGCCGACTGGCAGCTCCTAGAAAAGAACATCGACCTATTCAGGGAGTTCGACGTCAACGGAGACGGAAAGACGGACTCCAAGGACTACGCCGAGATGGAGAAGATCTACAACCTCTTCAAGGTCGACAGGGCGGTATTGACGAAGGCAGACCTCACCGGGGATGGCATGGTCGATTCGCTCGACAAGGCGCTCCTCCTCGAGGCCCTCAAGTACGGGATCGATGTGAACAGGGACGGGCAGTGGAGTGACCTCGACCTGAGGGTGATGCAGGACATTGTCAGCAGGAATGCGCAGGAACCGAACCCGGACAATAGGATCTACATAGAGAGGCTCGATATCACAGGAGGGGTATCCGACGGGCCGTGCACGATATTAGACGATGCGGGCAACCCTGTCTTCACGGGTGAGCCGGATGGCGAGATCGACCAGGACGATTACGACCTCCTCGTGAAAGCGCTCCACAACAGGGTCGACTTGAACGGTGACGGCAGGGTCGACATCATCGACGCCCACATTGTCGACCTCGACCTGGACCTTACCGAGTACGACCTCGCAGACCTCGTGGATAAAGACGGAAAGGACGGCGCAGACGGCGTGGTCGGAGATAGGGACGTCGAAGCCCTCGAGACGGTGATCAAGAGGTTCGATGTGAACGGGGACGATCTGGTCGACGATGCGGATATCGAGATACTCACGAACATCTCCGCCTTCCTCGAGGCCTATGACCTCACCGCAGACATAGTAGAGGACGCGACTCCGAAGACGATCCAAGAGAGCGAGATCGTGAAGGGACTCGCGATGCTGCCGAACGTGAGGCCGAGCATCACGGGATTGTCCTATAGGGCCGAGATAAAGGAAGACTTCAGCTCCCCAGCCGGTTCGAAGATATGGACTCCTATCACGGGCCGCTGGAAGGTGGTGAACGGGGCGTATCTGCAGGAAGACGCGCTCCATCCCGCGTATATGGAGACCGGATATTTCGGCACGTGGGTCGACGTCGGCATCACGACGAAGATGAAATTCAATTCGTTCTCCAAGGCCGCGGGCATACGGTTCAGGGTCCAGGACTCGATGCACTACTATTCGGCCGACATAAGAGATAATAAGGTCATCTTGTCGAAAAGAGATGGGGACATTGTCACTGAGCTCGCATCTACTCCTCTTGGGTTCGAGCTCGAGAACGACATCTGGTACACCCTGGGAGTGACGGTGGAGAGGGACCACATAAAGGTAAGCGTCAACGGCAGCCTCAAGATCGATACCTTCGATACGACTTATGTGCAGGGCGATGTGCGGATATTCACCGATGCGTCCCAGGTCTCCTTCGACGATATCTCGATCACGACAGACGCGGACCTCAATTACATCTATTGGACCAAATCTTTGACCTACGACTTGGACGGCCAGGACGACGTCGATGCGAAGGACTACTCCATACTCAAAGGCATCCAGACCCTTGCGAATACGGACGTCACGCATAACGGCATGAAATCCGATGAGGACAAGGAGATGCTCATGTACATCGCCGAGTGCTACTCCGTCTCCAACGGGCAGATCACCCTCATGGATATCCAGAACTTCTCTCTCTCGCGCTATGACCTCAACGGGGATAACAAGGCGGACGCGCTCGATATGGCGAGGATAAAGGAACTCGCGACGCTCGCGGACAAGGTGCAACTCGGCGTCGCATACGACCTGGACCGGATGGACCTCGACAAGGTGCGGGGAGAAGGGATCGACAAGTACGACAGGCTCATGGCGCTCAAGCTCTACAACCAATATGTCGATGTAGATGGGAACGGAAGCGTCGATGCCCGCGACTGGCAGAGGATCAAGGCCCTCACGAAAGCGCTCCTTATCCTCGCGGACCTCGGATTCAACACGACTCCTCCGATGAAGGCCGATTCGAGCGTCCTCGAACGTATAAAAGACACGATAGACCTGAACGACGACGGCGTATCGGACGAGGAGGACCTCGCGATCCTCACCCTCTGCATCGCGGTCTTCGGCAAAGGAGACATCAATAAAGACATGAAGATAGACGAGACCGACGTGAACAGGCTCACCGCCATCCTGGACCTCCTCTACAAGGTGGGACAGATAAGGCCTGAGGAGATCGTGAAAGTAGATCTGAACGGGGACGGACACATCACCTCTGACGACCTCGAGGAGGCGCTTGGCCTTCTGAGAGATTACTACTCGATGGGGTCGGACCAGGAATACCTCAGCAATTTGGCACGGAACGTCTTCAGGGTGGATGTCCAGAAAGGCCAGATACAGGATGCGGACCTGAACGCAGACGGCTACATAGATGCGGACGACGTCGCCCTCTTCCTTGCCGATGTGAAGAAATACCTCGCGACCGATTTTAACGGCGACGGCATCATCGACAGGGCGGACCTGGACCGGGCCACCACCATCGTCAAGACTGCCTATCAGAAGGTGGTCTTCACCCAGGAGAAGCTCGGAAAGGCGGACGTGAATAGCGATGGTAATGTGGATAATAAAGACTGGGAGATCGCCCGCTATTACCAGGACATAAACAACGACAGCCTGGTGAATGCGACTGACCTAGAGATCGTCGAAGACCTCGCGTACAGGGCCAGGGTCGTCGGGATATTAGACGTCGCGACTGTGAACTCGCTCATTGGGGCACGGTCGCTCACGAAGGCGGCGATCGACACCTTCTCGTCGAGCGCGGTGAGAAAGGTAGCGTCCACCATCGTCACGCCGCTCGATTCCAGCTTCTTCTCTTATAGCGTTACCGTCGCAAAGGCCGGTCCTTATGACATCGGGTTGCGGGTGAAGGGATACGAGAATACGATACCTCAAGACGGCATCTACAGGTTCGGGGTATGGATAGATTCTGATTACGCCGGGGAATTCATCGTCACTGCCGATAAGGACCACTACGAGACAGGCTCCCTCAGGATTGCCCTGAGCGAGGGCGCGCACATCATAGAGTTCAGGACCATATATAGGCAGGAAGATAAAGATAAGAAGATGCAGACAAGCGAGATATACGTCAATTCTGTCGCTGACATCAACAACGACAAAGTGGTGGATAGCGCCGATAGGGCGATCGTCGAAGGGGTGATCGCACGGCAGGGCCTCGACCGGTCGAGCTATGCGACCGCCGCGGACGTGAACGGCGATGGAACCGTCGATTACATAGACGCCGAGGGCCTGAGGCTGATTACCGTAGGACCCAACGCCCTCAAAGACGTGAACGGGGATACCTTTGTCACGACCGCCGACAGGGACGAGATCAGGACCATTATCGACCAGACCCCGTTCGAGCAGTCGATCAGGGCCGACCTCAATAACGACGGAACAGTGGACAGGACCGATGCCGCGCTGGTCCAGGCCGCGATGTGGAACCTGTACTACAAGCTGAGGGTGACGCCGCAGGAGAAGGCGCTCAGCGATGTGAACGGCGACGGTGTCATCGATTACGCCGACATCAATCTCCTCCTCGAGGCGAACGGACTTTACAATGCGTGCGACATCAACGGCGACAGTGTCGTTGACGCCGCTGATATCACTAAGTTGAAAGGGCTATTCGATTCCATCTATTCAGATCCGGTCCTCACGCTCGATGTGTTGGGATACGGAGGGCTCATCTCGCGGGCGGACATTACCGGGACGGTGGACGTGAACGGCGACGGCAGGCCGGACAAGGACGGGCTCATCGACGACCTCGACAAGGAGGCCGTCCGGACGGCGGTCCTGTACCATATAGACCTCAACGGCGACGGGAAGGTTGATAACGAAGACCTTACAATCGCCGATTTCATGAAGAACCTCAACGACGCATGGTGGGATGCGAACATACCGACGGGTATCGGGTTGACGCTCCAGGAGGCAGCGGCTGCCCTGGCGCTCCTCACACCCACGTCCATCGATGAAGAGTGCATGTTCACAGAGCTCGTGAACGAGAACTTTGTCAATTCTGCGGCACTCAACAATTGGCGGACGTTCGCCGATGAAGGCGCATGGACGATCGAGGGCGAAAAGCTGCATCAGCAGGCCGCCGATGACATGGCCCATATGATCGACGTCAAATCGATGGCCAAGCTGTTCGAGAACGGGACGGTGAGCACCAGGATCTCGTTCGATAACACCGAGTCAAAGAAGGCAGGGATCATATTCAGGCTGGTGGACGCAGAAGCCTATAACGACGCCAATCACAACGAGAGGTATGACGAGGGAGAGACGTTTATTGACAGGAACAGCAACGACGTCTGGGATCCGATCGGCTTCTATGAGGCATTCATAGATATCGTCGAATACTATCCCGTGAGCCAATCGTACAAGGCAGTCGTGACCCTCGTGGAGACCGCAGGCCTCACCACCACGACCCTCGCGACCCGGGAGATCGTCATACCGGAGAACGAGGTGGAGCCCTATCTCACGTTCAAGGTGAAAGCGACCGACAACATCCTCAAGGTCTACGTGAACGACGTGAAGTATATCGACGTGAACGACTACACGCTCCGGACAGGAAAAGTCGGGCTCGTGACAGCGCCGCACACGGGCGCGTGGTTCGATAGCTTCAGGGCGACCCACTACGGGTATACTATCGGCCTCGCCCAGACGAGGGATGTCGCAGGGAACTTCGTGGCCCACAACGACGGAGGCGTCTGGATCGCTGAGAGAGGAGAATACCGGCAGGAGAAGATTGGATCCAATAGATTCGTGAACGAATTCACCTCCGCCGATCTCGAGAGCTCCATGGTGAGCGGAAAGATCAAGTTCGACTCTGCCACGGCTTCCAAGGGCGGGATCATGCTCAAGTATAACGGCGTCGACAAGTTCTACGACCTCCTTATGGACCCCAAAGACGGCAGGGTCTACATGAGGAAGGTGGATATGGCGCAGCAGGAGCCTGCAAAGCGGATCGTGATCCTCGGCTACGAAGAGATCCCGATCCAGTGGGACCTGTGGTATGACGTCACGGTGAAGAATATAGGCGACAGGTTCGAGGTTTACGTGAACCACAAGAGGATCCTTGTGGTCACCGATACGTCGTTCGCCTTAGGAAAGGTGGCGCTCTATACCGACAGCAACACGCGCGCCTCCTTCAAGGACATCGAGATACACGAGCTCGTGCCGTTCGAAAAGATGTATAGAGATGGCACCCTCCCGCTCGACCTCGACGGCTCGGGCGTCATCGACGCGCACGATTACTACATCCTGCAGAAGCTGAACGACCTCTCCAACGAGGTCGACATCGACAAGAGCAGGAAGATCGACGAGCGCGACAGGGCGATGGTAGTCTATCTCGGCAACAACGTTGCGGACGTCACGGGAGCGCGCGAGGTACCGGACGGCGTTGTAGACCAGCGGGATTACGATGCGCTCGCGAACAGCGTGAGCCTCTTCTACAGAAATGAATCCAACGAGCTCCGCGGCGACGTGAACGGCGACGGGGCCGTCGACACGAACGATGTCGATTCGATACAGGGCGTCATGGATATCCTCAATAATGCGGGGACCCTCATCACCTCTAAGCTGAAGTTGACATTGGCACAGTTCATCCAGGACTACGCCACGCTCCCGGGGAACTCAACATACTATCAGCAAAAACTCTCGGACGACCAGATCGACAAGGCGGACCTGGAATTCCTGCTCAGGTACGCGGACCTGGACGGCGACGGCGCCGTGAACTTCCAGGACAGGCAGATCTACGTCGAGTCATCCCTCCTCATCGATTTCATACAGCGCGTCGGCAACGGCATCTTCACCATTGCGGACTTCAGGGCCAACCCGGACCAGTTTGTGAGCACCCTGAACACGTATCTCACGACCATGGATACCGTGGGGAATACGCCGATAGTGAAGGATTACAACAAAGACGGCCAGAGGGACTTCAGGGACATGTACATCTTCAAGAAGTACAGCGCGATGCCGATGACGAGGCAGGCGATCGAGTATGCCCTCAGATACAGGATAGACCTGAACGACGACGGCAACGTGCGCATTGAAGGTATCCCGGAGATCATGGAGAAGACCCTCGCAAAGTATTACGGCGGCAGGACGTTCGTTGACGCCGATGGCGATGGTGTCGATGACGGGCTCGAACAGACGGTGTGGGGAGGTCTCGATACAAATGCCTGCAAATTTGACTATGATTCAGACCTCGATGGCGTTCCGGATGTGGTCGAGTGGCTCCTCTACGGCAGGCTCGATATCGCAGGGACCACGTTCGGATTCCAGGACACCAATAAGAACAGTGTCGACGACAGGGTCGAAACTGAGATCTACGGAAACCTCAACAAGACGATGGATTCCCTCAAATACGACGATCCGGAAGATATGGACAGCGACGTTGAGTTCATCGACATGCTCTTTAAGATAACGCACAAGAGCCTCGGGCCGGAGATGGTCGCGCGGTCCGACGTGAATAAAGACGGCATCTTCGACGATAAAGACATCGCGCTCTTCGAGAGCCTGAAGTCCTATTACGTCGACGTCAACAGCGACGGCGAGATGAACAACGATGACCTCAGGATATTCAAAGAGCTCATCCTCAAGAAGAAGACGGCCGATGTGGACTTGAGCGGCACAGTGACGACTGCCGACGTGACAGCGCTTGGCGGAATGCTCGGCCTGGCCTCGATCACCATCGACGGAGGCAGCGCCCAGGCCGACGGGACGTACAGCGTTGCGGTTACGAAGAGAGGGAACTACGACCTCAATTTGACGATAAAGCGTTCAGACGGAAAGGCGCTCACGAGAGGCGGGGTCTACAGGTTCAGGGTCATCGTGAACGGCGTTGACAAAGGCGAGATCATGGTCTACGGCTCAGGCTATACCACGGACACGAGCACGTTCAATCTGGACCTCGGCGTCGGGAACTATTCGGTAAAATTCGAGAGGACGTACGGCATCACAGGTATCCCGGAGATCATGGAGAAGATCCTCGCAAAATATTACGGCGGAAGGACATTCGCCGATGCCGATAAAGACCTCGTCGACGACGGGCTCGAGCAGGCGATGTGGGGAGGCACCGACTTGAACGGTGTTGCTTTCGACTATGACTCCGATCTCGATGGCGTCCCGGATGTGGCAGAATGGGTCCTCTACGGCAGGCTCGACATCGCGGGGACCACGTTCGATTTCCAGGACACCAACACGAACGGCGTCGACGATCGGGTGGAGACAGAGATCTACGGGGCACTCTACGATAGGATGGATTCCCTTAGCTACGGTGGCGACAATATTGCCATTGGCGTCGAATTCATCGATGAGCCGATCGCCGTCGATAAGATCGAGGTACGCTCAACATGTGACCTCAACAAGAGCGGTGTCGTAGAACAATCGGATATCAATACCCTCACATCGATCATCACGGGCGAGGTCGCGCAGCCCACGAGCGTGCCCGGATACCTCGATCTCAACGGGAACGGCTCGATCGACCTGCAGGATTACGAACGGTTCAGGCTCGCCCTCTACTATATCGTCGACGTCAATGGAGACGGGAAGATCGACAGCAAGGACATCGAGGCCCTCGGCAATATAAAGGAATACCAGCAGGCGCTGAAGGACTACCGGCTCACGGACCTCAATAAGGACAAGCAGATCGACAGCAAGGATATCACCATCATGAACAGGGTGCGTATGCTCGACGTCAATGGCGATGAGATCGTGAAGATCGTCAATAACCAGATCTACAATGCGAAGCTCGACTGGAACAACCTCAACGCGCTCAAGGCGGAACTCGAGAGGACGAGAAATAAGGACTACCAGAAGCTCGGGATCATGGCAGACCTGAAGATGACGCTGCAGCTCCTGGACCTGCTCGACAGGAACAGGGACGGCGTCTTCGACATCAAGGACATGCCTTCAGGCATAGACCCGGAGCACTTCTCCGATTTCGACGTCTTCCGCGAAGGCAGGGAGAAGGACGTCCTCGACTACTATGACGAAGAGCTCATACAGAAGTCCATCGCCGACCTCTTATTCCTCAACAGGATCCCTCCCGAAGAGCAGCGGTGGGCAGACGTGAACAGGGACGGCGTGATAGATTACTGGGACTATAACGTCCTCGAGAGGGCGTACGCGATACTCGCGGGCACCACAGGGGATATCAACAGCGACCTTACGGTAGATGCGCAGGATGCTGACATCATCAACGACCTCGCTATCATGCTCAGAGAGGGCGATATCAACGGGGATGGCGTACGCGACGTGGAAGACGAGGTGATCATCTCGCGGGCGATGGGATCCATCCGCACGAAGGTCCTCGCGAAAGACTATTCAACGAGGGGCGCCGCGTTCACCCAGGACGAGGATACTATGTACACAAAGTATACCGAGGGCGTCTCCGGCTATTCTCTCACCTATGCGTTCGACGTGCCTACCGCAGGATATTACGACATCGGCCTCACGGGAAGGGCCCAGGAGTTCATGACGATACCTGAGGGCGGGAACTACGAGGTCGAGGTGAAGGTGGATGGGACGAGCAAGGGCACTATTACATTGCTCGGGAGCGCGTTCAAGTATAACGAGGGGCTCTTGAAGAAGGTCTATCTCACGAAGGGACAGAAGCAGATAGAGTTTATCTGGAAGAACACCGGGTACGTGACCTACGACCTCGACAAGGACGGCATAAGGTATGAAAACCAAGACCATACGCACCTCGATATCGAAGAGAAGATACCGACGACGTTCCAGGTGAAGGATGTCTTCGTCAAGACGTACACCTTCAATGAGGAAGCCGACCTCAATCGGGACAACAAAGTGGACAGTGCTGACCTGGCTGAATTCAGGGAGGCCCAGGTCTTCTTCGCGCAGTTCCAGAGGTCGGACGTGAACGGCGACGGCATCGTCGATGCGAACGACGCGCTCGCCTTCCAGATGGCGCCTGCCACGTCGAACACCATCGCCAACGGAGTTCTCAGGGCGAACGGGTTCGAGTACTTCGTCCACTACAATAGAGACAACCAAACCTACACGTTCACCGACAGCACATCCACGGACTATTCTACGACGCCTGAGTCCAACATCGTGAGACTCGCCGACGGGAAGCCCTACATTGTCCTCGGACCGGATCCGGACGGCGAGGTGCGGCTCGTCGAGAAGTTCGCCGCTGATGTGACGAACGACGGTGTCATCGACAGCGTGGATTGGACGGTCGTCGCGAACGGCGTGATAAATCCTGCGATACGAAAGGAAGCGATCGATTACGTATCGAAGGGCTCGGGGTGGGTCGTGGATGGGAGAGCGCTGAAGGGCTCGGGAGACCCGCTCGTCTACTCGTTCTACGTAAAGGGTACAGCCACCTATGAAGTAGGCCTCTTCGTGGCAAATGCGGCCGCCCAACTGCCGGAAGAAGGCCACCTCTTCGCCTTCGACGTCTATGTCGACGGAGAAGTCGTGAAGTCAGGGACGATCGAGGTTGTGCCCAACATGACGTATGAGGAAGGTTTCATCACTTTAGCCCTCGGCGCGGGGACCCACGACATAAAGTTCGTCCTCACCAGCACGGGCGACCAAGTGAAGATACCGGAGGTCTTTGTGAGGACTGCCGACAGGAGAGGAGACCTCAATGGTGACCACTTCGTGGATCTTGCAGACCTCGATATCTTCAAATCCGAGAGGGCGATCTCTTCGTACGTCTATCCCGTAGACCTCGAGCTCGACGGTGGAGGGCACAAAGAGTACTACCTTGTAAGGAACTTTGACGGCACCTTTGTAATACGGGACAATGCACAAGTCTACCCTGTTGACTGGACCGGGAAGCTCGTGACGATCGATGGGAACAAGTATCTCGTGGCAGGCCCAGACGGGAACGGCATCACGAAGCTTGTGAAGTACAACTCCGCAGACCTCAACAGGGACGGAGAGGTCGATTATCGCGATGCGAAGATCTTCAGGGACGCGTTCGTGAATCCGAAGACCCACCTCGTTAGCGGGTCGACGGTGCTCGCGAGGAACACTCCGTATGAATTCGACCTCGAGCTGCCCTACGAAGGCGAGTATTACGTCGGACTGTCCGCGAAGGGGCTCGGGTCGGGAGCAGGGAACTTCGATGTCGCGGTCTACGTCGACGGCGCGCTCTACGGGTATATCACGATACCGGTCAACAACCTCGATTACGTGGACCGGGCGCTGAAGCTCCGCCTCAATCAAGGCTCTCACCACGTGCGGTTGATAAACATCTCCACGGGCAGCGCGGGCTCGATAGACGCGAGCGACATCTACCTGTCGTCAGTCGGCGCGGACTTGAATATCGACGGTACTCTGAACGGGTCCGATGTCGAGCTCTTCAAGGCCCAGCTCGCCTCCACGAGCGCCACCCACCTCGTCACGCTGCAGGATGCGGCCCAGACCAAGTACTACGTGCTCGATAACTTTGACGGCACATACACCCTCGTGGATCAGAACGGCGTGCCATACCAGAGCGATCCGGAGACGAACATGGTCCAGGTGGCAGACGGCAAGAAGTACAAGATCGTGAGGACGGCGCTCGGCGAGATACGCCTCGTCAATTACCTCCTCCAAGACGTCAACAAGGACGGGGTGGTGAACGAGGACGACCTCGTCTACATCCGCACACACATGCAGTTCCAGTCAGTGAGGCACGACGCCTCTGACTTCGCGGCGAGGTCGAGCAGCGATTGGCAATACGCCGCGGACGCAGACGGGAAATCTCTCATCAATACGAGCGGCGCGGGATCCGTCGATTATACCTTCACTATCGAGAATGACGGGATCTACGACTTCGGCGCCCTTGCCAAGGATATCTCAGGCTTCGGCGACATCCCCGCGGATTACCACTTTACCTTCAGCGTGATAGTAGACCCGACAGGGGCAAATCTCACCGCCAAGGACATGAGGGTACCTTATAGCAACACGTCTATGGCGACGGCCACCACAAGGCTCCACCTCACTAAAGGCACGCACACGGTCAGTATACAGTGGACCAACAGGGATGAGTCGAGGGTAGCCGCTCACTATGCGTCCCTCAAGCTCGAGGGCGTCTACTTGAGAGACGTCCGTCTCGATCCGTTCTGCGACCTGAACGGTGACATGGTCGTCGACAGGCTTGACCTCATCCAGTGGCAGCTGAACAATCCTAAGGAAGCCGATTCCCAGAAGGTCCCGGTGGGGAGCGACGCGTACTTTGTGATGAAGCACTTCGACGGCACGTATACCTTCTGGGATTCCAATGCGCTTCCGTCTCTCCAGTCGTATGAATCGAGCCTCGATGGCAAGGCCGTGACGCTCAAGGGACAAGACTATATCATAAAACCGATCGACGCGAGCGGCAAGGTCTCCCTCACGAAACACATCGCCTCCGATGCGAACTGGGACGGATTCGTAGATTACGGTGACAGGGCCCTCGTAGAAGACAGCATGAAGTTCTACTCGGTGGGACTCAAAGGCACGGATGCGATCGAAGGGTACTCGGGCTTTGGCATCCCCGGTCAGTCGAAGTGGCTCATAATGCCGGATGGCGCAGTCGTAGCCCTCGAGAACACCTCTATAAGCTATAAGATCGAAACGGCGGACGAGACTATAGACTATACTCTCGGATTCTTCCTTAAAGATATGGTCGAGCAATCCCTGCCAGGATACAGGTTCGAGGTCGATGTCTCCGTTAGCGGACAAAGTACGAAGACGATTCGCATTCCTCATTCGACCGAACTGAAGGAAGTAAAGCTCAACGTCGGGAAGCTTGACGCAGGCACGCACACCGTCACTTTCTCGTGGAAGAACGATGCCGAATCCGGTAAAAAGGCACGCCTGGAACTCCAGGGCCTCTACCTGAGAGATTCCCGCCTCGATGCGCGGGCCGATGTCGATAGCGATGGCGATGTAGACGTCCGCGATTGGACGCTATGGCAACAGTTGCGGCCAGATTCTGCCGATATGAGAGACGTGCTCATCACGAAGCCGGATAGAACGACCGAGACCTGGGCCGTTCGGCTCAACTTCGATGGGACCTTCACCCTCATCGCGCCTGACGGAAAGTTCTACACGACGACCAAGGATTCCAGGCTCGTGACGGTAGGCGAGGCGAAGGCGAGCGCCACCCAGCCTGCGAACATCGTGCTCATAGGCGCGAAGGCATATGAGGCAAGGGATGTGGCCGGATGGATCAAGCTTTTCGAGAGAGAAGAGATACTGAGCGAGGTGAAGGACGGTGAGCATACCATCCAGATGGCGAACAGCACCTATTTTGTATCCCGTTCCGGTCCCAACTATATTTTCACCGAAGACGCGGACATTGACCCGAAAGTCTACACGAGTGTGGGGAATACGCTCGAGGATGTGCTCGTCGGGAGCGACTACGTGACCTATACGATACAGGAAGACAGCTTGAGCCAGGGGATCCTCCTGTCGAGGGATTTCGAGGCGAGCACGTCGACAGGCCCGATGGCGATACGGTTGGATACCACAGACTATACGATCTCCACGCTCGGCGAGTGGTACGTATTCAAGTCGGCGAGCGCCGAATATTACAGCCAGCGGTATGTGAACGCGAAAGCCGCGCTCGCGACCGAGGGCACTACCTATGAGGTAATGGTGAATGCCGCGACCGGAGCGGTCGCCTTAAAGGAAGCCCTTAAAGCAGACACCGATCTCGATGGTGCGATCACGTCGGACGACGGCTCATACATCGCTACAAACGCGAGACCGTTCCAGGCAAAGAGGATAGCGGTCGAGTACGCCACGAAGGGTACGGGATGGGAAGTGGCCAGAGACGGCATGTCGATGTTCGTAAGACAGAAGGATGCGCCGAGCGCCATGACATATAATTTTGGTCAGGCTTCGAAGGGCAGATATACACTCGAGGTCTTTGTGAAGAACGGCTCGCTCGAGGCGCTCCCGAAAGGCTATGCGTACAAGATATACGCGACCGCGAGCAACGGCGTTGACATTGGTGAGATCGAGGTGGAGGCGACCAACGACGCCTATTCCCGAGGCCTTGCTACCTTCGACTCGGACCAGGAATTCCAGAGCATCACCCTGAGATGGGATAACCCTGAAATGGTCGTTGACGAGCTCGCCGCCTTAGAGCTCGGGTCTGTCGCGCTCAGGAGCGCCGAGGTCGACGCCCGGTGCGACACAAACGGCGACGGCATCGTCGATTCCGATGACATGGTCGAATGGCAGAAGCGCGCCCCGCAAGAGAGCGTCATGACCTCTCTCGTTATAGGGCCGACTACCTACTACATTGAGAAGGTGATGGCCGATACGCCTTCCTATACCTTCTATAATAGCCTCTCGCAGAAGGTCGCGACGAGCTACTCCGACGGCATGTTCGTCCAGCTCGGAGGGAAAGAGTATATCATAAGGGAAGACTTCGCGACCGGCGCGCTCACACTGGAAGAGCATAATCCTATCGATGCGAACCTCGATGGGTTCGTGACGGCCTATGACCAGATGTACGTCGAGATCAACAGCCTCCTGGCCTCTGGGCGCTACGAAGGCATCGACTATGCCTCGATAGCGGGAGATGCGTGGACCACCGCAGCCGACGGTTCGACGATGGTCACCGAAAAAGACGGCGGTGACGGTACGATCAACTATACGTTCAACACATACGCAGAAGGAACGTACGATGTGGAGGTCACCATACTTAATCCAACGGCCCTCGATCTGAATAACTACACGTACCGAGTAAAGCTCAGTAGCGAGGCCGGGCTTCTGGGCACTTACATGATCAGGTCACCTGCTGCCGGCCAGACGGCGAAAGCGCTCTTGAAGGGGGTGCCGATGGGAGCCGGAGCTAATAATTTGACACTCGAGTGGGAGAACAGCGAAGAGTCGGGAGGCCTCGCGAAACTCGGCATAGTCGCTCTCTCCGTGAGAGACTCGCGGCAGGATATCCTGTGCGACATGACAGGAGATGGGGTTGTGAACGAGAAGGACCTCATCGCATGGGAGGACAGCGCTCCGAGAGAGCTCGATATGAGAAAAGTGGTGCTCAGTGTCGACGGCGCGAATAAGGACCTCTTCGTGAAGACGTATCCGGACGGCTCCTACCTTGTCTACAACGACCAGGCACAGCCGACGCGGAGCGTCGGGAATATCGTTGAACTCTTCAGCAAGAAGTACATCATCCAGGAGAACGTCGATGGGACCGTTGGGATGAAGGAGAAGCCGACCGAGGATGTGAACGCGGACGGCATCGTCGACGGCTCTGACCTCGATGCGTTGAAAGCGTCCATGGCGCTCTCGTCCATGAGGATCACGCCTGTCTACAGCACCGAGGTGGGGGTAGAGTGGACTGACGTGAAGGTAGCGAGATCAGGATACTATTCGCTCGGCATGCGTGTCCAGGGGACGAGCGCAACTGCGCCATTCGATAAGTTCAATATCCTCGTCAAGGTCGACGGAGATGCGGAGGGGAGCTTATTAGTAGACTACGACTACCAGAAAGAGCAGTGCGGGGAGACGTTCATATATCTCTCGGCAGGGACGACCCATACCATAACCGTGAAGGTCAACAACAAGGCACCCGGCATTGAGGATGATGCGAAGATAGACGTAAAGAGCGTCTACCTGCGCGATGCCTCGATCGAACCGTACGCGGACCTCAATGGCGATTCGATCGTGGACAGGGCCGACCTCATCGCGTGGCACAATGCGGTCCCGGACGAGGCGCTCGCATGGAAACTCTCCATGGAAGTGCTTGGAGTACCCAAGACTTACTACCTCAAGGCCTATGCTGACGGAACCTGGGCAGTGTACGACACTGCGCTTGTGTCCTTGCCAGTCAACGGTTCCCTCGTCACCATAGACACCAGAGACTATATAATCCTGAAGGATGCCCAAGGCGCGCCGATGCTCAAAGAGCACCTCATCCAGGACGTGAATTTCGACGGGGCGGTGAATGCGACAGACGCGGAGCTGATAAAAGCCGGATTGGGGACAAAGCTGGGTGACGCGGGCTTCAATACTAACCTCGACCTCACTAAGGACAACGAGGTCAACGGCGATGACCTCAAGAAGTTCCAGGAACTCGTCCCCTCATCGCAGGACATCCTGAAGACCACACTCACGAGGAGCGGACTCCTCGACGTGTATCTCTTGAAGAATCCGGACGGCACGTATACTTTGACCGATGGATATGTCCTGTTCGGGCCCACCGATTCCAAGAACAGGGTTACTATGGACGGGAAGGTCTATGAGGTGGTGGCAGCACAGGATGGGACGACCATAATCCAAGAGGTGATGAAGGCGGATCTGAACGGCGACAACTTAGTAAATGCGAGCGACGACCTCATCATCAATAGCGCCATCGGTTCTTTCGCAATACCGGTTAAGGCGCCGAATCAATTCCACGCGAAGGACGGTTTCGCGGTCTCGGACAAGCCGTCGGAGACATC
Organism: uncultured Planctomycetia bacterium; assembly: GCA_964354545.1. Lineage (GTDB taxonomy): Bacteria > Omnitrophota > Gorgyraeia > 2-01-FULL-45-10 > JAHFGN01 > CAYHAE01. The sequence goes on from CAYHAE010000003.1 coordinate 32,421, forward strand.
GCTCCACTCCACCGGAGGGGTCGCCAATTACACCCTCGACTATGAATATAATATAGAAGGCACAGGGACTTACAATATAGGGTTGTACGCGAGGGGGAGAGTCCCGCGCGACTACGGAGCCTACCTCTTCGAGGTCTATATCGATGGACGGACACTGCCCTCAGGTGAATTCGAGGTCCGCGCCGACGACCTGGAATCTCAGAGAGGAATAGTCAAGATCCGCCTCACGAACGGCGAACACACGATACGGTTCAAGTGGAAGAACCCGAACGCCTCCGTCGAGATCACCGGGGTCATAGTGGAAGACGAGAAGTATGATGTGAGGGCGGACCTCAATAACGACGGCAGGGTAAACTCCGGCGACCTCGATATCTACACACCGCTTAGAAATGCGCAGACGGTAGGCGCGACGTACACGACGGAGAGCGGCATCCACATATCCATAGGCGGGACCCTCTATTCTGTTACGGAAGCGGGGAACGAATTCACCTTTACAGACCTGGCGAGCGTCCCTCGCACCACGGTCCAGAAGAAGATCGCCTTCGGGCCTAAGAGCTATATGGTGACGAAAGATGCGGCGAACAACATCGTATTATACGAAACCCAAAATACCGGCAATGCGACGAGCGACAGAACGATCTTCATAAAAGGAAACGTCTATACCGTGACCGAGCCTACGCTCGGAAATTACACGTTCAGCGGTACGCCGCCCGCGACCGTCTCAGGCAGCGAGGTCATCGTGAGCGGCACCACCTATCTCATACAGGAAGTCGAGGAGACCATAGTCCTGAAGGACAAGCTTGACCCCGGGACCCAAGTAACCGGTACAAGGAATATCACCATCGATGGATATCTCTATACCGTTGGTGAGCCTACCGCGGGGAACTACACCCTTACGAGAGTGGGGACCACCGCGCCCATACCTACCGTCGACAATGCCGCGGGAACAGTGACGCTGGGCGCGGCCACATACGACATAGTCACGGTAGACCCTGAACGGCACATCGAACTGCTGCGAAGGACCGATGCGGCGCGGGAGAAGGCCGGCAGGTTCATGAATGTCCAGGGCGAGCTCTACAGGATAGAAAAGGCGGGCGCGGAACACGTATTCTCGAAGATCACCGGCACCTACACCACCACGAGCATAAGCCAAGAAGTAGATATCGCAGGGGTCCGCTACAGCGTGTACGTGGATTCCAAAGGCTATGTGAGCGTGCGGGAGATGCGTGATGCCGGCACCGAGAGCGCGTACTCGGACATCGTGATCGACGGCATTGCTTATCGTGTGAGCGGTACGGTGGGCAACTATTCCCTCGCGAGCCTCAAATCAGGCGTCCCTGATCCAGTGGTGAACAATCCTGCCAAGACGGTGACCGTGGGCAGCATAGTCTACTCGATAGTGCCATCGAGCATTGACGGGAAGATCATGCTCATCCCGACCATGACAAAGTACGACGCGTCTGGTGACCGCATCATGACGATCGACGGCATAGGGCACCTTGTCTCCAAGACCGGCGAGGACTGGAGCCTCACAAAGCAGAGCACGGGCGGGCTGCCTGCCATTGTGGACAACGTGCAGGATATCGTCACCGTGGGCACCAAGCTCTATGCGATGAGCGAGGTAGAAGGAAAGCTTGTTCTCACAGAGGTGAGCGTGCACGGGAAAGAGGACGAGGAGGGGGTCGTTGATAAGATAAACAAGTACGTCTGGATCAACGATGTCGTCTATAAGGTAGTTGCCGCGTTCAACGGAGATACGCATACCTATGACTTTGACTTCATCGCAGTGCAGGGGACGTCTCAGGTGAGCGAGATAGATAATATCAATAAGACGGTCACCATCAACGGCAAGAAATACCAGGTCACCAGGCTCGATTCGGGTATAATGATCGAACTCTCCCCTGTTGACAGGGAATCGACGGCGCTTGCGAAGAAGGTCGTGGAGATGGACGGCCTGTTGTATGAGATAGGCGGCACGACCGGTGCCTGGACCGTCACAAAGATAAGCCAAGCCGCAGGGTCTACGGTCACGGTGAATAACCAGGATAATACGATATCCTTTGGGACACGGGTCTTCCTCGTCTCCCTCGACCCCATCAATAATGCCGCCACTCTCAGGCTCAAGCCTCAAGAGAGCACCCAGCTCTATAACCAGATCGTGGAATTGGACGGCACCACGTACAAGATCACGAGGAGAGATCTGGGCTATGAGTTCGTAAAGGATGGGGCGTCTCCTGTGCAGGGTACCTTTACCACCGTCTATTTAGATAATACCATCTACGACATATCCCTGGACCCTGTCACGAAGGACTTACGGGTGACAAGGAAGCTCATCGTCGGGTCTCCTCTCGGCAGCGGCGTCATCCTCGAGAATATGACCTATACCGTTGACCGGAGAGAGGACGGCACGCTCCTCTTCTCCAATACCCTCACCCAGGAGTCGTACGAAAGCGAGAAGCGCGGGAAGTTCGTCCAGATAGAAGGCAGGGTCTTCGAGATATCACGGGATATCCAGGACAGGATCTCTCTGCGGGAGATCCTGAAACCCGACGTGAACGACGACGGATTCGTGGACTCCCAGGATGCAATGGTCATCGATGTGAATATCACGAGGCAGGCCTACATGAACAAGTCCGACATCGATGCGAACAGCGTGATAGATTTCAACGATTACGACAACTTCTTGGAGATCCTGAGGCTAAGGGACTTAGGTTATATCGGAAGCCCCGCAGACCTCCAGCGCCTGAGGAGGATCACGGATTACGCGTACAATACCTACCTCCAGAACAAGGCCCTCGAATTCGATGAGAGAAAGAATACGAAGTGGTCGGGAGGGGCAACTCCTATGGGAGAATTCGGCTCGCAGACCGGGTCTATGATGAACAACGGGTACATCGAAGAGGGCGAGGTCGAGGAGTTCAGGCGCGCCTATGCGGCGATAGGCAAGTACCTCTACGACTTCACCGATGACAAGGTGATAGACGAACAGGACGCCGAGTGGCTCAAGAAACTGTCCGAGATCATGGACGTTTATTACAGATATAACGACATGGGGTTCGACCTCGTTGCGGCGCGCGACAAGGCTGACGTGAACGACGTCGACGGCGATGGACAGGCGGAGGGCGACGGGGTGGTCGACGATGCCGACAAGGCGCTCATCCTCTACAGCTGGGCCAACTACTCCAAGTTCAACTTCAATCCTGAGATCGATAGAGCGGGAATAGTCGATTCGGTCGATGTCGACTTTGTGCGGCGGATGTACGAGCTCATATGGCCGGGCGCCTATGAGACAAGGCCGTCGACGTTATGGCCGGAAGGTCCTGTTATGGAAGGGAGACGCCACGCCGCCCGCGCGGACGTGAAGACAGACTTCACGCAGTCCGTGGATACGGTCTGGTCAAAGACGCAGGACGCGTCTCTTACCTATGCCTTTACCACGGATACGCCGGGCGATTACTATGTCGGGCTCTCGGCGAAGAGCTATCAGAACGGCTTCCTGCCCGATAAGTTCCAGTACGTGGTTGCCGTGTACATCGACGGCGTCTACAGGACCACGGTACGCGTGAACGGGACGACCGGGAACAGGTACCTTGAGGGCTCGCGCCTCGTCACCCTTGAGAAAGGCGTGCACACGGTGCGGTTCGAGTTCAAGAACCTGTCGGACGTCATATCGGTCCACGTGGGAGAGGTCTTCCTCAACAAGACCGGCTTCTCGCTCACCAAGTTCGATGTGAACGAGGACGGGAGGATAGGCGTTGACGATGCGGACACGCTGGAAGATATCATTCGGCTCTATAACGTGAACGGCCTCAGCGGGGTAGACATCGACGACGTGGACCTCATACGGTCATATGCGGGGAAGAGGTTCGGAGAGCCGGAGTACCGTCCCGAGATGGACCTGAACGGCGACGGCAAGATCTCGAACGAGGATGCCGATATCCTCGCGGCGACGATCGTCAGGCACGACAACAATAACGACGGCGTGCTCAATTCGTCCTTCATCAACGACCAGAAAAATGACGTCGATAGAGTAAGGGATGTGGGGTACTTCTACACAAATGAGCTCATGATGCAGAAGGACTCTTCCGGAAGATACCTGCTCGACTTCAACGACGACGGGAAGGTCGATATCCTCGACAGGGCGTACTACGCCGAGGCGATGAGCGCGGTCGATCTCGACGGCGACAGGAAGATCACGAGGGGCGATCTCGACGTGATGGATAAGATCATCGCGCTCGTCAATCTGGCCGTCAATCCCGACGAGGAGCGTCGCGCTGATATCACGGGAGACACGACCTATACCGTGGGAGACGGGACCTCGCATAAAGTCCAGGGTCCGAGGCTCGGCACCATAAAGGTGAAGGGCTCAGATTTCGACATCGTGATAGACAACATCACAGGTGAGGCGATGCTCGCGGAGCACCATGCGGAATCAGAGCCTCTCGTGGGCAAGAACGTTGTCTATCGCGGCCAGTTCTATAACGTGACAAAGGACTCCGCGGGCAGGTTCATCGTGAACGACGGGTCGAGGTCGTTCGTAAGCGAACCGGGAATAGACGAAGTCACGATCGACGGGAACAGGGTGGCGGTAACGGAAGATCCGATCACGGGCGCTGTCACCATCGCCGACGTGCCCGAGAAGAGCACGCTCCTCTCTATCGCGACCGTCGAGGTTGACGGGGTGAAGTACTTTGTGACAAAGGACAGAGAGCGGGAGAGGTACCTGTTCTCTGACGGAGTCCGCACGGCAGGGTCCAACCCGTACACGAAGAAGGTGAAGCTCAACGGCATCACCTATACCATTGCCGAGGTCGCGGATAAGCTCTCGTTGTCGAGAACACCGCCGCTCGCCATTGCGCCCGTAGCCAGCAAAGTGACTGTCGGCGAGTCGGAATACAGCTTCACAAGGATTGCCGCCTATGATTATAAGTTCACGAATACCGCCACCGGAAAAGCCTATACGAGCGACTCCCTGTCCCATGCGGTGGTGATAGACGGCGTCACCTTTGAGATTGTTGAGGCCGCAGGGGCACTCTCGTCCCTTAAGGAGATGTCCGCTACGAAGACCATTGCGGACGGCATCGTTTCGGTCGACGGGCTCGAATACTTCTATAAGGCAAATCCGGACGGGACCTATACCCTCGCGAGAGGGACGACCGGGATCTTGAGCGACGAACGGGGAGGCTCCATCGTCATCAACGGATACACGTACGATATCACAAAGAGCGCGGACAGCTGCCACATCGTCCTGTCGGCGAGCGTTTCCAGGTCGAGCCACGTGGCCGATGAGGTCATCGAGCTCGTCCAGGACTACCAGGATATCAAGACCGCGGGGAGGCGCTACAGGGTCGTGAAGAATGAGGACGGAGAGACCCACACGTTTATCGATGGAACTCGGGAATATAAGTCGAAGATAGACGGTCCCGACGAGGTCATCGACTTCTCCTTTGGGAAGTTCAAAGTGACAGAGGATGGGAGCGGAGACGTGACACTGCAGGAGACGATACCGGCCGATGTCGATCCGTCGTTCGCGTACACCTCTCAGAAGGTGGCCGACCAGGTGATATGCGTGAACGGGACCGAGTATGAGGTGAAGAATAACGGCGCCGGGTCCTATACGGTCACGAGGGGGATTTATTCGACGACCGGAACGACCGCGACCTCCATCACGGTGGACGACAAGGCGTACAGCATTGCCGAGACGACTGAGGGGATCGAGCTTACGCTCATCACGAAGCCGGTAGTCAATGACACTGCCCTCCAGGTGATACGGTCGAGCGGAGATGATTATAAGGTCACCTATGACACCGCGTACCACTTCAATAAGGTAACCGACGGCACGCCGCTCAGCACCGCGGGGTACACTATTGTGACCCTGAACGCCCCTGCTCACCGGGTACAGCTCTCCAAGACGTACGGCACGGCAGAGACCGTCACCGTGGACCAGGAGATCGACCAGTCCGTCGTGCTAGGGAAGAGGATCTATGACGTGGTGAAGAAGGCCGACAATTCCTACGAGCTCTTCGAGAACGGACTTATGAAGGCGAAAGGCACAGAGACGCTCGCGGTGGACGGCGTCACATACGCGATAAAGGATAATCCGCGCGAAAAAGGAAAGATCGACCTTGTGGAAGTAGTTCAGGACACATCGGCACCCATCGCTCTACAGGCGGTGAGGCTGAACGGGAGGCTCTACACCGTGACAAGGGATCCGGATACAGGAGACTACTTCGTATCAGACGGGAAGGCCACTTATAAGAGCCACAGGCTCAAGGAATCCACGGTCTACCAGCTCACCGCTCTCGCGGCGACCAACTTTATCCATATCGACGGCATGACGTTCGCCGTCACCGATGACGAGGTGACAAAAGGCTACAAATTAGTGCAGCTCTACGATAAGTCCACCATGCTCTCATTCAGGCAGGAGTTCAAGGTGAATGAGACCACTTATGCCTGGTGGTACGATTACAACGAGAAGCTCTACGTATTTCTGGATAAGGCGACCGGATGGACCTACTCAAGCGACAAACCTCTGGCGACGGTGAGGCTGGAGGGCGGGATACTCTACGATATCACCGTCGACCACACGACCAAAGAGCTGAGCCTCGCGGAGCGCCGGAGCGGCCAGGCAGCGGTCAACGGCATCGTGGAATTGGCCGGGAAGACCTATAAGATCGTGAAGAGGGGCCTCAAGACGTATGATTTCATCCTCACCGTGGCGGGCATTGAGACGCAGACCGTCTACCACAGCTACCTCGCCGCAGGCGCGCACAGCGTCACTATCACGGGCGACCCGTCGAGGACCTATTCGATAACCAAAGAGACGGTGAATGACGTTGACTATGTCACGCTGCAGGAAGTGACGATGTTCACGTCGAACGACACCAAAGACAGCATTCAGCTTGGCGGAAAGACATACTCTATCACGCAGGTGGGCGACGTGTACAAGTTCCAGGATACCGTCTTTCTATTGGTCTACATGAGCGATCCGGACGGCACCCTGAGGATAGGCAAGACCACCTATATGATCACGACGAAACCCAATAGTCTCGAGCTCGCCAAACAATGTGTGTCCATACCAAAGGAGACGCCCATCGAGGTTTCGGGCGTCTACTACATCGTCACCTATGACTATCTCACCGGAAAGTATGCGTTCAGCGATGGGTTCAACCGATATGAATCTGTCGGCGACGACAGGAAGCTGGTGACCATCGGGACGAAGGACTATGCGATCTCGAGAAACTCCGCGACCAACGTCATCACGCTCACGGAAGACACGAAAGGCAGGCCGATCCAGTTCACCTCGAGAGGCGGGAAGACCGAGGTAACGCTCGACGACGGCATCACCTATTCTCTCCACGCCCGCGCCGACGGCCGATATAGCCTCTCTACGAATCTGGCTACATACCATTCCGAGAGCCCGGACGCACTTCAGGTCGAAAAGGATACTTACACGATCACGTCCGACGCGAGCGGAGAGCTCATCTTCACGCGGCGTATCGTGAGCGTCCCGGTAGAAGGCCAGCTCGTGAAGCTCTACAGCCAGTTCTACTCGGTGAAGCCGGACGGAAACGGCAGGGTGGATGAGAAGGATACGGCGCAGCTGGACGACGCCCTCGCAACCTTCGCGGAGTTCGACGTGAGCCAGGACGGCGTCATCGACGAACACGATTTCGATGTGATGGCGCAGAGGATATCCGGTGATTCAAAGAGCATACGGGAGCTTCAAGGTAAAGGCGCTTCCTTTGAGGACGCATTCCGCAGGATCTTCTCCGATGAGATCTTCTATCAGCAGGAGCTCGCTGCGGCCGACGCGAATAAGGATGGGTATGTAGATGCCCAGGATGAGACGGTCTATGAGGACCGCCTCGCCACCAATGTGGACCTCGACCTGGGTGGGCTCGAACTGCGTGAAGCGAAATCCGAAGGCGGGAAGATCACCTTCTATGGAGTCGAATACGATGTGACCTTTAACGGGACGGATACCTATACCCTCACCACCGCCTCGCGTCCCGGCGCGACCTACACGGCATGCGTGGGAGACTCCGTCGAGATCGGCGAAGCCCATACGAGCTACAGCGTTTCCAAAGATGTGTCGGACAACCTCGTCCTCGCCCGGAAGTTCCAATTCACGGGAACGGGCGGCACGATCAGGGTGAACGGTGTCACCTATACGGTGACAGAGCCCAGCGCCGGCATATTCAGATTCGATGACGGGAACGGGCATGCGTACACGAGCGCGGATGTAGGACAGCTCAAGAGGGTGAAGATAGGCAACTTCATCTATGAGATCACGGGGAATATCGCGAGCCTCACCCTCGACGAGAAGTATGCGGACAACAGGGTCAATGGCAAAACGGTCTATATACCTGAGGCTATGAAGCGGGACCTGGTGCGGCAGCTTATCCTCGATGTGCGGGCAGACATCACGGGGAATGCGGAGAACCCGGACGGCAAGGTCGATAAGAAGGATGCGCTTGCCTTCAGCACCCGTCCCGTTGACGTGAACGGCGATGGCTTCACGAACGAGCTTGACCTGAACCTCATATGGGATATCGCCGACAGGCAGAAGCTCGAAAGGATCAAGTACGACTTCAATATGGACGAGGTGATCGATAATGCCGACATCGTGAAGTACCGGGACGACATCATTCCGCATAGTCCTGTCATAATCGATCTGAACGTCGACGGAAAGATGGATGCGAAGGACGTCGAATACCTGGAAGCCGTCGTCCTGCCTCAGATCGTGAAGAGGAACCTCGCGATGAGGTTTGACCGCGATTTCAACGGGGTCGCCACGAGGGCCGAACTCGCGCCGTTAGAGGATGCCCTCTTGGCAGCGGACTTGAACCGCGATATGCGGGTCAACGAGGCAGACCTCAAGACCTTCGCGGATATCGAGTCCCGCTATGCATCGCTCCCGCTGTCGAAGGCCGAGGTCGTCGCAAGCGATATCAATCAAGACGGGATAGTCGACTACAAGGATGCGGCCCTCCTCGAGGACGCGATCGCTCACCACGTGGATGTGAAAGGCGACGGGGTCGTCGATGACAAGGACGTGACGATCGTGAGGGAGATCGTCACGGGCGGAAAGCCGGCGAATGCCTACGTGAAGGTCGACCTGCCGCAGTACTACCTGTCCAAAGATGTCGTGAGCAAGGCAGACGTGAACAAGGACGGCGTGGTCGACGGCGAAGATTACGACGAGTGGTCCAAGGTCGCGCTCGAGCGGGTAAACCTCGACGTCGCCGACGCCGGAGGGCTCATAAGGATCTACCAGGCAGAAGGCGGCAAACTCGTGACCAATTATCCGGAATCCTCATTTGCATACCAGCTTACCCTGGAGAAAGAAGGACGATATCAGTTCAACTTCGACGTGAAGGCCGCGGAGTTCGCAGCCCTCTCCTTCGACGTGTTCGTCGACGGCATAAAGAGCGGCGAGATGCTGACGGGCGCGGTACCGAGCGCCGCCACGAAGGCCTCCGTTGTCATCGATGTCCCGAGCGGGGAACACACGATCATGTTTGTCATGCGCTGCCCGAGCTCACGAAGGATCGCTATCGAGCTGGCCAACCTGTCGTACACCGTACCAGTCGATCCGAAATACGACGTAAACGGCGACGGGATCTACTCTTATGACGACGGCAGGATTGTCAATGCCTTTGTCGATGCCCAGAAGCTGCTCGAGGAAGCGGATATCAACTGGGATGGCGCGGTAGACGACAGGGACCTGGTGCTCCTCGATATGGACAGGAACGGCACCATCGAAGGCGCGGAGACCACCATAGACTATAGTAGTCAGTTATCAGTGAGGCGGGATGTCACGAGAAACGGCGTGGTAGACCAAAGGGACCTCACCGCCCTCGGCGAAATCCTCGACGCGATCGAATACATCTCGAGGGCCGACGTGAACAGAGACGGCTTCATCGATGGGAAGGATGAGATCGATATCGCCGAGTCGGTGAGGGACTACCGGGACATCACGGGCGCAGACGGTGTTGCGGATGAGCGGGATATCGCGACCTTGTGGACAGCAGCGTCGGCGTTCCACACCATCACCTTTGAGGAGGCGATGGGGTCAGACCTCACGGGAGACGGCATGATAGATGCGCGGGACCTTGCGAAGATAGCCTACTACGCGGACAGCAACCTGCTCTCCACCATGGTCGAAAAGGTAAAGAGCCCGACCTCGAAGTTCGATGCGAAAGTAGCGGACAAAGACCTCGCAAGAGACGAGATCGTGCGGGCGCTCACGAGCCTCGGAGGCCTCGATGTCCAGAACAGCAAGCTCGTGAGGGCCACGTCGAGGTATGAAAGGTTCGACCTCCCCGTCGCGCTGAACTGGACAAGCGACGGCACTCAGTGGATGGTGAAAGACGGCGTCTACAGTCAGACCGCATCCGGTACGGCTACTCATGTGAGCACCTACGAGTCGGAGGATATGAGCGATTTCAGCGTCGAGGCGGACGTGAGGGTCGACGGCGGATTCTTCGGATCAGGGTTCATGCCCGAGATGTACCAGACCCGCACCCGGATGGATTCGGGCGGCGCCGGGATCGTATTCAGGATGAAGGATGCGGGTAACTACTATGAGGCATATCTCAACTCCGCGACGAGGTCGCTCGAGTTCAGAAAGGTCGTCGACGGAGGCGCGCCTATCGTGATGAAGTCCGTGAAGGTCGGGATCGCGGGCGACAGATGGTACCGTCTCGGCGTCAAGGCTCGCTCGAGGTTCTTCGAGTTCACGATCGACGGCAAGAAGGTCTTCGATTTCATCAGTACGACCTTCGGTACGGGGGGAGTCGCGCTTAAGGTCGGTCCGTCCACACGGGCATCGTTCGATAACGTGAGGTTCTCTACGTACAATACCCTCGATCAGATCGCGAGAGACGGGCTGCTGGACAAGGACCTCGATGGAGATTCCGACATTGATGCGTGGGATTACGGAATACTCAAGGCCCTCAACGTCATGAGCGAGACGGACGTGGACGGGAACGGGAACGCGGATGTGAATGATAAGCAGCTCCTCGTGGACGTGAGCACGTGCGACTTGAACGGCGACGGGCTCGTGAACGAAGACGATTATACACCTCTCGACCTCGATGGCGATACCGATGTTGACGCAGACGACGTGAAGATCGTGGAGACCGCGGCGCATTTAGCGAACATGCCGAAGAGGTTCGACTTTGCGGACATCAATAAAGACGGGAGGGTCGATTGGAACGACTATGAGACCGCGGAATCGAGCCTCGCGGCGCAGGTCGATGTGAACGGTGACAGCGCGTTCAACCACCTCGACCTCGTCACCATAGACGCGGTCATGAAATATAACGCCCTGCCCATCGCCGAGACGACGCTCGCGCTCGCGGACGTGAACGGCGATGACACTATCGACTCGAAGGATATCGAAGACCTCACGTTCTCGATCACCTACTACGGAAGGGCCGACGTGAACGGTGACGGCCGGAAGGACTTAAGCGACACGCTCGACCTCGCCAGGGTCATCCAGAATATCACCAAACCGTACTCGGATCCCGATGCGATCGTGACGTCTTCGGTGAGGGAGAAGGCGGACGTGAACCGCGATACCAAGGTAGACCAGGACGATGTGGACGAAGTGAGCTACTGGGTCACGCAGTATATCGCGAATCCCACCGTCACCTCAGCCCTGATCGACGTGCGCACGTACGACTTCGATAAAGACGGGAAGCTCTCGGCACAGGACACCGCGATATGCGCGAACATAAAACAGCTCATCGCGCAGGGGAAGTACCTCACGAACGAACAGCTTGCCCGTTACGATGTGGACAGGAACGGCATAATCGACGCAGCTGATGCAAAGATGATGGTCGATATCTTCGCATGCCTCAAAGACGTCGACCTTGACGGAACGGTCGGCCCAGGCGACGTGAGCGCGATCGAGCTCATACTTTACAGAGAGTCCCTCGGAGTCACACGAGAGCAGATCGAGCTTTCGGACATTACGGGAGACGGCTGGGTGACGAGAGATGACTACACAACGCTTGAGAACGCCCTCAAGACAGCGGACCTGCTCGATGCGAACGGTGACGGGTGGGTGGATGCGAATGAGAAGAAAGCGCTCGCGGACATCATCACCGCCTTCATGACAGGCAAGATACTCACCAAAGAAGAATACGCGAAGGCAGACTTCAACGGGGATGGAGACATCAATGGTAAAGATATATCTGAGCTCAACGACCAGCTCCTCGCGCTCTACGAGGCAAGGCTCTCAAAGCAGAAGTGGATGGAGTCGGCCAGGCTGAAGGCCCCGGCACTCATCAGGGACGCGATCGACGTGAACGGAGATGGGAAGAGGGACGACACGGATACGGCACGGGTGGACGCCATCGTGCAGTACTATAAGGATGCGCTCAAAGACGGCATCACGGAGAAGATGGTCGACGATGCCGATATCAACAGGGATTTCAGGGTCAACGAAGACGACAGGGCGCTCCTCGAGCGGCTCGTTGTGGACAGCGAGTCAACCGGCGGAATAGAGACGGGGATCCCCTACTACCCCTTCTCGCATAGCCCGCAGGCGCAGGAATATGCCAGGATGCTCGACCTCAACAAAGACGGCTTCGTTGACAAAAAGGACGAGATCATCTTCCTGTCGGCATACGAGGGGTTAAAGCCGGAGGTGGGCGAGCTCAGGCAGATGGAGGATTTCGTGAAGTACGACTTCAATAGCGATGGGTACGTGGACAAGAAGGACCTGCAGATCATCTACGACGTGATCCTTGGACACGTGGACATCGATGGAGACGCCCTCATAGGGGACTCGGAGAAGAACGCAAGCACCAATCCTCTTACGGATACGGAGATCCTCAATGAACTCATACAGATAGACAAGAAGTGCGACGAGCTGGGGATAAGCCTCGCGGCGCTCGACGAAAATGTCGATCCCGAGCACCTCCCCGATGAGGTCAACAGGCTCAGGATCGCTGCGCGGTTCAGCGAGGACCCCCTCGAGAGGATCACGCGCACGGCGTACGACAACATGATGATCGCGCTCAACACGAGGGACAATCCTTACTACGACATCGACAACAACGGAAAGTTCGACTATAAGGACGTCTACCTCCTCGAGGATATCTACGGCGCGATCCAGGACTATGCCTCAGGCTCCACCACAGGCGGGGCGAGGACCGTGCTTCAGCCCATGGAATTCCATATACGGGATGTGACGAACAACTTCGAGATCGACAGGCACGACCTCGAGGCGGTCCAGGACGCGAGGAAGAGCCTCATGTCCTTCCGGCTCGACCAGCTCATCAAGAAAGAGGACGCGTACAGGCTCTACAAGTTCAGAGGACTGAGCGAGGTCATCACCCCGGACGACATCAGGAGGGGCGATTTTGTGCTGAGAACGGGCGATGAGGACGGAGCGCTCTACGTGAACGACCATGGTGAGAACGACTCGCAGATCCTCATCTCCAAGATGATCTGGGGCCACTATGATGAAGAGGGCAACCTCATCATAGTCCCGGAGTGGGCCCCCGGCGAACAGCGGCTCGTGAGAAGGCCGAGGAAGGGCGAGAAGAAGAGGATCCTCCACGATATGGCGGTCTATCCGGGCGAACCGCCAGAAACGCCGCCGCCTACGGATGAGGGCTACGAGAACGTATTCTCGAGCGTCAAGCCGTATATCAATCCGAGCGATATCGACAAGGACGGGCTGGTGAGCGCCGAAGACCTGTACTTCATACAGAGGGCGATGCGAGAAGTCGGCCTTGGCGAACTTCCTTCCATCCCGAACCTCATCGTCGGGAACATCGACAGAGACGTTGATATAGAGATCACGGATAAGGATCTGACGAAGATGATCGAGACCATGATGCGGGCGAGGGACGTCGATGGCAACCTCGCGATCGATAGTAACGACGCGGAGATGGTGAGGGAGATGCAGGACAGGGTCCTGAAGGCGAAGGAGGTTATCGGGAAGATAAACGATATCAAGGCACTGCTTGCCAAGGACACGTTCGATGACCTTGATATCGCGTACATGAACGTGCTCCTCGACTACCTCAACATCAATGTAGACGAGTACAAGAGGGCCGGCGGTGTTGACTACGAGATCGACAAGATGGCGAAGGTCCTCGAGACCATGTTCGGCGGCATCACCGAGCCTGCCCAGCGGGAAACCGTATTGACGAGCCTCGTCAAGGGATTCGGCGTAAAAGGCGCCGGCAGGGAGAGGATAATCGGTCCGGCCAAGCCGGTCGAGGTTCCTCAGGCACAATGGGACCTCTTGCTGAGGATCAAGGCGAGCCTCGATTTCTCCACGCTGGACAAAGACGGGGACGGCAATGTGACCGACTACGAGATCGCCGCCATGGAGAGTCTCATCGGGACGGTCCTGGACGTCTCCGCGATCCCTGATGACGAGATGGCAAGGGCCGATATCAACGGAGACGGGATCGTGAACGGGTTCGACCTCGATGCGCTCACCACCGCAGTGACCCACAACGTCGATGTCAATAACGACACGGTCATAGACTCCCAGGACTACTATGCATGGCTCGAGCTCAAGACGTTCATGAACTACAGGATCCAGCCAGGGGAGCTTGAGCGTGCGGATGTAGAACTGCTGGAAGAGCCGGACAAGATATTCACCGAGCCGTTCCCATTCGAGAGGTCGGGGACCGTGCAGGGCGGGCTCTACAGGATACTCAAGAATGCCGAGGGAGAACCGCTGCTCGATGCGGAGAAACAGGTCAGATTCGAGGAGCTCTCGGTGACGACAGAGAACGCACAGGACCTCTTCGCTCTCCAGTGGGCCATCGACAACATCGACAAGATCGATTTCGACGAAGACGGGACGATCGAGGCCTCTGACCTCAACGCGTACCTCGATACGCTCCTCTTCATAGAAAATTCCACCATCCAGCAGCAGATGCTGAGGCGCCATGCCATGGACCTCGTCGACGCCGAAGGCAAGAAGGACGGCGTGGTCAACCAGAAAGACCTCGACAGGTTCGTCGAGGTGGTGTACACGCAGCATGTCGACGTGGACTCAAACGGCGCGGTCTATGACAGGGACGTGTCGAGGATAAAAGAGATCATCGCCGCCGACCAGATAAAGGAGAGGTGGACCAAGGAATATCCGGACCTCATCGGAGAGCTCTCGAGGAGGGTCATCAATGTCGACGCGCAGCACTTCTACATCGACTATGATCCGGCGACCGTCACCTACATCTTCACGCGGTTCGCGCTGCCCAACGAACCGGGCCTGCCGGCAGGCGAGGAGCCCATCACGAGCGACCCGAGAAGTCAGACGGTAATGATAGGGGAGACCCTCTATTACATTACCGAAGAGGCTGTCACGAAGAGAGTAAACCTTTCCGACACCGTCACGCTCTATAAGGAGCAGAAGGCGCCGAAGGCATACGTGCGCATCGCGGACATAAACGGAGACGGGAACGTCGACTTCCTGGACCAGTACGGCCTCAACGAGGAGCTGCAGAAAGCGAGGGCGCTGGGACTCCAGAAGATCGACTCGCACTTTGCGGATACGGTAAGGGAAGTGAAGAGCCTCATCGACGCCTGGAAGGCCGTCGTCATAAAGGTCGCAGAGGTGAGCAGGCCCGTCTATGACCAGGTGGTAGAGGTCGAGGGCCGAAAGCTGGGGGTAGAGGTCGTGCCCGAGGATAACGGTGTCAGATCGTATACGGTATACGACATCGTAAACAATAACAAGGGCTACGTGAGCAGGCGCGACCGCATGACCGGGGACATCACCGTAAAGGTGGGCTCCATAGTCTATCTCGTCATCTATGACTCGCTCTCGCACAAGATAAGCCTGCAGAAACTCTACACGAGCTCCATCAAATTAGCCGATAACCTCATCAAGCTGGGAGAGCAACAGTATGAGGTGCTCGACAACCAGGACGGAACGTTCACGCTGAGGGACGGGGCGATCGTATACGTGAGCCAGAAGAACACAGACCTCATCCTCGTCGGAGATGAGCTCTACAGGGTCATAAAGAACGAGAATACGGGAGAGATCACCCTCATTAAGAAGGAATCGACGAGGAGTGAGTCGATATCCATTGAGGGAGGCCAGCTCATTGCCCTCGACGGCGTGCTCTACAAGGCCGACTATGACGCGGGCGAGGGCTTCTTCTTCAACGACGGCGACCACCTCTACGGCACGGTGCCGGGATCGCAGTATATCGAGATAAAGAACAGGCGGTATAAGATCGCCATGGACCCTGACACTCGCGTCATTCAGCTCACCGAGATCATCCCCGGCGACCTGAACGAGGACGGCATCGTAGACGCCGCCGATGAGGCGCTGCTGCGCGCATCCTTGACCAAGCAGGCGATAAGCGTCGATGCGAACAGGGATGCCGTGAACTACGTAGAGCTGGACGGGGTACGGTACGACGTCTATCAGGATCCTGCGACCGGAGAGATCACGCTGAAGGAGAGGAAAGACGTGGGGTCCGGTACGAAGATCTCGGACACCGAATATACCGCAGTCCTCATAGTGGAACCGGGGAGGAGGAGGGCGCAGTGGGTGGGAAGCGTGAAGACCGGGACGCCGAACGTGATCAAGGTCCAGGGCGTGTACTACGAGGTCGAAGATATAGGCGGAGGCGTCTATGAGTTCAGGAGGAACGGGAACATCGATTACAATGATATCCTCGCGAGGTCAGGCCTCGTGTACGGCGGCAACGAAGCGAGGTGGAATGAGGCGAAGGCGATGCTTGAGGCGAGCCTCGCGCCCAACACCTATTTCTACAGCGACCCGGATACCAACACGGTGACTCTCGACGGCATCACCTATACGATACAGGGTCCGGCGAACGAGGTCTCCCTCACCGGAAGGGACCTCAGGATCGCCACCAAGGAAGTGAGGGATGCGAACCAGAACGTCATAGGCCTAAAAGAAGACGATACGGATCCGCTCGAGAAGATCGCGATCAACCTCTACGTTAAGAAGAACCCCGACGGCACGTTTACCTTCACGTCGCCTTTGTGGAAGTATCAGGGCATGAGCGCGGCGCTCGCCGATGAGATCGGCCAGGTCGATGCGGGAGCGCACAAATATGCGGTCGCATTCACGGTCGACGGCAGCGATGTCGTCATCGGGGCCCTCAGCGGCAACGTGACAACCGATGAGACGCACGGCAAAGTGATGCTGAGCAATATTCCGATCGGGCCCGCGGGCACCACCGCGCGCAAGATATACAGGACGGACGCCGGCGGTTCGACGTTTAAATTTGTCGCCACCATCGATGACAATACGACCACCGCCTTGCTCGACAATGAGCCCGACTCGGGCCTGGGGGCCGATATGGGCGCAATCACCTCTGAAGAGATACCCTTCACGAGCGACCTCACGACGAATACCGTCGTCTTGGGCAACTACATCACGTACAGTATCGTAGAGGCTGCGGGAAAGATCACCTTGCAGGAGGCGATGTCTGAAAGCACGACCGTCACCGGCCAGGTGATCGAACTCTACGGCGTGAACTACACCGCCCGCGATAACGGAGACGGGTCCTATTCCTTCTCTGACGGGACCCATACCTATACGAGCGATAAGGATACCAAGACGGTGAGGATCGGCGAATTCATCTCGGCCTCCTACGGAGAATATATCGAGGGCATGACCGAGGAGCAGCTTAAGGAGGTCACGGGCATATTGTACGATGTATCGGTGGATCCCGCGACCAATAAGGTTACGCTGGTCACCCACAAGGAGCTCAAGAATCCGGTCCAGGTCATACAGGTAGGCAAGTCCCCGTGGGAGATGGCATCGGCTACGGCAGCGCTTGAGAACGAAGCCGGGGACGTCAACGCGGGGACGCATGCCTATTCAATCGTATTCACCGTTGATGGCAACGACGTCGTGAGCGGCATCCCCACCAATACCGTCACCACCGATGCGACGCACGGGAAGGTGCTCCTCAGCAATATTCCGATCGGGCCCACGGGGACCACCGCCCGCACGATATACAGGACGGGCGCGAACGGCGCGACGTTCAAGTTCCTCGCGTCCATTGACGATAACGTCACCACCACATATGAGGACAGCGCGGCCGATGCGACCCTCGGCACGCCCATGAGCCCCGTGTCGAATCAAGCCGAGTATTACAGCGTCACGACCGATTACCGCGGGTATGTGGCGATATCGACCTATCCCGACGGCGTCATCGTGGCACAGCTCGCGCCCACCGCGACCGAAGTCGACATCCACGGGGTAAGGTACTCGGTCGCAAAAGACGGCGCAACGGGCAAGATCACATTGGCGCGGGTGGGCGAACCGTCCAAGACATCGCTCGACGTGAGCCTCGTGCGGGTCAACGAGGTTACTTACAGCGTGACGATCAATACCCAGGAGCCGGAGACGTTCACGTTCACTTACGGCACGAACTCGAGAACGAGCTTCATCAATACCGAAGATCCGCAAGATCCGCTTAACCAGGTGCAGCTCTTCGACGGCATAACCTATGACATCACGCGCGACGCGGCATCCGGGAAGCTGCGGCTCACGGAGCACTATACGAGGGGCACGTCGCAGGAAGGGCGGCTCATCATCCTCGGCAGTAAGGCCTACGGGGTGCAAGAGCGCGACGACGGCTACGGCACCATCATCTATTCCTTCTACGACGGCGATACGGTCGTGGCAGAGTCGACGAGCGACGGCACGACGACCACGATAGCCATCGACGTGAACGCGGACCTCACCCCCGAGACATTCTATATCTTCCGCGACGCGTCCGCCGACCTGATCACCGTGGTGAGCAAAGACCGCACAGTGAGGAGCGACCTCAACGACGTGCGGTCCTCGGGGATGAAGAAGATCGTTTATCTCGACGGCATGTGGTACGACGTGAAGAGGCTCGATGACGGAGAGTGGGAGATCTCCTGGGAGACCGTCAACGCGTCACAACAGACGGTGAGGATCGTGAGGGTGACCACCCCTGAGAATAAAGACGTCAAGCTCGCCAACGACAAGGTCTTTGAGGTGAAGGATGTCACGGTGGCGGACAAGCCTCAGGCCCACCTGAGCCAGAAACATTACATCACCTCCACCGTCCTCGACCTCTACGACATAAAAGGCAAGAAAGAAGCCCGCAAGGTCAACATCGGCGGCGTCGATTATATCATACGATACCTGGGGAGGGAGTTCGATGAAACGCTCGGCCACTATGTGCCCAAGTTCACGCTCACCCACGACAACATGGTCTATTCGAACAGAGAAACGCCGAAACCCATAAAGTTCGGCGGAAGCTCGCTCTTCGGCGATTCAGGCACGACGATCACGTTCGAGAAGAAAGGGTTCTTCGTAGACCTGCCTGAGGCGACGATAGGCGTAGAGAGCTTCCCGTTCGTGTATGCGAACGCCGTGGAGATCATCGATACGGTGACAGGAGAGCGCAGGCTCTACACTATTGCCGCGAACGGCAAGGAGGGAGGGAACTTCACGCATTCGTTCTACGGGTACGGCCAGAGCTTCGAGACCTATATACTTCCCCTGGCCAAGATGGAATACGTGGATATAAGGGACATCATTGTCCCTGACCCCGACACGGGAACTCCGGAGCCGTTGAAGATCTCGCTGGGAGACCTCGACCTTCAAGACGCCATGACGGACAACAGCTTCCTCGCCGAGTCGAAGTGGGCGGGCAAGATAAAGATAGAGAATGATAGGGACAACAGGTACTCGCTCCGCTTCTATCCCAGGTTCAATATCGCGACCGAGGTCGCGCAGGTCACGGAGCTCACCTATCTGGAGACAGACCTTCTGAGAGACTCAAGGTCCCTCGAGGAGAGCGACGGCGTGACGTTCTATCAGATCGAGGAGAGGGTTACGCTCGGAGACGAGGCGTTCAACATGACGGCGGTGAACGACCAGCCCGTGCTTGAGTCGGAATATATCCGGTCCGCCGCGGTGCCCTCGCGAAATGCGATCGTGCTCGCGGACGGCGCGTACGGATATGACTACAAGAGGGTGGGCAGGACTTTCGAGTTTACGGACGGATTCAATACGTATAGAAGCGACCCGCAGGGCGAGTTCGTCACCATCCAGGGCAAGACCTACAGGATAACCCTCGATGATATGGACAAACCTATCCTCGTAGAGCGTCACGCGATGAGCGTAAAACTCTCCGACTGGACACCGACGACTCCGGGGAGGATCAGGGTCACCTCAACGGGCGATGAGTTCGACGTCACGAAGAACGCCGACGGGACGTTCACCTTCACGGGAACGAAGGGGACATTCACAAGCGTCAAGAGGGCAAAGGTCGGCGGGCTCTTCTACGACCTGAGCATCGACCCGGCGAAGAAGGCAGTGACGATGAAGGAGGAACACGCGGCACGGGACCCGATGGATTACGTCATGATCAGGGACGTGAGGACCGACCACAACAACGTGACTATCGGCTCGCAGATCTCGAATCTCGGTTTTGTCGGCATGTTCAAGGAGGCCTATGACCTCAATGGCGACTACGAAGGCAATTACTATGAAGACTGGCCGTTCGGCACCGACACGGGTTATTACGGCAACTATGGCTATCAATCCGGCAACTACACCTATACGGCTGAAGAGCTTGCGCTCCTCTTTGACCTGCAGTACGGACAACATGAGGACCAGGGTTACTCCAACGAGTGGTTCACGGGCTTCGACTACATGATGATGACGGAGAAGTACGCGGACTACGACTATACGGACGATAGGACCGACGCGGTCTACACCTATGACTATTCGACGGGAGAATACGTCACATCCAGTTCCGGTTATCAGATGGGTTCGTTCGGCATGGGCGGCGATGCCCTCGCCGGAAGCAAGTACTTCAAAGACGTCTACTCGGACCTCACCTATCAGGGGAACTCCGACCTCTTCTTCCTCACCCCGAACTCATCCACGTGGGGGTATTCCGGTGGCGGCTTCAGCGGCGGAAGCCCGATGGGAATGGGAATGGGAGAGGACTCACAGAGGGTAACGTACCAGAGCGCCACGCGCAACTACTATAATACGACCCAACAGATGGTTCTCTATCAGAACGAGGTGCGCAGGGTGATGGCCCCCGAATACAACGGGGACTACGGCCACTATCTCGATGACGGCGTGAAGATCGTCACCGACTTCAACGCCGACCAGAATAGGCGCAAAGGGTTCACGTTCGGAGGGAAGGATTACGACCTCGTCTACGATCCCGATACAAAGACGTATACGCTAAAAGAAGCCTACGTATATGACTTGGCGAGCAAGGACCAGAAGTTCGTCGTCGCCGCAACGACCACGGAGCCTCCCGCGACCGTCTACGGTGTCTATGACGACAAGACCTACCTCTCTTCCGGAGGGTCTCCCGAGAAGTTCGTCATGTCCATCACGGGCAAGGATATGGGCAACATAGGATCGGTGCACTATTACAGCCTCAACGACATCATGAACAATCCGACCGTAAGCGCGCTCTTTGGCTATGACCCGCTCGCGCTGGACCGTACCTTTACGGTGAACGGCCAGACCTACAGGATCTATGAGAGCTATCCTGACGCGGGACGCTATGTCGTGGAGCGGGAAGGGCCCCGTGACGAATCCGCCGTTGTGCCCAATAGGGTGATCAAGATAGGCACGGGCATCTATGAGGCTATAAAAGACGTAGACCCAATGGACAGGCCTGACAGCGGCAGGTTCTATTATAAGTTCGTGAAAGGCGCCGAAGAGATCCTGAGCACCTACAATGACGTGACCGGAAGGTGGGAGGTGAGATTGAACGACGGCAAAGTGTATGAGATGTCGTTCGAGGACCTCACGAACGAGATCATCCTGTCCACGCAGTCCGAAAAGAGCGCATATATAGCGACTACCTATACGACAACCAATGTGACAACAGAAACGATCAGAGAGACCATCGAGGGGTCAGAGAATGGGGACGGAGATCCGGAGGTGATCGAGTTCACCGTCCTCACCAAGGACTACCAGGTCATCGTGGAGAGCCAGACGTTCAACGGCAGAGTGGTGACGAAGGCCTGGGGCGCGAGCGGCATAGACCCGACGTATGTAAATTCGGTGACGCTGAAGAGGCTCGTGGATGATGGGCATGGCGGAAAGACGCTCGATGACAAACGATACGACATCTTCGCGTACAAAGCCTCGGTGTCCGAGCCGGATCCTGAATATCCGTGGGAACCGCCGACAATCGTGGAAAAGTACAGGCTCTATATCGCTTATGAGGTAGGCCCCGGCGTGTACGAGACGAAGGAATTGACCGACTTCGGGACCGTCTACATCGAGGGAGACGGCTACCGCTCATTCCTCAATAAAGATCCGTCGACGGGCGAGCTGCTCCAGGTGAGCCTCGACAAGATAACCTTGATCAATAAATCCGGCAGCGGACTGAGGCTGAACGATACGCTCTACATGGTATCAGGGAATAAGGGTACCTACAAGGTCACCGTCGGAGAGGATAAGAGGCACTATGACAGCGGTTACTCCCGAGTGCTTGGTGAGCAGATACAGGTGCTCTACCTGCCCGAGGAGTACGAATCCAATCCGTTTGACAATACGGTCATCCTCGACGACGGAATCGCCTATAATGTCATGATCGATCCTGAGCATCCCGAGAGGGCCAACCTCGTCCATCACAATATCAACAGCTTCGATGTTCCTTCCCTGAAGATGGGAGATGCCTACTACATCGTGACCGAGGAGACGGTCAATGCCCACTCTTTCACCACCGCCTACACGGCGAAACCCAAGAGCTATCAGAGCTTCATAGACCCTGACACGCAGACCGAGATGGTGGAGATAGAGGGTGACCGCTATACCGTCAAGGATCCTGCCACCCAGAAGATAGCCCTCAAGAAGGTCATCGCGTCGCCGCTCACCACGACTCAGGACAAGGTGGTCGAGCTGGGAGGCGTGTTCTATCGCGTCGAAGAGTACGGGCCAGACGGCATCCACCTCTTCAGGGACATCCACGATTCAACGGTCGTCTACCCTTCCTCGAAAGACCCAGACACCCAGAAAGAGACGGTCACGATAGACGGGCTCCTGTACACCGTCACGGTCGACGGCGACGACATATCCCTCTCGGCAACCGGAAAACAGTACGAGATCGCGAAGAACGAATTCGTCATCGACGGGAGGTACTACAAGATCGAGTACAAGGACCTTTCGCAATCATATCAATCGTATTACGGTGCCTACAACGTGCCCAATAAAGTCGGATATTACGTCTTCGACGATTTCACCAAGAAGTACACCTCTGAAAAGGCGGTGAGGCAGTATACCGACTCCTCCACCTTTACTTCGGGCAAGGGCTTCCTCACCGGCTCGGGTCTCTCGACCTCCTTCTATAAGACGCGGATCACGATCAACCACAAAGACTACTATATAATCTCCAAGGACAGCGACCCGTACAAGTTCGCGCTGCAGGAGGCGATCAGCGAGAGCGAGAGCGCGCGATTGATCACGGTGGGCGACGTCACCTACGCGGTGAAGGACGAGATGCCGAAGAACGAGGACGAAAGCGTCGAATCGAGGTACAGCGACGGCTACATCGAGGGGAGCTACGAGAACTACATCTCAAACGTGAAGTCCAACACCTACTCCTTCAGCGACGGGACGAAGGTATACTACTCGAATCCTGCCACGGGAGTAGTAGAACTCGGCGACGGGAAGCTCTACGTGGTGAAGGTCGACGACGCAACAGGCACCATCACGCTCGAAGAGAAGGATTCGGCGAGCGCCAATGTGCAGGTGCTCAAAGTCGACGGAAGGCTCTATACCGTGACGGTCGATCCGACCGACCCGATGCACATGTTCAAGTTCAACGACGGCTACGGCGAATATACCTCTGCAAAGGACACATTCGGCTTCTATACAGACGGCAATACACTCTACTCCGCGCCCGACATATATGAGAACAACACGCAGGGGATGAAGGGCCGGGAGACGAGGGAGAATTTCGAGGGTTACACGAAGGAGAACCTCTTCGGCAAACAGTGGGACTATCGGACATATTGGATGGGAGGCGATCAGTCCACGGAAGTGCAGAAGTATTCAAGGAACGAGATGAACTACAAGTTCACCATCGCCCAGGACGGCGAATACGATGTGGGGCTCTTCGCCAAGACGTACGAGAATATGGAGTCGCCTCTCAGGAGGAGGCTCGAGGGGTGGAGTACGTATCGCGACGAACCGCCCACGGACGTGAACTACATCTTCCAGGTATGGGTGGACGGACTGTCGAGGGGTACCTTCTCCCTCACTGTGGACGACAAGGACTTCAAGAAGGGCTTCATCAAGCTCAACCTCGATGCGGGAGAGCACGACATAAAGATAAGCTGGGACCTCCCGGCGAAAGCGGGCGAGCAATATGATGAGGAGATGTGGGGGATGACGAATTACTACAGCCAGAGAGACCTCTTCGGGGACCTGAGCCTCCAGGTGAAGGACGTATTTATAGGCGCGCCGGAGATAGACAAGGCCGATCTGAACGGCGACCTCAAGGTGGATGGCGCAGACCTCGCTATCCTTACGGCAAATCTGAACAAGACGGGGAAGGTGAGCGAGATGTACCGGGACGAGGTGATCCGGCTCAACAACAAGTTCTATTACTATACGGACAACGGCGATAATACGTTCACCTTTACCGGAGCGGAGGGCGCCGCGACGAGCACTCTGAACCGCAAGGTGATGATAGACGGCACCACGTATAACGTCTACACGTTTGAGCGCGCTCGAGACGTCACGGAGGACGATGGCAGCCGCGACCACTACTTCTCACTCGGCGGGACGGTCTACTACATCGTGAAGATAGACGATCATATGTACGGGGCGTATGAGTTGCGGAACGGGGCGAGCGTCATCACCGTGAATTACGATTGGGATAGAAGCGGATACTACGTCACCCTCGACCAGGAATATGAGATCGAGAGTCTCGTGTCACAGCCCGTGAAGTACATCATGCTGAAGGAGTACGCCCTCGCGAGCGCCATAATCGCGGATAAGATAATCGAGGTGGCGGGCACAAGGTACCTCGTGACCGCAAATCCTGACGGCTCGTTCAACTTCGACGACCAGCATAATCCTATCGTCACCTCGGACGGCCCCACGGGCAGGATCATCCTCAACAATACACTCCTCTACCTCTCGTCCGATCCGATGACCAAGGACGTGACGCTCGACGAGATCATACTGAACGGGAAACCGCTTGCCACCTCCAAGATCATGCAGGTCGGAGGGAAGTTCTACGGCGTCGAGAAGGTATTTACGGGCAGAGGCACCCAGTTCACCTACAGGTTCTATTCCGACCTCTCGGCGTATGAAGATGCGGTCATGGAGAACGACACGAGAGGCACTGTCATCCTGGACGGCAGGAACTACATCCTCAGCGTTGACGGAAACGGAGCCATCACATTGCAGGAGGCGCTCATCGCCGTGGAGTCCGTCACTAAACAGAAGATAAATATAGGAGGGACAGAGTATCTCATCATCGATAACGGGGACGGGACGTTCACCTTCGGCTCACGCTACGACGCCTTCACGAGCGCCGCCGACGATTCAGTCCAGATCAACGGCCAGGTCTACTACATCTTCACCAACCGCACGACAGGGACGTTCTCGCTTATCAAAGAGATGCCCATAAGGAGCGAGGCAGCGGGAGACCTGGCGGTCGTCATACCGACGAAGATCTACGGAGAGACGGCGAAGAGCTATATCTTCGAAGAGACGACGCCCGGGATATATCAGTTCTACGACGCGGACAAGAACCCTGTCGCGACGAGCACGCCGGAAAAGACCATCACGCTCAACTCAATTATGTACGATATCACGATCGAGGGCGCAGGCCTTGTGCTCACCGAGAGGCCTCTTGAGAGCGTCGCGGTAGACGGCAAATTCCTCCCCACGTACGCCCCCGACGGGAAGAGCTATGCGCGGATCTATACGGTGACCGAGGTCTCTCCCGGAGTATTCGTATTCGATGACGGCCATACCCAGACCCCGAGCCAGCCCGACAACACCGTCAGGCTGGATGACATCGTCTATGAGATATCAAAGGCGGGCGAGAGGATCATGCTCGCCAAGAAGCCGCTCAGGTCCGTGACGGCAACTGACGTTCAATCGGTAAAACTGGACGGCGTCCAGTACGACGTGACGACGGTCGCAGAGAAGTACGTCTTCTCAGACGGCATCAATCCTTCCGTGACCTCGCCCGATAATCTGACGGTGACGCTCAAGGGACACGACTATAAGATAGAGCTCGTGAGCGACAAGATAGTGCTTTCAGAGCTTGTCCAGACGATAAACATTGCCGCAGCGAACTGGATAATGGTGGGCACCACGTATTTCCTCGTCACCAAGGGTACCGGTGTGGGTGAGTACATACTGGACGACGGGACGACTACATGGAACGTAGTCGTGGGAGGCACCTATAACATCATGGGCATTACCTACCTGGTACTCGAGAACGCCACGCAGGACTTCGTATTGAAGAGCCAGCGGATAACGGTGGGGACGAGCGCCACAGGCACGTTCATAAAAGTGGACAGCGACATCCTGAGGGTCACGCAGGCAGGGAGCATCTACACGTTCAATGACGGGGTCCAGGATGTAGGGAGCGGACAGATCGGCCAGACGATCAACTGGCACAATATGACATTCACGATCAAAGGGACGGGTCTCTCCGACATCAAGCTGGATGGGGGCACTGTGGTCTCATCGAACCACCAGTGCTATACGAGCACCTTTAACTACGAGTACGGCGGCATTTATATAAACGGACTGCAATACGCGTGGGTATGGTGGTTCAGCGCAGGGGAGCACTTCTCTTTCACTCGCAGCGGCCACACGGATTACGCCGAGGAGCGGGGCGGTATCTGGTATGTGACGATAGACACCACCGAGTACCAGGTCGAAGGGGATCCTTCTTACACAGGCAGCCCCTATCCTCACTACTTCGAGTTGAGAGAAGGGATTCCGCCCTCTACGCGTGTCACCGTGCCCGCAATGGTCTACGCGAATGACTACTATGCCTTGAGCGGGACGGCGGGCTCCTACATCATGGATAATGCTGCCTCTGTCATAACGTTCGACGCGGACAACAAGACGACCCTCGGCGGTAAGCCCTATCAGATCACAGGGACATATCCGAGCGCCCTGGTTCTGGAAGGGCCTGCCTCCGACTCCGTTCACATATCCGACACCCAGATCATCCTCGAAGGCACCACGTACACGATCTCCTACAGCGACAGCACCTATACCCTCGATGACGGGGCAGGCCACGTCTACACCGCGCAGGTCGGCACGCCGGTCGTCATAAATGACATCGCCTACGACGTCTTCGGTTCGGGCGACAACAACATAAGCCTCGAGACGACGATACCCGGAGTTGCGAGCACGAGGGTCACCGACAGGGTGCTGAATGTCGCCGGCAACCTCGTCTCGGTCACATTCGACGGCTCGTCCTTCACCTTCCACAACGGCCGCGAGGTAATGGGAAGCAGCATGATAGGCGGGTCGTTCGTCTATGGAGGGAAATCGTACAGGGTCACGGGCACAAGCCTCGCCGATGTGCAGCTTGAGAAGTTGAATATTGTGACCATGTACAGCCATACTACGTCTACCAGTCCGACAACCCCACCGTATACCTCTGCATCCGGCAGTTTCGAGAAAGGCGGCGAGCCATGGGGATGGATGTATTACGACTACGGCGACGGCGATCGGTCTCTCACCATCAGCCGGTACTCAACAATGTATTCAGCGGGCTATGACTCGGAAACCCACACATGGTGGGTAGACGTAAATCTTGTCTATTATGAGGTCGAGGGCGATCCTGCCATGGGCGCGATCGACTTGAGGGCATGGGTGACGAGCACCCTCGAAACCGGTTCCGTGATACGGTTCAGGGACGACCTCTATACGTTCACAGGCACGACCGGCAGTTATGCGATCAATGACGGGACCGCCACGTGGCCCTTTGACGCCTCCGATGAAGCCACCTTCGGTAATATGCGATACAACGTGACGGCACCGGAGGAGATAACGGGTCCTTATGCTACTTCCATAAAGGCGGCGAACAACGTCATCGCCGTGAAGGGGAAGAGATATTTCGTGCAATTCGATGATTTCAGCCTTCGTTATATGTTCATAAATAACACCGACTTCCACATAAGCGAATATTTCACTGACTTGGTGGATTTCGGCGACGGCGATATCTACAAGGCCTCCGGAAGGGAGAATGCGGTGCTCACCAGGGTCCTCGTCTCAGACATCAATAATGACGGCAGCGTGACGGTAGCTGACGAGACCATCATCATGACCGCACTCACAGGCGACTACGTCCTTGCCGCAGACCTGGACCACGACGGGAACATAGACTGGAACGATGTCGACATCTTCAGGCGCGAGAGGGATTCGACCGGATACTGGCAGAAGATGGACGTCGATGGGACGGTCTACTATGCGACGCGGCGCACCGACGGCATCTACCGGTTCTTCGACCTGGTCAATTCGCCTGTGGATGCGAACGCGACCAACTCGAGGGTCGCCCTGAAAGGCATCGAATACATCATGAGCATCAACGGCGGGACCGGTGAGCTCAGCCTTGTCGAGGATAGAAAGGCGGACCTCAACAACGACGGGAACCTCGATGACTACGACAGGACCATCCTGCAGAACGCGATGGGGTCGTGCTACATCCCGCCTAAGGACGGAACGGATTTCACCACTACGTCCCAATATGTAGATGAATACCTCTTCCTGGAGGATGCTTTCATGCACTGGGGCGATGACGCCATGGCAGATGGAGGCGGCGACCCGGCTTATCCGCGATACCTCGACTACATCTTTACCACGACCAGCGCGGGTAACTTCGATATCGGCCTCGATGTGAAGGCAGCAGGCAGCTGGAGGAACGACTACATACCTCCGGCCAGCTATTCCTACAATATAGAGGTCTATGTGGACGGACAGAGTATCGGGACCCTCTGGATCTCTGCAACCGGCGATGCCTACTCCGAAGGCCTTATAAATCTGGACTTGAGCGCGGGCAGCCACACAGTACGGTTCGAGTGGCACAACCTCGACCAGATGGTCGCGCTCAGGATCGGAAGGATGGTTCTGAGGTCGGGCAATTACGACGCGAACGCGGATATCAATCAGGACCTGAGGGTCGATGAGCTCGATGCCGCGATCTTCAACGAGCAGTTCAAGTCCACCACGGACGGGGAGCTCATCACGCTGAGGAACGACAGGTTCTATGTGACCAAAGCGGGAACGACCTATAGATTCGATGACGTGGGCAGGATCCTCGCGACAGAGGATAGCGCTGTCACCAGTTACCACACAGAAGGCCGCTTCGAAATGAGCACATTTTCGACGTCAGTCTCGTGGAGCTACGATGGGACGAACCTCACGATGTCGTATTACGATTTCATGCATGCTCATGGCCAGGTAACGACGGATGCGTACAAGGTGAGCAACACCTGGTACGTGGAGATAGCGGGTACCGTCTACAAGGTCCTCGGCGACCCCTCGCGCGAGGCAATAAATCTTGACAACGCAGGGCAGCTCTCATCGGCTAACAGCAGGGTGACGCTCAACAGGAGGTCCGGCCATTTCGTCTTCTACGGGAACCTGTGGAACTGGTCCTATGAATATAACGGGACGACCGAGACGCTCACCGTAAAGGACGCCGTTGCATATAAGAGGAACAGTACCTGGTACGTGGACCTCGCGGCGGGACCCGTCACCACCACTTACGAGGTCTCAGGCAACCCGTCCGTCGATGCCATCAATTTAAAAGTCGCGCCGATCTACAGCGTGCCGGACGGAAGTATGGTGAACCTCGGTGGGCAGGACTTCTTCATAACGCTCGTTGGGGACAAGGTGAAGCTCACCGAGGACCAGATCGCGGACGTGAACGGCGACTTCAAGGTGGACACGCTCGATGAGCAGGCAATAACCAGCGTGCTCAACTCCTCCTTGATCCCCGATAAGGCGGCCAAGAATGTGTTTGGCGCTTATGGGACTGACTGGGTAGGGTTCTATTGGCCTACGGGTGAAGATTCGATGGTCGCTTACCATGACGGGGATCATGGTCCGGAGCCGGGAGACGAGCCGGAGCACTTCCTCACCTATGAGTTCGACGTAAACGGTGCAGGGAACTACGACCTCGGGTTCACCGCGAGGGCGCGTAACGGAACTACGCTGCCCGACGGCTATACGAGCTATGCGATAGAGGTCTTCATAGACGGTGTCTCGGCGGGCGTTATCAACGTCGTAGCAGACCAGGAATACCAGACAGGGACGAAGAACCTTGCGATCCAGCGGGGCATTCACAGGATAAAGTTCAAGTGGGCGAATCCCGTGGACTTCTCCAATATTGAGATAGGCAGGGTCTTCGTGAGGGACACCCAGTACGATGCGGTCTTCGACCTCAATAAGGATAAGAAGATAGATTACCTCGACCTCGACCTCTTCGATACCTATCGGGTCAGAACAGACGGGTCGCAGCACATACGGTTGGAAGGGACAGAGTATTTCGCGAAGAGACAGAGGGACGGTTCCTACCGCTTCGACGACGGGGTCACGACGCCTGCTGTAAGCGACCCCGCCACGCACAAGGTCACGCTCGAGGGCCACGACTTCTTCATCGTCATCGATAGGTCCACGGGTAAGATGGAGCTCGTGCAGGACATGGACATCGACATCACGAACGACGGTCTCATCGACAAGAACGACGACATAGCGATGCAGAACGCCATGACCGCGTTGCAGCAAAAGAAAGGCGCGCAGGAGTACAGGAGATTGAGCGCCGTGAAAGACCCGTCGTATCCGTACGGCTGGGGGTGGACGGTCCTCGGCGATTCGATCGAGGAAGGCGAGAGCGAACGGATGATGTACATGGAAGGCTTTGGCCAAGCCCTGTGGGCGGAATACAAGTTCTACGTAGAAAAGGAAGGGGATTACCAGGTCGGCCTGTCAGCGCAGAACCTCACCGAGAACACGAAACCGATCGACTGGAAGAGCTGGGATAACGTGAATAACCTCTCGACCCCGATATTCACCCAGGAAGGCACTATGCAGATGAATATACTGCGCAGGAACCCTTACTTCTACTTCGGCAATCAATCGTGGGGATACTGGATGAACAGGGTCTTCGATCCTGAGACGAAATCATGGGTGCAGGAGACCCTCGGCATCGATCCCACGATGAAGGTCGTGAAGATAAGGATGCGCTCGAACAACGGGACGAAGGCCAAGGTCTACTGGAACAGGGAAACGGATCAGCAGGGCGTCTGGTCTGAAGACAGGTCAGACTGGTTCATGATCAACGCGGACAACGAGATGCACACCTATACCTTGGACTTCACGGACAATCCAAACTGGAGCGGGAAGATAACCGAACTGAGGATAGACCCTGTTGAAGACGAAACGGTCGAGGTAGGCGCTATCGAGATAGAGTCGATAAGCATCCACATGACACGCGACTCTGGCCCCGTGAAGGTATGGGGCGTCAATCCTAACGCCACGGAGCCCGCGTCGTTCTACTTCGCGGTCCATACTGACGGCAACACGGACGCCTATCAGCTGGGCGACATCAAGGGATACGCGAAGGTGACGTGGGACAACGAGGAATACCGGCGCGGAGCCGCGGAGGTCCACCTCACGCCCGGCTGGCACAGCGTCGTCTACGAGTGGCTCAACGATTACGGGATCGAATCCCGGATATCGGTGAAGGACGTTTTCATAGCCCAGGTCAACGAGAAGGCGGACTTCAACAAGGACCTCTGGATCGACGAGACGGACTACACGCTCTATAGTTCGAAGAAGGCGGTGAACCTCTCGTCCGACTCCGTAGACCTCGGCGGGAAGTACTACAACATGGCGAAGACCGCGGACGGGAAGGCGTTCGAGCTCACCACGTTCAAGGACGGCTCCGCCACGTTCACGAGCGACGTCTACACGAAGAGGGTGCGGATCAACGATGCCGACTTCGTCGTCATCTTGGACCGTACCACGGGAGGGGTGAAGCTCGGCCAGCCGAGCTTGGAATCGACGAGACGCGCAGACTCCGCACTCACCGTCCAGGGAGGGCGCTATGAAGTATTGGAATTCCCGGACAGCACGTTCACCTTCACGAAGACCGATACGATATCCGAAGAGACGAGCAAGGTGGTCGTCGACAACGGCGTCACCCGCAACATCAAGGTCGTCATGGTGAACGGGATCGAATACGAGATATTGCAGCACCTGGATGGCCGCATCTCGCTCATCTCCCGCGAGATGGAGCCGGTGAGCGCGTACTCGAACGCGAGCAGCGCAAAATCGAAATTCGTGGTCGACGGCGTTGAGGTGTACGACGGTTACTGGAAGAATGGATTCAACTTCGTGGCGATAGATCCGAGGACGAAAGAGCTCACACTGAGGAACTTCGATATCGCCACCGACGCCAACCTCAACGCGGAGATGATACGGTTCATCAACGGGCTGCCGAGGGGTACGCACGTGCTCGTGT
The DNA here is from genome assembly GCA_964354545.1 of uncultured Planctomycetia bacterium. Classification (GTDB taxonomy): domain Bacteria; phylum Omnitrophota; class Gorgyraeia; order 2-01-FULL-45-10; family JAHFGN01; genus CAYHAE01. The sequence continues at coordinate 64,928 of CAYHAE010000003.1, forward strand.
CGATCCAGCAAGACGGGTACACGCACCTGTGGAACGAGACGCGCCTTGCGTTCCAATCCCTGGGGAGCGAGTTCGCCCGATACATAGATTCGACGAATGACAGGTGGGTGCTGATAGGGAGGAAGGGTGCAGAGATAGGCAGCGTGCCCGAGACCCTCACCCAGGGTAATACCCTGGCAACGTTAGATTCACAGGTTACGATCGTCGGCAACAAGGTCTGGACGAGCATGGAAGACAAGGGCAACATAATCCTCATCGACGGAGAGAAGTACGCGCTGCGCACCGTGGACGAGAAGCTCACCATCATGAAAGATACCGCTTCCACAAGCTTCAAGGACATTGACGACGGAAAGACAAAAGTAGACATAGGCGGGACCGTCTATGAAATGACAAAAGAGACAGACGGGAGCGTGACGCTCACCTTCGGCGCCGAGACGAGCACCAAAGTCGCAGACGAGGTGATCGACATCGCGGGGACCGCATACGACGTGACTGTGAGCGGGAACGTGTATACGTTCTCAGACGGCGTCAACCCGACGTCCACAAGCGCGGGGAACTACGTGGAGCTTTCCGGGGTTACCTATGAGATCATCCCGCAGGCAGACGGCGGGATACTGTTGCGCAGAAGGGATATGCCCCAGTATGCGGAAGTCACCGACGCCTCGCAGTACCTCATTACGCTCGACGGCACTGTCTACTACGCGACGCCCATCGACAATCCACAGCCTCCGCCCGCGAAACTCTACACCTTCTCGGACGGCACAAATACCTTCACTTCCTTTATGGACGGCGCGGTGCAGAAGGTGCAGATCAACGACCTCGTATACGAGGTCTCCCTGGACAGGAAGGGCAATGTCATGCTGCGCCACCTCGAGGCGATGAGCTCGAACGTCGCGGACCAGCAGGTCACGATCGAAGGGAGGCCCTTCTACATCCTCACTAATGACGATGGGACCTTTACGTTCACCAATATCACGGCGGACGAGGTCTACACGTCCCGATTCGAGACCGACGGCACCAACCTCATACCTGTGGCCGACATCGAGATGAAGGACGGGACGTATTCCACCTTCGAGATCTTCCAGGACTATTCGACGGGAACCGTCACGCTCACCGAGCGGGTGACGCCTGCCGAGTCCGATGTGAACAAACTGGTGACGCTCAAGGGCGAGACGTACCAGATGAAGAAGATCGGCACACGCGGCGTCTACGCGTTCATCGATAAGTATGGAGCGGAGAAGTGGACGAGGCTCCTGAACGAGACGCGGCTCATAGAGCTCGGCGGATATACCTACGAGATCAAGGACAACACGAAGCTCAAGCTCGAGCAGCCCAGGCTGGTGGACAAGGTGATGCTGATCGGCGATTTCGACGGCAACGGGCGGATCGACCTGCAGGACGTGAGCGCCTTCGTGAGGATCGGAGGGTACTATAAGGATGTGAACGGCGACGGCTCCGTTGACGACCTGGATGTTGAGGCCCTGAGGAGGATCATATGGTTCCAGACCGTCGGCATCGTCACCCCGCAGAATATCGCCTCGCTCATGAAGAGGGCCGATGTGAACAAGGACAAGGTGGTGGACTTCAGGGACGCGAACGACCTGATGGAGGTGGTGTACAATAGGTACGACATCGGCGGCAGCGACGATGCGGACGGGGACAGGATAGCGGACGCGATCGAGACCGCCCTCTACGGGGACCTCTCGGTCGACATGTCCCAGGAAGGCATCGCGACCGACTCGGACGGCGATACCATCGCTGACATCGTCGAAAAGCTCACCTATGGGGACCTCACCTGCGACACGATCGCCGATGCAGACGGCGACGGTATCGACGATACCCTCGAGGTGAAGATATGGGGTTCCACGATCGCGACAAACTCGCTCTCATATGATTCTGATCACGACGGCGTCGCCGACATCGTCGAGGTGCTCCTCTACGGCGACCTCACCACCGCGGCTCAGGGCGATGACCTGGACAGGGACGGAGTTGCAGACGCGATCGAGTCTGCCATCTACGACAGCCTCTCGGCCGACATGTTCGAGAATGGCATCGCGACCGATTCGGACGGAGACGGGATAGCGGACATCGTCGAAAAACTCACCTATGGAAACCTGACCCGTATCTCGATCCTCGATGTGGATGGCGACGGCATAGACGATACCCTCGAGACAAGACTATGGGGCTCCACGGCCGTGACGAACGACCTCTCGTATGACTCTGACCACGACGGCGTCGCCGATGTCGTCGAAATGCTCCTCTACACCAGCCTCTTGACCCCGGGTCTCGGCGTGGGCGACAGGCCGGATGGAAAGACAGACGCACGTGATTACGCATGGCTCAATGTGATATTGAGCGAGATAAGGAACGGGAGGGCCCTGCAGCCGTACATCCTCGAACGGGCAGATGTGAACAAGGACGGCAGGGTAGACGAGACAGACAGGGGCCTCCTCTTCGACGTCCTCACGAAAGAGCTGAACTTCGACAAGAAAGACCGCGCGCTTAACGCCGCAGACCTTAGGCGGCTCCACGATATCATCCACGCACTGAGCCTCGGCGTCACCGATCTGGAGATCAAGCTGGCTGACGTGACGAAGGACGGCACAGTGGACGCTAAGGACGCGGAGGCTATCAGGTATGCGATCGAGAAGTATCCTCTCCTGAGGGTGAGGGCGGACACCAACGGCGACGGCGTGCTGAATATGCAGGACGTGATAGGGATGCAGGAGATCGCCAACAGGATACAGGAGAGGGAACAGCTTGACGTCCGGGAGCTCATGAGGGCCGATATCAACAAGGACGGCCTCGTCAATCAACAGGATATCACCGTCCTCCAGAACGCGATCAGGGGCCACGTTGACCTCACAGGAGACGGCTACGCGACCGCGACCGATGTCGTACGCCTGATCGATGTCCTGGAGTTCCTCGCCATAGGCATGGAACAGTCGAAGGACCTCCTTCTCAGGCTCGCGGGCGCGGTCACGAGCGAGCACGTCGCGGACCAGATGGTGAGGTTGGATGACATGCTCTACAGCGTGACGAAGGACTCGCACAACAGGTACGTCTTCTACGACGGCACAAAGAGCTACACCGCCTACCTCGGGCTGAACTTCGTCGAGATAGAGAACGTCATCTACGACGTCTTCGAGCTCGAATACGGGAGGGTGAAGCTCATCGAGCAGCACGTGAAGAGCTCAATGATCGACGCGGCACACCTGAAGCTCGGCACGAAGACGTATTCTGTGACACCCATCGGCGAGGCGTTCATATTCCAGGAAGAGGGGACGTCCAATACATGGGAGGCTATGCCGGATGAGACCGTGCGGATCGACGACGTCGACTATGTGGTGGTCAAGGACGAGGCGCACCTGACGGCGATGCTTGTCGGTGTCCACCTCGAGAGCACCCATGTCACGGACGGGAGGATAAAGCTTGAAGGCGTGGAATACGACATCATACGCGACAGGATCCACGATACATATGAGATACGCGCGTTAGATTCCGGCCTCATCGATACGGTGAAACAAGAGGGCCAGATCATCACCATAAACGGAGAAGCGTTCACCGCGCATATCAATCCTGCGCTCGGAAGGATCACTCTCGTGAAGACGACCGAAGAGTCCGCGATGATCGCCGACCAGGTCATCATGCTCGAAGGGTCGATCTGCAAGGTGAACGACCTTCGGAACGGGAGTTATCTATTCACCGACATGAAGGACGGGACGACCTTCGTGAGCGACGCGGCGACGCGCAAGGTCGCCATAAAAGGGACCTCATACGACGTCACAAAAGACCTCTTCACCGGAGGCGTGACCCTGATCCAGACCCACCGGGAGAGCTCGCGGCTCTCCAATCAGACGATAAGGGTCAACCACGCCACCTACGAGGTGGACTACAACCTCGACGGGACCTATACCTTCACCCGCGATTACGACGGAGCGACCGCGTCGAGCAAGCTCTCCAAGCCGGTCGAGGTGAAGCTGCCGGACGACCTCTTATACGATATCAAGATGGACTACGATACGGGCAGGATAAAGCTCGTCCAGAGATACAGGGTCTTGGAATCCGGCTCCAATTCGCAGACAGGAAAAGAGGAGCTCAGGACCGATGAGGAAACCGAAGGAGGCGTTGCCCTCACGCTCAACGACAACGGCACCTTCTCCGTCGGAGGAGAGACGAGCGAATACTATCCGTCGCTGCCCGAGGGGATGGATGCAGGGCCCGGCTACGGCGGCTGGCAGGCCCCGAGGAGCACCCTCGAGAACCCGAACCTGATATGGATGGGAGGCAGCCTCTTCAACATCTATTATAACCCCGATACGGGCCACTTCAGGCTGGAGGAGGTTCACCACGTATCGGAGACCCTATTCGGCGAGCTCATAGAGTTCAACGGCGAGCCATATGAGGTGGTGAGGAACGATGACGGCACCTTCACGTTCATAGGGCTCTACAAGAGCTATACCTCAAACGCCGATCTCAACAAAGTAAATATCGACGGCGTCGTGGCCGATGTCATCGTCGATGTCTATTCCGGAGAGATAAGGTTAGAGGAAGAGCATTCGAAGTTCTCGAAGGGCCTCTACGACGGGATCGCGAAAGTGGGCGCCAAAGAATACTACATAGTCCTGGACAGGAAGGAAGGCGCCGTCACCCTCATAGACTATTCGACCTCGCGCGACCCGCTCCTCACGAGCTCTAAGCCGCATGCGACAACGGACGATGCTGACGGAGACGGCATCTCGGACAAGGACGAGGCCATCCTGGGCACACGCGCGACGATAGCCGATAGCGACGGTGACGGGTTCAGCGATGGGTATGAGGCGCGCATGAAGACGGACCCGCTCGACAAGGATTCACATCCAAAGGTCACGATACTGGACACCGATAAGGATGGCGTGAGCGATTATGATGAGCTCACGTTCGGCACCGACCGCTATTCGCCCGACTCCGATAAAGACGGGTTCTCAGACGGAGAGGAGGGGAGGCTGGGCACGGATCCTCTCAACAAGAGCTCCGTACCTGAGCCGACGACCGTTGACAGCGACGGCGACGGGCTCAGCGACGCCACGGAGCAGCGCCTGAAGACCGATCCGAGGAAACCCGATACTGACGGAGACGGGTTCTCGGACGGCGAAGAGGTCCTCGACAGGAAGTCCAGCCCTCTCCGCGCGGAGCTCGTGGGAAGCGGCGCGGGGGCCTCGCGCCAGATCTATGTCGGCACCAACGCGAACAGGATCATAAAATTCGACGAGCACGGGAACAGGATAGCGGAGGTCGTTACGGGCGCTAACGGCATACCGATCGCCGCATGGGATTCCCAGCAAGGCAGCGTCACCGTATATGAAAATCCAGGCGCCGGGATGATCCAAGGGACGACCTATGATAGATACGGCGCGGCGGTGAACAACTTCAGCGGTTACCTTGGCGAGGACGGTTCCCTCTACATGAGCGCTCCGCAGGAAGGAGAGGGGGCCTACTACCAGTATCAGCCCGGAAATTATGCCTCCCTGAGCGAACCCGATGCGATGGTGCGGGGAAGCTACAGCACGTCCACAGGGAGTTTCAACCCATCAAGGACGGTTGAGTCGTATCGGACCGTAGAAGGCCAGAGGCAGATCGGCCCACAGACATTTGACTTCAGCCAGATGGGAGGCGCGCAGGAGATCGCGCAGTATGACGAGCGTGGGCGCATGGCGGGAACACTCTACGCCAATGGAGCGGGCGATCCGATCGCCATGTGGAATGTCGAGGAAGAGATGCTCACCGTCTACAGCGGCTCTTCTTCCGTAGGCAGCGCAGGGGCCAGGGAGTTCATCGCCACCACTTATGACGAGGCCGGAGAGGAGCTCGGCACCTCTACGGTGTACGGTGTCGACGGCAAGTACTACACGCCCGTCCAAGGCAGAGAGGGCGAGTACCTTGTGTACGATTCCGCGAAGATGTACGCGCCCGAGGCGAAGATCTACGGCGCCTTCAATCAAAATTCAGGCCTATTCAACGGGGAAGATGTCGAGAAGTACCGAGAGGTCGTGGGGTCGCAGACGGTAGGCGGGAGGGCGCTCTCGATCGATGAGGGCACGGAGGTCGCGAGGTTCGATCCCGCAACCGGCGCCGAGATGGCCAGGATGTACATGGACAAGGAAGGGAGGCCCCTCGCCCAACTGGATACCGACACCCGCGACGTGACCTTCTACACAGGACACGCGACCGACTCCGCCACAGGTACCACCGAAGTAATAGGTACCACTTACGATGAGGCGGGCAATGTGGTGAGGCGCACCGAAGGCTCCTACAGCACGGACGGGACCGTTGTCCAGGAACGGACGGTAGCGGAATACGCGTATGGCATCACCGGCATCTACACGGCCGGCTCGCAGCCGGTGTCGGTTGAGAATGCCATCAGGATAGTTGAGTACGATGAGTACCAGAATAGGATACGAGAGGTCTACGCCCGCCAGGATGGCAAGCCTCTCACCATGGTCGATTACAGAGACAACCTCACTATGACGTGCGGCGCCTACACGACGACAGGCTCTGCGGGAACAGAGACGTTCACGGTCACTGCCTATGACGCGGCAGGGGCATTGGTCCGTGCCGCCGCCGGATTCACCGGCGCGAACAATTCCATCTTCGTGCCCACGGAAGCGCCTAATACCTACTACAGGTACCGGTACCAGTCCGGCAGCATAGAGTCCCTGGAAGAGCCCGATGCAGTGTTACAGGGAAGTTATAACAGGGTCCTTGGGAGGTTCAGCGTCTCGAAGATGGTTGAAGAGTATCAGGATATCGAGGGCCAGAAAGAGATCGGTCCGATGACCTTCGAGTTCAGCCAGGCAGAAGGCGCGAAGGAGATCACGCAGTATGACGAGCTTGGCCGCAGGGCAGGAATGTTCTATGCGGATAAAGAAGGCGACCCGCTCGTCACGTGGGACGTCGAGAAGAAAGCGCTCACCGTCTACAGCGATCCTACTCCTGTGGGCAGCGCAGGGGCCAAAGAGTTCACCGCCACCACCTATAGCGAGGCCGGAGAGGAACTCGGGACCTCTACCGTGTACGGCGACGACGGCACGTACTACGCACCCACCCCAGGCAGAGAGGGAGAGTATCTCGTATACGATCCTGACAAGATGTACAGGCCCGATGGGAAATTCAACGGCGCCTTCAACGAGGACGCGGGCAAGTTCTACGGGACGGAGGTCGAGAAGTATAGATACGGCGTGATAGGGCCGCAGTCGGAAGGCACGAGGACGATACCGATGGACGAAGAGGGCATGATGGTCACGCGGTTCGATCCTCTCTCCGGCGCCGAGACGAGCAGGGTCTACACGGATATGACAGGGCGGATGGTCGCCGCGGTCGACGTCCCGTCCGACGAGGTGACCCTCTACAGCAACTATGCCTTCGATGAGGCCACAGGCACCACCACGATGAGAGGCGCCACGTATGATGAGACAGGCAACGTGATGAGGCTCAGCCGGGGCTCCTACACCACCACCGCGAGCATCATCGAAACGACCGTCGTGGAATCTCAGTACGGCATTACAGGCATATACACGGTCGGCGCCCAGCTCGTGACGCTCGAGGATGCCGTCAGGATGGTCCAGTATGATGAGTACTCCAGGAAGACGAAGGAGATCTACACCCGCCAGGATGGCAAGCCGCTCGCCGTGGTCGATTACAAGAATAATCTTACCACTATATATGGCTCCTATACGACGACAGGCACTACGGGAACAGAGACGTTCATCGTGAACACATATGACGGCGTCGTATACAGGCCCGATTATCAACCGATAACGTCTACGACGTATACCGGGGCGAAGGTGGTGAGGGTGGAAGACACGATATACGATGTGACGACCGTCAACGGAAAGTATGTATTCTCCAACGGCGTGGACACGCCCGTGACCTCGCCCGATAACCTGACGGTGAACCTCAACGGGCACGACTATAATATAGAGCTCGTGGCTGACCAGCTTGTGCTCTCAGAACGCGGCGATGCGGCGCATACCACTGTCGCGAACTGGGTAAGGGTAAATAACACGGACGTTCTCGCCATGGCAGGTGCTCAGCAGGGGCAGTACGTGTTCGACGACGGGACGACCACGCAGACCGCCGTCAACGGAGACGTCATCGCCATCGGCGGCAGCAACTATAAGGTCGCCGTGGGCAATACGCTGGACTTCGAAATGAAGAGCCAGAGGGAAACGGTAGGGGAGACCGACGAGGGCACGTTCATAAGAGTGCACGACGCCACTACTGCTGGAGGGACCGCTCCCAGGTACGACATCATGAAGGTCACGGAAGATAACGGCGTCTATACGTTCGCTGTCGGAGAAGGGCCCGGAGTGACCGGCGTAATACTGCAGGGACGGATCGGAGATTCATTTGATACGGGCGGATACCTTACGTACTGGATAAAGCACCCCTACACGACCATCACTATCACCGGGACAGGGCTCTCCGATATCGGGCTTAGTTCAGACTCAGGGACCGGCAACTGGATCTGGACCGACCACATCAGCGGGGAGGTCGTACATGTGCCCGGAGTTCTCGTTACGGACGATCCTGACTCCACCGGGGGAGGTTCGAGCACAAATGACTACTATGAATTAAAGAAGTACCCGTTCCACCGCTATGCAATGAACGGTGGCGGATATCTTGTCAGCTACTATCTGGAAAACTCGATCGGTATCTTGGAGTTCGATGAATGGGATAATATGAGCTTCGATCTCGAAGGGCCCATCTTCCTCACGGGTCTCAGCACGCCTCAAAGAGACTCGACGCTGATAAGGCCCATCTCGGATTCCGTGCATCTATCAGGCACCTCAGTGACGGTCGACATTCTCGGAAGCCTGGAGACCTATGCCCTTTCATACACTCCCGCCACTAAGACCTATACGCTCGATGACGGCGCAGGCCACGTCTACAGTGCCCGGGCCGGCACCCCGCTCACGATAAACCATTGGCGGTGGCCTTTTGGAGGATATTCCATCACGTATGATATCTCCGGTTCAGGGTTCACCAAGGTGGGACTCGAGACAACAAGCGGACCCTACGCGCTCTCCGCTGGGTCAGACGCCACTTTTGTCGATGTCGCAGGCCAGAGGTATTCTATGACATATGACGGCTCGTTGAATCAATTCACATTTGAAAATGCGAGCGGCATCTATACGACACATGTTGTTCAGCTTGCGCAGGCTGAGCACGTAGTGGATTTCGGAGAAGGAAAGGTCTACATAGTCACCCAAGAGCCGCCCTGGCCCAGGGGCGCCGCGCTCCATAAAATACTTAACACAGATCTGAATGGGGACCATGCGGTCACGCAGGCGGACGAGGATATCGTCATGGCCGCGCTCACCGGCGCCTACACGACCGCGGCAGATCTTGATCATGATGACAACATAGACTGGGACGATGTCGACATATTCAGGAGCAGGAGGGATTCGACGGCGAACTGGACGAAGCTGAACGTCAACGACGTAGACTACTATGCGATGCAGCGCAACAACATCTACCGGTTCTTCGACAGGGTACGTGCTCCCGTCGATGCGAACGCTGCCAACACGCGCGTGGTCCTCGATGACGTCAAATATGACATGGCAGGGCTCGATCTGACCGAGGTGACAGTAGTAAGCGCTGCCGACGGCTACACCGGCGACGGCACTACCCTCTATATTTCCACAGGCACACCCGGCGAGTATAACAAATATGAGTACATGCGCGGAATAATAAGGTCAACGACGGACACCGCCGCCATAACAGCGAGGCTGTGGAACTCGATATACGATGTGGCGATCGTCGGCGGAAAGTATGTCTTCTCCAACGGCGTAGACGCGTCCGTGACCTCGCCCGATAACCTGATCGTGACACTCAAGGGACACGATTACAGGATAGAGCAGGCGGGGAGCGAGCTCGTGCTCTCAGAGCTCACCCAGACGGTGAATTCTGTTGCCGCGAACCTTATAGAGGTGGCGTACGGCTACTACGGCTCAAACCATGCCAATATCCTCGTCACGCAGAGCGCGCAGCCGGGAAAGTACGACCTCGACGACGGGACGGCCACACATACCGTAGCCAGCGGCGACCTTGTCTACCTTGGGGGTGCCGGAAATTATTGGTTCTACGCAGGTAACGCGCTGGACTTCGCATTGAAGAGCCAGAGGCAGGCGTTGGGGACGAAACTCAGCGGGACGGTCCTGAAATTATACGAGCAGACCAGTCCTCAATACGTAGACATCCTTAACGTCACGGAAGAAAGCGGGATTTACACATTCTATAAAGGGGCTCAGGTTGTGGGAAGCGGGAGGATCGGAGATACATTCTCAATTCGCCTTCCTGCTACTGGCGGAACCACGGGTGCCAAGATCGTCGGGACGGGCCTTTTCAATATCGGGCTCGTGAACGCATTCACGGGAGAACCTTTCACCTCGCGCGCATTCGGCACGTACATATACGTGCCCGGATCCCTCGTCCTGCGCTCTAAGGACTGGCCCTACACCGAAGTGACGGCTACAGGCGGCGTCCTGGAAGTGGCACAATCCGGTTTCGGCGGCGGCAACTATTGCCTAAAGACCCCCGACGGAAACTATGTCCTGGAGTTCGATGCGAACAATAGGGCCATGGACAGAATCTCGGGTATCATAGAGCTCACAGGCGTCGGTACCTGGCCGCCTGACCCGCAGCTGGTAAAAGGCATCTCTGATTTCTCCTTTGAGAACGGCTGGGCAAACCACGAGGGGAATCTAAGCGCCTCATACAATCCCGCAACCTCGAGCTATTCGTTCACGATCGGAGGCCAGGCATACACTGCCAAGGCCGGCACCCCGCTCACGATCACATACGGGACTTACAGCATCACATATGATGTATTCGGTTCGGGGCTCAACAAGGTGGGGTTGCAGGGCATGGTAGGACAGGCGTTCCTCCAGTCTGACAGCGCCCAATCCTTAGTTACTGTCGCGGGGACCAAGTGGGCAGCCGGATATGACAGCTCCTCCGATCGATATACATTCATGCGCGTGAACGCCTCCTACACTACCGACGCATCGTACAAGGTGAGGTTCGGGAGCGATGAGAGCGTCTATACTGTCTCCGGAGGGGCGAACCCCGTGCTCACCCGGTTCCTCATCTCAGACCTGGATAATAGCGGCTCTATCACGGGCGCGGATGAGGGCATCATCACCGCCGCGCTTACCGGCCTCTACACGACCGCGGCAGACCTCGACCAGGACGGCAGCGTTGAGTGGGACGATGTCGACATATTCAGGCGGGAGAGGGATCGGACAGAGTACTGGACGAAGATAAACCTCAACGCCAAGGACTACTATGTGATGCAGCGCAACGGTATCTATCGGTTCTTCGACAGGGTACGTGCGCCGGTCGATGCGAACGCGGACAATACGCTCGTGACCCTCAATAATGTCCCGTATGGCATGGCGGGGCTCGATCTGACCGAGATACGAATGCTCCAGCCGGAAGACCTGAACATGGATCCCGCCTTTGCGCTCGCACTGGTGCAGGGAGGGTACAACGGGTTCACAGGGACATTCGGTGTCTCGAGGACGGTCGAGAAGTATTATAAGCTCGACGGGACGCAGTCAATAGGCCAGGAAGATCTCGACTCATATGTGGAGAGCGGCACAAAGACCGAACGGTACGATAACTTCGGCAGGCTCACGGAGACCCTCTACACCGATGCCAGAGGCGTACTGCGCGGCGTGCAGGATGCGCAGGGGAACGCCACCGTCTATGATAGGTATGCGTCGGCCGGTGCCGCAGGCGGTGCGCGCGTGATCGGCACCACCTACGATTCCGCAGGGAACGAGGCGCAGAAGGTCGACGGCTACTACGACGGGGCCGGCACCTTCTACGCTTCGACAGATGAGGCGGGGAGATACCTCACATATCAGTACCAGCCGGATAGGGTCGTCACCATGACCAATCCTGGGTCGAAGGTGGCGGGCTCGTTCGATACGGAACAGGGTACGTTCGACACGGCGTGGGTCGCAGAGACCTATCAGCGCGGCCTGTGGGGCCAGACGAGGATAGGCTCGCAGGATGTTTCATTGCAGAATGCCATGCGGACCAGATATCTTGACGAACACGGCGCTCTCGTTGAGGAAGTGTACGAGACGACCGACAAAAAGCCGGTCGCCGAGTATGACGCGCAGCAGGGCGAAGTCACCGTGTACAGGGACTATGCGCAAGTCACGGACTCTGACATCGTAAAGGTGAACAAAGAGACTTACGATGACCTTGGGGCTATCGTAAGGGGTTCCAAGGGCTATTACGATGGCTCGACCGGAGAGGTCAGGGAATACGCCGTTGATATCTACGAGTACGGCGTCTCAGGCCAGGTCACCATAGGGACGAAGACACTCGAGGGAGTAGCGAACGCCACCAGGATCACCGAGTATGACGGAGAAGGACATAAGACAGGCGAAGAGGTCGTCGCCCAGGACAGAAGGCCGCTCGCCGTATGGGATGCTGAGCAGAACGTCACCGCGCTCTATGGACAATATGTTCAGGTAGGGACTTCTGCCACTCAGAGCGTAGAGGTGAAGACCTACGGGAGCACCGGGAACATGATAGCGAGCACAACGGGTTACTACATCAATAACGCTGTCTATAAACCCGTTTCCGGGGACGCCTACCTCAAGTATCAGGTCGACAGGCCTGGCATGTTGAAGGAGGCAACCGCAAAGGTAAAGGCGACGGTAGATAACACCTCGGGGCTGTCTGAAGACCGGCTGTATGAGTCGTACGAACGCGACCTCACGGGGACCGGCACGGTTACAATCGGCGCAGAAGAGCGCCCCATACAACTAGATGATGCGATGGCGATCACCTACTACGATACAAACGGCTTCGAAAGAGGGACCGTATACGTCGATGAGGCCGAAAGGCCGATCGTGGCGATAGACGCCCAGAAGAATGCCGTGACAATGTACGAATATAAACCAGGCGCGGTCGCAGATTCGATAGAAGTAAAAGCAGTAACCTATGGGGTCGGCGGGCAGCCCACCGATTATTCGAGCGGTTACTATGATTCCGCGAACGACACGCTCTATATGAAGGCAGAGATCGCAGATACGTACCTCACGTACGGGACAGACGACGTCACTTCTCTCGGCGAACCGGCCGCAAAGGTGCAGGCAACTGTGGATGGGACAACGGGGGCGGTGACCGAGACGCGTACAATGGAAATATATAGCAAAGTCGCAGGCATCTACACGATCGGCTCGCAGCAATTCACCTTCAGTACCGGGACCACCAAGGCTACCATAGTGGATGAAACCGGAAATCCGACAGGTGAATTCTATGTCGCTCAAAACGGCGCTCCGGTCGCCGCGCTTGACCGCGGGACGAATGCCGTGACCTCATTCAGCGCCTACACCCCGACTACCGGCCGCGTGAACGCCGCGACCTATGACACCAGCGGGAACGAGGTGCGGAATTCGATCGGTTACTATAGTGAAGTGAATAGACAGCTTGAGGAGAGCAGAATTGCCACATACGTATATGACGTGACAGGCCCGCAGGTGTATGGCGCGAACGTCATTGTGGCGGACGAATCCGTCAGCATCGACTTGCTGAATAAAGCAGGAGAGACGACAGGAGAATTATTCCTCACAGAGGACAAGAAGCCGATAGGCCTCGCGGACCTTCAGGATAATACCGTGACAAAGTACAGCGGTTATACTCCCACCGGAACAGGAAGCACGACAGAGCAGCTCACCATTACAAAATACGGAGGCAACGGAGACCCGCTCAAGACCTCTATCGGGTATTATAAGGAAGGCTTTGTCTATGTGCCCGTCGCAGGCCCCGCAAGCCCCGGTCAACAGGCAGACTACACCCAGTATCGCGCGGACAATATGCAGGCCCCGCTCGCGACCGTCCGCGGCATGATCAATCCAACCTCGAACGAATTTCAGGTGACCGGGGAGACAAAGCAGACATTCGAGTACGGATTGGTGGGTGCACAGCAGATGGGTCCAGTCGCGGTCGAGGCGGACGATTTCGCGAGGGCCATAGACTATGATAATTTCGGGAATCCGATCGGCGAGACGTTCATGGGTCCGGACGGCAAGGTAGTCGCAAGGCAGGATATACAGCAGGGTACCGTGATGCGCATCGATACGACGACCCCGCCCGCCCCCGGTACTATCGCCGGTGGCGTACGCGCCGTTACCTATGACAGCGCCGGGAACATGCTAAAGGATTCGGTCGTGCAGCTCGGAAGGGGAGGACAGATACAGGAATACGCCGCGCAGAGGTACGAACAGGTTGAAGGCGAGATCATGGTCGGTGGACAACAGGTATCAGTGGGAATGAACGGCACGAAGGTCACCGAGACCGTCCAGGGCCGCATGGTCGAAGAAAATTATATGGACGAATCGGGAAGGCTGGTCGCCACGCGCAACCTCGAGAACCAGAACGTAACGGTGTACACGGGCTACACCCCGGCAGGCAGCGGTGTCGAGTACGCCACCGCCGTCACCTATGACGGGACCGGCAATGCGGTGAGGGACACTACCGTATACCGCGGAGCCGAAGGCCAGATCCGGGAATCCGTCTCCCAGACGTACGAACGCGTCTCGGGTCAGCAGACGGTCGGTTCAAGGACGGTCCAGTATGGAAACGATGCCACGCGGGTGGCGCAGTATGATGAAACCGGAAATAAGGTACAAGAGATGGTCCGCAGCGCCGACGGTAGATCGGCCGCCCTCTGTGATGCCCAGCAGACCACCACTGTCTACAGCACCTCGCCTACAGGAGAAGTGACGGCGACAACGTACAGCAGGGCAGGGACAGTGCTCGAGACCGCCACCGGCTACTACGCCAACAATGCGTTCTATATGGCTTCTGACGAAGAGAATAATAAGTATATCCAACTCAAATCCGACAGCATTGAACATATGAGCACGCCCATGGCAGAGGTACAGGGCGCCTACAACGAGCAGTCACAGCAGTTCGAGGTCGCCGGCGCCCTCCAGACCCAGGAGAGCGGCGTCTTTGGCGAGGTTGCGCTCGGTTCCCAAACCTTTGCCGTGGAGAACGGCACACGGGCCACATACTATGACACGCGCGGAAGGGAAATTGAGGTGCTCGCCGGACAGGACGGACGACCTCTCGCCGCACGCAATGCCGACGAAGGGACCGTGACCGTCTACGATGGCTACGCCCCGATAGGGAGCGCCGCGACCGAAAGGGTGAACGTCGTCACCTATGGAAGCACCGGCGACGTGCTCGAGAGCACGGTGGGTTACCGTTCAGACGGCAAGTTCTATGTGCCTGTTTCCGGAGAGAATGAACAGGGGCGTCTCTACTACCAGTATAATTCCAACGATGTGAATGCGCCTGAGGCCCTGGTCCAAGGCGGATACAGTGAAACGATCGGAGAGTTCGTCGTAGATACGCCGGTCGAAGAGTATCAGTACGCCGTCACGGGCACAAAGACATTAGGGACGGTGGGGGATGTCACGCTCCAAAATGCGAGAAGGATCGTACAATATGACCCAGAAGGATACCAGGACGGAGAGCTTTACGTTGATTCCGCCGAAAGGCCGATCGCTGAATGGGATGTTGAGAACGATGCCGTGACCAGATACGAGTATACCCCTGTCGATGCGATGGGAACCGCACGGGCGAATACCGTCACCTATGACGGGTCAGGAAACGTGATGCGGGATTCCATCGGCTACTTTGACCCGACAACGGGCAGCGTCCAGGAAGCCAGGGCCGTACAGTACCAGCGCGGTGTCTCGGGTACGGTAACGGTCGGGCGGCAGGAGCTCTCATTGTCAAACGGTACCATGATGACTGTACAGAGAGGCGAGGATCAGATCGGGAAGACCTACGCCGATTCGTACGGCAGGACCGTTGCCGCGGAGGACCTCACGAGGGGCACCTACACCCTGTTCGAGGAGTACACGCCGACAGGCGCCCCGGGCACCGAAGCGTTCAGAGCGACGACGTATAATAACACGGGAGTGAAGGCAGGGAGCTTCGAAGGGTACCGCACCAGCGACAACACCATCTATGCGCGTGTCGAAGGAGAAGAGGATACATACCTCACATATCAATCCGGCATGATGGACGCGCCCACCGCTAAGGTCCGGGGAGCGTTCAACGAGGAGACTCAAGAATTCGAGGTCTCCCAGACGGCCCAGATGTACCAGGATAGTTACACAGGCGCCGAGGCGGTAGGCCAGCAGGAAATCGTGTTTACAGACGCCGCACGATTCGTACGCTACGACCAATCCGGCAGCGCGGACGAGGCGATCTACTATAACAAGCAAAGCGGGACGCCAATGGCGGCACGCAATTACGAAAATGGCACCATGACCGTATTTGACGGATTTACTCCCGCGGGAAGCGGCGCCGGCGTCGCGACGTTCAACGGAATGACCTATGATAATGAGGGGAATACGGCCGACAGCTTCAGCGGCTACTATGCGAACGGGAACCTCTACAGGCCCGTTGAGGGCAGGGAGGAAGAGGGCCTCTACTACCAGTATCGGTCCGACGATGTGTACAATCCGACAGCCATGGTACAAGGCGGGTTCGATCCTTCGACAGGAGACTTTGGCGCCTCTATGCGCGAGATGTATGAATATGAGCTGGAAGGTACGCAGGATGTAGGATTCGGCGCAGGCGCATATCCCGGCGGCGACGCGTATCCCGGAGGCGGCGCGTATCCTGGAGGCGGCGCATATCCCGGCGGCGAGTATTCTGGCGGCGGCGCGTATCCCGGAGGCGGCGCGTATCCCGGAGGCGGCGCATATCCCGGCGTCGGCGGCGGTTCTTCGAGGCGGACAAGCGCGGCATTGCCTGCGCCGAACGTTACCCTATTCGATGAGAGCAAGCGCGCCGATACCGACGGCGACGGGCTTACCGACTACATGGAGACGACCATTTATAATACAGACCCTGAGAAGGCGGATACGGACGGCGATGGATTCTCGGACGGCGAAGAGATAGTGCACTACGTCCCGGATCCCGTGACGGGGCTCATGACCCTCGGAGGCAGGCGTTATACGGTACAGGTGAACGACAGGATAAACAGGGCGAACGCGGATATTGACCGCTCCGGCGCGATAGACGTTGCGGACTGGAAGGCGCTCAAGGACGCGATCGCGCAACAGCCCACGAGGGACATCGACGGAGATTCTTACGTCACGTCGTTGGACGTCGAGCTCATGAACAGCATCCTCGACGGCATACTCCGAGGCCTCATCATTCAGCCCGGGGACTACAGGAAGCTCGATATCAACGGTGACGGCGCAGTGGACTCAAAGGATTGGACCGACATAGAGACCGCCGTCACCCAGCTCATCATCGGCGAGAGGAACCTGGTGGGCGGTCCGGAGATCGCCAGAGAGGACCTCACGAGGGCGATCGAGGTACGAAGGTTCGTCGCGCTGCTCGGCGATGTGGACGAAGACGGAGACGTGGACACCGGTGACATCACGGAGGCGATCGCGAAATACGATACCGATGCGGATTGGCTCATCACCGACGCGGACAGGCAGAACGTGTTTGACATCGTTTCCACCATCTACAAATACGACGTCAACGGAGACCTGAAGATCACCGCCGACGATTTAGGCGCGGTAGATGTGGTGAAGGAATACTATGACCTTGGGATGAGCGTGAGCTCGCAGGAATACGCGATCGCGGACATCATACCGGATGAGGTCGTCGATCAGGCGGACCTCGCGAAGTATGACAGGCTCACGCGGGAGCTCGACGTGAACCACGATGGAAGGGTGGATGGCACCGACATCGATATGATCGGCAAGGCGATCGAAGGGAACCGGCTCGCGCAGAGCGTATTCAGCCCGATGCTTGTAGCGCGGTTCGACCTCGCGGACTTCCTGCCGCAGAATATCACGAGGCACATGGAGGCCATGGAGAGCGTGCTCAAGACCATGGCGGACATCGACGGCGACGGGAAGGTGACGGCGTACGACAGCGAGGTCTATTGGAAGCTGTACGACGGGTACAAGCGCTCCACGCTCCTGCCGCAGGCTGAGGTGGTGAGGTTGAAGGACCTCGTTGCCGCGCGCGGCGTTCCTTCGCTTGCCTCGATATCCTTGGCGGATATCGATAGTGTCGGGGGAGTGACGCTCGGGGACAGAGACCGCCTGAGAGCGATGCTTGAAACGGTTCAGAGGGCGGACCTGGACTTCTCAGGGACCCTGGACCTGAACGATCTCATTCGGTTCTACGATATCGTCGAGTCTCAAGGGCTCGGCGTCACGAAGGCGGACACGCAGAACCTCGTCCTCTACGATATCAGCGGCCCCGAGGGAATCCCCGACGGCAGGATCGACGACAAGGACCTCATCGACCTCACCTATGCGATAAGGAATTACCTGAAATACGACATATACGGACCGACAGGTTCGCCCGACGGCAAGGTCGATGCGTGGGATATCGAGCTTATGGACAAGGCCCTGGACTATCAGCGCCTGAAGTTCATCCTGGACGACCAGGATGTCATGAAGGTCCTCTTCACTGTCATTGAGGATAAGAATGAGGACGGCAAGAAAGACGGGTCCGATATCGATACGGACGATAATAAGGAGATCACCATCGATGAGCTCTACGCCGCGGTCGAGCCTGCGATCCAGGCGGACATCATAGGCACCATGAAGGGCCTCGCGAAGTGGACCGTGGACGTGAACGAGGACGGCGCATTCGATTACAAAGACGTCCTTGCGGTGATGGGTTCTCTAGAGGTGATGAAGGCAGGCTACAGCCTCGAGCAGATCACGCAGGTCGACATCAACTTCGACGGAGCGATCAACAAGTTCGACGCATTCATCTATGAAGATACGTCAAAGGGAGGAGGCTATGACATCAACAGGGATCTGAAGCTCGATGCCGCAGACCTCGCGCGTTTGGACACGTATTACCGGCACGGATATTATACTTCGTGGGTCATACGCGCCGATGTGAACGAGGACGGCATGATAGATGCGGCGGACGCGGTCGATATCCAGCACGGAATGGACTGGCATAAGGACCTCACGAGAGACGGCGAGGCCGGCCTGTCAGACCTGCCTAAACTCGATAGTATCATCGAGGCGGCCGGCTACGGGTATGGCGCGAGAGACGTGCTGCGGGGCGACCTCGATAAGGACAGCTGGCTCGGAGAAAAGGACAAGGATATCTTGAAGGACGAGATAGAGAAGATCAGGAAGTATGACCTTAACGGCGACGGCAGGGTGAACCCGCTGGACCTCGCGTTTGCGTACGATGTGGTGGGGGTGCATCCCATCGACCTGCTCACGAACTATGCGAATGACCTGCAGGCGCTCTTTACCCAGATCTCGGGCGTTCAGTCGAGGTCGGAGGCGGACGTCCTCGTGAACCTCGCGAAAGGCACCCTCGACAGCGCCACGGATATGCACGCGACGATCACCGGGATCGCGTACTACATGCCGAACAGGACCCTCGCCGCAGACCTCGCGCTGAGTGCGGGAACGGAGCTCGGCAGGGCCCAGGATCTCTATTCCGATATCGTGGGGGTCGCGGATTCCAAACAGGATATCCCTCCCACGGATATAGAGGTGGTACGGGGCCACAACGACTCGGTCACTGACCTCGCGGCCGCTATTTCCCGCGCCCCCTCATACGCAGTGGCGTCACGGCTCCTCGGAGTCGCGAATTCCATCCTGGACCTCGCTGTCCAAAAAGAAGCCGACATCCAGGCCTCCGGGACCGAAGCGGACAAGGAGGAAGCGGCGCGCCTCGTCGAGAGCATCCGGGAACTGATCGCCCAGGCCGGCGTGGCCGCAGGGGATATCGATGCGGCAGAGACCGCGCTCAAGGGCATTGCCGATATAGGGGATTCCACACAAGAGGTGATGAACTCCCTCGCAAAGATGAGCGCGGTGACGGACGACCCGGCCATTGCGGACGCCGTGGCGCAGACGGCAGCGACACAGTTAAAAGAGGCGGAGGACCTATTCTGGAACGCCGAGGGCATCCTCGCGGACAATCCTCGCAATGAGCTCGCGAAGAAGACAGTCGCGTCGCTCGGTGCGATGGTGACCCAGCTGAAGGCGGCGCTCATAGGTATCGAGGAGAAGGCATTCTCAGCCGCGGCAATCATAGACAGCGGCGCGGGAGCCCTCACGGAACTCGGCAGGGATGCCGACGCGGTCGCGCTCTCTATCGCGTACGTCGCGCTTGTCCTTGCGCTCAACGATGCGAAGAGGTTCGCGAACTCAACCTACGCGGCCGCGCTCGCGAGAGCCCCCGACTCAACAGAGCTCATCGCATCCCTCGAGGCCCTTCTCGTCGACGGAAGAAATGACAGGGAATGGGCAGCAGCGCTCCTCTCTACCCCAGAGTTCATCGCACGAAACCTCACAGACGAAGATTTCATAAGGGCCGCGTTCATGACCATACTCTCGCGAAATGCCTCACAGAACGAGGTCAACGGCTATCTCATCAAGTTAGCGACGAGCACCATTACGAGAGACGGCATCGTCACCGAGCTCGTGAGTTCCACCGAGCCCTACACTCCCGTTGCAACCACCCTCGACGCGCACAAGAACAGGTTCTACGAGCTGGACATAGAGGTAGGTTCCGTTGTGGACGCCTTTGCGGCAGACCTTTCATCGATGAGCCTCTTCGCGACCGCCGTGCGTGATGTCGCAGGAAAAGTGAAAGATAAGGCGAGCCGTACGCTCGTCCTGTTCGAGAACCTCACGCACGAACATCCGTACAATTCGGCCCTCGCCGATAACTATGACATCGCCGAATCCATTGTCGATGTCCTCCAGTCCTCGCTCGGAGAGCTCAACGTGCTCACAAAGACGATGGGCGCGGTGGGGCGTACGTCGGTTGCGCACGACGCGTACGGCGAGTTGGCGCTCGCCTACAAAGACGTTATAGAAAGGACGCGCGGGATGGTGAAAGGCCTGGATGACGAGGCGAAGCTCCTGAACACAATACCGCAGTTCCGCATCCTCGATGTGTCGAACCTCGTGTCGGAGTCGGCGCTCGACGAACTGTGGGCGCTCTCGAGACAGACGGCCATCGATCAGCTGGCGTCCGTGGACACGGCGAAGGCGGCTGCGGACACATCGGCAGCCTTCTCCAGCGAGGTGACGGCTATTAGGGATGGCGCGGAGAGCATCGCAACGCATGGGGATACCCTAAGGATCGCGGCGGAGAGGCTGAACCAGACGGCGAGGCAGATGGTAGGGGCCCCCGAATCGTCGAAAAATAGCGCCCAGGCGATATCGTACGTCGACGCGGTACATGATATTCAGAACGCCGTGCAGTATTACAGGGCCTCGCTCGAAACGCTCAGCGCCCAGTATGCGGACGACGTAATGATCGCGCAGAACCTCTCGGCCGCGACCGCGCTCGTCGGCGAAATCGGAACAAGCGTACAGGACATAGAGACCGGTTCGACGACTCTCATCGATGCCGAGTCGCTCGCAGATGAACTGCTCACCCTGGCCAAGAAGGACAGGGAGTTCATGGAGAGATCGCTGGAACTGGTGAGGCGTTCCGAAGAAGAAGATGATCTCGTAACGCTCTCGTACGGGATGGGCGTCATACTCGAGAGGGTTAAGGACAACGCGATCCGCATCTCTCTCCTCGCGGCGAGCCATCCGAACGATGCCCTTATCAAGGTAGGATACGATGTCATCTCCATGATACGGAAGAACGCGGATGCCGCATACGGAGAGGCCTCGAGCAAGCTCGCCTCGGTGATGGTCGCGAAGACAAAAGGCGTATGGTTGAGGGACAGGGCGGCCGCGGCGGTGAACGATGTACAGGGGGTCTCCACGTATGCGTCAACGGTAACAGACGTCCAGACATTGGCGACGCTGCAGGAGATCGCGTCCGCCATGCTCGAGCCCATTAAGGAAGGCAAGACGGCGCTCGAAGGGCTCTCCAGCGAAAATCCCGCTGATGCGGCCATTACAGCCTCACTCGCAGAGACAGAGGGCTTCCTCGAAAGCGCACAAGGGTTCATCGATGCGATCGGGAGCAGGCTCGAGACCCTCGCGACGGCCGCGACACAAGGCGAGAGCCTTGTCGATTCGATGAGGCTGCAGCTGGAGCTCATGAAGAAGGCGTTCGACATCGCGACCCTGGAGCAAGATCCGAAGGCCGCGAAGCTCCTGTACGATCTGAGCCTCTCTTCCCAGGCAGAGTTCGAACGGGTTCGAACCCTTGCGACCGGATATGGGGTGAACGCCGACATCATCTCGAAATTGGACACCGAGGTCGCCGATTACATGGATAGGCTGGAGAAGAGGGCCGCACGGGCGAGCCTCGAAGGGATAGCGGCGCTTACGCGTGACTACAAGATCTTTGCGAACGTCTTAAAGGCAGAGGTCGACGTGGCAAGTCCTTCGGACGCAAAAGGCCTCATTGAGCTTGCGCGCGGCGTGCTTGAGAAGACGGACGTGCTCGTCGCGAGCGCGAAGGCCTATGCGGCACGTTATACTACCGACTCCGCGCTGCAAAACCTGCTCACCTCTGCCCTTAATAACAGGACGTCCATCGCCCAGGGCATCGTCGCGATGAACCAGAAAGTCCTCACGATAGAAGGCGTGGAGACGAACTGCGTGAATCTCGCCGATGTCGCGAAGGTCAACCTGCGGACGGCAGAGTCGATGAAGTTCTTTGCCCAGGGGGCCTACGCCCAGCAGGACCTCGTGAAGATCGCTGCCGCTCGGGAGATCGCACAACGGGCTCTCCTCAAGGCCAACGAGGCTGCCGTGATCGCCACTCAGCTCGCCACTGATAATTTCGAGAATATCGCGATGGATACCCAGAGGCAGTTGGCTACGGCATATAAGAATTCGATAAGAGACAGCGAGCTCTTTGCGATAGAGAGCCTCAGGGATGTCCTTGCCCAGCAGATCGCCGATGAGAGAGGGGTCGGGTGGACAAAAGAAGACGTCATAAGGGAAGCGGTTGAGTCATACGAAGGCTTGAGGGAGGACTACGCCGACATTCTTGATGCGAAGGTAGCGGCGATAGCCTCTGAGGGCAATCTCGAGTATGCAAAAGAAGAGAGGAACTCCGGAGAGATCGCGAATGAGCTGATCTCGGGCCTCTCGGAAGAGTCCAGGATATCCCTCACCGAGGCGCAGAGGACAGCCCTCGGGTCGTCTCTTGGCGCGCTCTCCGATTCGTTCGAGCGCCTCGAAGGATTCCAGACGGACGGCGCGACGCTCGTGGCGATCGCACAGTCCCTCACATTTGCGATGGGGAAGGCGGCGGACTGGACCGCGTCAACAAAAGATAAGACCGCGGGAGTGGGCATCTTTGGGGCGCAAGAGGACCTTGACAAGGAGATAGTGGGACTGTCCGAGACCATGACGTGGATCCTGGGACAGAAGTCATCGGGGGCCCTCACCGCGAATTCAGAGGAGCTGGCGACCGTGAAGCAGGATGCCTCAGGCGTAATGGATACGGCCTCGGCCGATATAAGGCGCGCCGATGCATTGCCCGGATACAACGATTCTCCCGCAGGACAGGCCTATGCGATAAGGAGCCTTGCCGCAAACGACTTCGCGAGCGCAGGCTTCCTCACCGATCCGAACGGGCTCAAGGCAATGAATGTCCTCGCCAAGAAAGTGGAGGAGGCTGCCGCCGCGAAAGTCTATGACGCGCTCACGGCGATGCGTTCGGATACTTCCAGCCGCCTCGCACGGTACAATGTCGATGTCATGAGGGTGTCAAAAGATATCATCAAGACGGCGTCGATCGAGGTCGACGAAACGGTCGCGCAGAGCGTGGGGGCAAAAGACCACGGGCAGGAGCTTGCGGACCTCGCACACGCGACGAGCGAATTGACGCAGGCGATGAGCGATGCGGTCGCGGCGTCGCCCACCTCCGCAGACGCGCCGCTCTACATGAAGATAGCGGATGGGGCGTGCCGCGCGAGCCAGAAGGCCGGGATCCGGGCGAGGACCCTTGCCCAGGACCATCCTCTCGATGCGGCCATCCAGGCCTCGAGCACCTCTGCCCAGGAAGACGCGAAGCTCGCCGCGGACCATCGCAAGGAAGCGCAGCGTATACTCGGGATCACCTCGACCCTTGTAGAGGAGAGGATCGCGGCGATGGTGATGCCGCAGGGAGCGACCTTGCCCGAGAAGATAGCGAACGCGGTCACAGGATTCTTCCAGGAGGTCTACGACGTGTACGAGGAGTCACAGAAGGGCCCGCCCGGTGAAAACAAGGCATTGAGAGACCTCGTGCCGTATTACCAGCCCATCATAAGCGTGCTGGGCCTCAGCAATCCTCTGATGCTCACCCAGGGAGGCATCTCGAGCGTGAGTTCTTGGCTCGCGAGCCAGGGCGTGAAGATACTCAACTGCGCCTCAAAGGTCCTCGTGGGCTATCTCCTCAAAGAGTCCGTCCGAATGCCTGAGGAGAACGCGGCGACCGCCTCGATCATCGAGGATGTCCTCAAGGGCGTGATCACTCCCGTATCGACAGGCGACCTCACCACGTCGCTGTACGCGCTCGCCACCGTCGCAGGCGCAAAAGGCATCAACATGATCGGCGCGAACGTCGATGCCCAGAAGCTCTATACGATAAACGCGCCGGCCATCGCACTCATCGATAAAGGAGGCGTGGACCACCTCGTCCTCGTCGTGAGCATAGACGCTTCCTCCGTGACCTATGAATCGAACGGAGTGGTCTTCACCGATACGAAGGAGGAGTTCGAAGCAAAGTACAAGAACGTGATCCTCGTCGCCGAATCGGACGTGCACGAGCAGATTGTCAGCGGCGATATCGTTCCTCTTGCCGTCGATACGCTCGCGTCCATCGGTGCGGGGTACACGCCGTCAGGCGCCAGCTACGCGGACCTCATGGACTTCGATGCACAGGCGAGGGCCACCGAGCTCGAAGGCGCGGTCGCCATCGAGCTCCAGAGCGTCTCCGACATGTTCAATGCCATGGCGTCCACACCCAACGCGAGCTCCGTGGACTACTTGCTGAACCAGGCGAAGGCGGTACGGGAACAGGCGCGGATAGATGTCGTGACCATCCAGCAGATACTCGACCACTTCGCCCCGACCGAAGCCACCGACAGCGTGCGGATAGCGATTACGACATCGCGCGACAATGCCGCCGCGAGCCTCGCGTCCATCGAGGACATGATCGCGGTGATAGAACACGAAAAGGCCGCGATGTCGAACGCAGAACGAGAGGCCGTTCAAGATCGCACCATAATAGCGACGCTCGCCCAATCGTTCATAGACGCGCTCTATCAGGACGCGAGGTTGAACCCGGACGGGATCCCTGCGTCGGCGGCGTCCGTGACGTCGTACTTTGCGCGTCTCATAGCCTTGAGGGACAGGGTCATCGCGCTGCATAGTCGATATGCCGACAACCTCATTATCGGAAAGGTGCTGGACGACATAAACACCCACTACGCTCGCGCGACGTCGATCGTGAGCGAGATGAACGTGCTCTTCAGCGCGTACGTATCCACCTACATGAGGCGGCCCGACAGCGCCATGATGGAAATATGCGACATCGACGGGAACAAGGTCGTGGATTGGAACGACGTGAGCCTGTTGAGCTTCGCGCTCAGCAAAGCGACCGATATGACCGACGACGGTATCGTGACATGGGAGGACATCGAAATATGGAACAACCTCATCGACCTCATCACCTATAGCGGGTTCCTCACCGAAGAGCGGATCCAGCAGGCGAACATCGCGGGACTGTATACTACCGATGCCGAGGGGATACTCATGCCGGTCCCGGACGGCGTCGTCGATTGGACCGATTACGACACATTCGCCGAGATCATTCAGTACCATATGGACATCTCCGGACCCGATGGCACGAGGGACGGGATCGTCGATTCCTACGACTACTGGGCGATCGAGGACATCATCAACCGCAATCCGTTAATCTACGGGTCGGAGTTCTCGAGGACCGAGTACCAGTACAACGCGGAGAATGCGGCCGAGCTTTCGGTGAAATATGCCGAGGCGGCGCAGGAGGCGAGAGATTCGACATACCATACCGAGGTGTATGAGTCTGCGCTCAAGTTCGCATTGATCGCGGCGAAGATGGCCGAGCTTGCCGAGGCCGCGGTGGGCCTGACGCCCTACAACACGCAGGCGAGGCTTGCGTCGGTGAATGCGGCCGAGAGGGCGCGCCGCTTCGCCGAGGAGGCGCGGATGAGGGCGACCGCCCTCCAGGGAGGGACGTACGCATCCTACTTCGCGTCGCTCGTCGAACAGAACGTGATGAACGGGAACATCGGCCTCGTGCGGGCGCTCTTCGAGGCGACGGTCCGTGACGTGGCGAGCCTCGATACGGCCTTTGAGGCCCAGATCACCGACCTCGCCGAGTTCATCACTAACCGGTTGGAGAACCTCGCCTATATCGCGGACGTCAACGCCGCATACAATGAGCGCTATCTCGAGACGATCCTTGCGAATTCCGAGGTCATAAAGAGCGCGATCCTCGCGCTCAACAAGAGTACGAGCGCGAGCCTCACGAAAGCGGTCTACGATCAGTTCGTCGTCCTCGCCGATCAGACGTACGCGGCGCTCGTGAACGCCGGGAGCGTAGAGTTCGCCGCCGAGAACCTGTTCGCAGGGCTCGCCTCTTCCCCGCGCCACTACGCGCGGGCGCTCGAGGAGTACCTGGCCCAGATGAACGAATGGATAAGCGAGTGGGAGGGGAGCGGGACGGCGCCCACGGGCATGCCCGCGGAGGCCCTCGTAGACGGCGGCACGATCGCGCTCACGACGCTCGACGACCTCAAGGCGGCGCAGGCGGTCTACGTCGAGTGGCTCGCAAAGCTCGACACAGACCCCTCGAACCGCGCGCTCACGGAGCTGGAGAAGGCTGCCGGGGCGTTCGCGACCTCGTACAAGGAAGATTACTACACGGCCGACAGCGCATTCAAGGTGCTCGCGAAAGATGTGGAATCATTGGGAAAGACCGCTCAGGACCTCGCAGCGGCCGAGGATGAGGTGACCGAGCTCGACGGCCTCATTGAAGACCATCTGAACCTGATCAGGCTCTTCTTCTCTTCGCAGTCAGACCTCGACTCAGAGCTCGACATCGCGAGGCCCGGCAGCAGGGTCGCGCTCCTGAACGCGCTGAAAGATGAGAGCGTCGGCATGTGGGGAGGGATGACCTTGCCTCCCGAGCTCACCGCGACCACGACAGATATGAACAGGGTGACCGTGTGGATCACCGACTGGGTGATCACGCTGGCGAGGCCCGGTGCGGTGCCGGCTGATATGGAGGGCATCACGATCTCAACGCCCGATGACCTCATACTCGTCAAGGACATCCTCATCGCAAGAATGAAGGCACAGGTCCAAGGTTATATCGTCACGATCAATAACTGGATCGACGCGTGGACAACGAGCGGATTGAGGCCGGGCGACGTACCTGCGGAAATAGCCGGCGTAACGATCGCCGATACGAGCTCCTTAAGCGTGGCCATAGAGGCGCTGGAGACAAGGGTGCGGAACTCCGCCGAATTGGAAAGCGCCATGAGAGGCCTCAAGACCGAGATCGAATGGATCAGAGGGGCCCGGGATTATCTCGCGAACGGCGGCGCGATCTCTATCGAAGACCTGTTCAAGGACACGGCGTTCGCGATAGCGCTTGCCAAGGATATACGCGAGCAGACGGACGAGATGATGAAGCTCTACGTGAAAGCAGAGGCGGTGGCTGTATCGTTCCAGCAGGACAGCGTCATAAGGGAGATCGTGGAGGATCTCAGCCTCAGGGTGGCCGATGGCGAGAATATCACGCAGCTCGTGGAAGACGTCGCCGGCATCATGGACAACACGAGGTCCGTCGACGGCTATGAGGCAGCCATGAAGGCGATGGACCAGCTGAAGAAGGACGCGCTGGATGCGATATCCGAAAGCTTCGGCAACGGCGCGGTGCAAGAGGCGTGGTTCGATATATGGGAGGAGACATACCGGCAGCAGCTCGATGCCCAGACGGGGGCGGTCGAGAAGGCCAAGAAGGCCAAGGCGCTGATTGAGGATGCCCGCGCGGTCGAAGAGAGGATCGAGGTCTACACGACCGTGGGATACGATTCGCTGCTCACGTCGGACCAGAGGCTGAGGATCCTCGCCCTCATCGGAAGCAAGGCGGACACCGCTATCGTCCAGGCGAACGGGTCGATCGACGATACGATGGTGTTCCGTATCTCGATCGATGAGGCCGAGCAGAAATTGGACGACAAGAGGAACGAGTACCTGCAGCTCGTGTTATACAGGCCGACGGACACCGAAGAGCCGCAAGAAGACCAGACGGTCATGAAGGCGAGGAGCGTCTACAGGACGCTTACGCAGGAATGGGCTACGGCGCGGTCCGAGTACAGGGACCAGCAGATGAGGGCGGACATGTTCACGAATATCCTCGCGAACGACCCGACAAACGAGGTCCTCAGGGCTGAGGCGAGGCGCGCGAGAAACGATGCCGACACCTTCAGGTCCGAGAACCTCGATACGGCGGCGAACGTGTTACGATTCCAGTGGGAGAGGCTGCAGACCTTAGAGGCCCGCGTCGATGACCTGAGGCTACAAGCCGACGCGGCGTATGAGAACGAGACGGCAACGATGAGATCGTACAGAGAGGCGGTCATGATCGCGCGTCTGTGCGAAGAGGGCGCGACAGTCGCGTCCCAGAGGGCGGATGAGGCGAAGAAGAACGCGGAAGAGCTTCAGGATGCCCTCAACCGGGTGATGACGGTGGAGCGCGAGGCGAGGAAGGCATACGAAGAACTCGAGTACAATCAGAATATGGCCGTCGCAATGAAAGATATGGCGGGAGAGTTCGAGTATAGGCATCCGTGGTGGAGCGGGTTGCTAAGAGACCTCCCGAGCCTCTCCGAGTCCCAGACGGAGATGGCGGCGTTCTTCGCGGAGCAGGCGGTCAGGCTCAAGAGCGTGAGCGACAACGCGAGGGAAGAAGGCAGAGAGCTGCAGGAGGAAGTCGAGGAGGCGATGGCGGAGTATAGCCAATATGCGAGCGAGGTGTCGCAGCTCAAGACGCAGGCCGATGCGTCCAAGAAGCTCGCGGACAGCCTCGCGGAGACGCTCAACAATTTCACGAGCACGAGGACCGCGTTCGAGATGCAGTACACGGCGCTGGCCGCGGAATACAACAAGGCGCTGAACGACTATCTTGGCGCAGAACAGTGGTATAACACCTATGATGAGATGTACTGGCAGAAAATGCTGCTCGCTCGGAATTTGGATGTCCAAACGGCCGGCCCGCACTCGATGTCGCTAGAGGCGAACGCGCTCCTCGTCGAGATCGGTCGGCTGGAGGCGGACCTCGCCTCGAGCATGAGCACCTTCAACGCTGAGCTTGCGCGCAGGCTGACCGACAGGAATTCCGCCTACCGGACCTATGTGACGGCATACACCGCCTATGAGCAGGCACGGCACAGTCTCGATGCGATCCTGAGGAATCCCGGGAGCACCTCGACCCAGATAGTTGAGGCGCGGATGTTGCTCGGTACGAAGAGGGCAGAGATGGATACGGCGTGGATGGACTATAGCGTTGCGGAAGCGAGCTACCAGGACTACTCCCTGTGGACGGAGACAAGACTCAATACGATACGCACCGGCCTATCGGGCAGCAGGGCCCGATATGCCGTGGTCGATAACGCGATCGTCCTCGCGGATCGGCTGCACGATCTGCAATTACAGGAAAACGCGGCCAGATTAGTCTACGAGGAGAAGCTGGGGATCGCCGAGGAGCTGCGGCGGATAGCTGACCAGACGAGAGACCCTGCGGATGAGGAGAGGGCGAGACAGGCGGAGACGGCGAGGGACCTGGCCTGGCTTGAATACGATACCGCGGCCAGGGCCCTGGACGACTTCACGACCGCGGTCTCCGCGAGGGCCCTTGAGGAGCAGCAGCTCGCGAACGCGCTCAAGGACAACATCGCGAACCTAAAGGCGCTCGTGGATGCGGCCGCGCTGAAGTATGACTTGAACGGCAACGGACAGGCCGACGCGGGTGAAGACGGATTCTACCAGCACATATGGGAGGTCTTTGACAGGGTGGTAGAGGACAGGGACGGCGACGGGGTCTTCGATGCGGGAGAGGTTGATAGGGATGGAGACGGCGTTCCCGACCCAGGAGCGGATATGGTTCATACGAGGAGCGATTCCGAAGAGGCAAGGAATTCCTGGAACGCAAAAGAGCTCCTCGCTGTCAACACGAGGAACGCCTACCATGCCCTTGCGGCCGAGACCCTCTTCATCGTCGACGATCAGCTTATGAAGATGAATGCGAGGGAGATCGCGACGAAGGAGCTCGCCGCCGTCGAAGAGATAAGGACCGCGACGGAGGCCGTATGGGAACGCTTAAGGCAAGAGACGGAGTTCATAAACACCAGCGAGGTCCAGCTTGAGAACGTTGCCAACCTCTTGAGGCAGAAGGCGATCGACTATGAGCACGCCAAGACCTTCGAGTTAGGCCCCGAGCAGAGGTCCAAGCTGGCGACGGTGAATTACCGCGATCAGATCGTTCAGGCCCTCGAGGCGCAATATCAGGACGCGTATTCCACGTGGAACTCGCTGAGGGAGCGTCAAGCCCTGAAGCGCCGGGAACTTGCACAGCTCAAGGTCGACCTGAATAAGGCATTCGCGGATTGGATGAATGCATCGTGGCCGGAGGACTTCGGCGGTGACGGCGTCTTCGATCCGTTCACCAATCCTCTCGACGGCAACGGCGTATTGGATGTGGCGAACGGCGAGGACCTCGACGGCGACGGCAGGCTCGACACCAATGAATCCGGCGCGAAGGTTCAGTACTACAAGAGCGTGTGGGAGAGGCTCCATAACCAGGTGCTCGTGCTCGCGGCCGAAGTGGGAGAGGATATGAATTTCAACGACGGCCTCGATCCGGGCGAGGATGTCATTGTGAACGGCTTCCTGGATCCCGGCACATTGTCCGTCGAGATACAGAATAAGTGGATCCTTGCGACGACCGCGTTCGCGACCCTCGACGCCGCGAAGGCCCAATACAACAGGGCCCTTGCAGAGCTCCTCGGCGCATTCGAGCCGAACTGGCGATCGGTACTGGGGACGTTCGAGTGGGGACCGGAAGGAAGCGGTCAGTATGTGGAAGACCTCTTGGGCACCACATGGACATATGGAGATAAGACGAGGACATTTGAGGAATGGCATGCGCTCGTGAGGAACTGGGCGTGGGAGAACTATCTGACCTTCAAGACGGCATTGGATAATAACGAGGCGGAATACTATAACGTGAGGGACCGGGCGTTTGAGTGGTCGAGGAACGCCGATACATTCCTCGAGTCGGTCCAGGACCTAAGAGAGGAATATGACAGCGTCTCGAGCACGCTGGAGACCGCGCAGCAGAACGCGGGGTGGGCATTCGCTATCAAAGAGCAGGCGATCGCCGCGTACAATTGGTATACGAATCCGGCGAACGTGCCCAACCCTGACGGCGAGGCCCTGCTGAAGTTAGGAAAGATAAGGGATGAGTCGATAAGCGACTGGCAGAAGAAGGCATCTCATTACAATGAGGTCTTTAATACATGCCAGAGGCTCGCGATGTCCATTAACCAGGCGCTCGGTGAGTTCAAGAATATGAAGGAGGGTGCGTACTTCCAGCTCCTGGGTGTGTTAACGACCCTCAATCCAAGCGCAACGCCTCCGGACATATCGGCCTTGGATAGCCCATGGATGTTATGGGACGCCGCGACCGGGACCCACTATGAACCGGGCGGAGTCAATCCCCTGACAGGCGCGGTGACTGTGGCGGATCACATCGTCGATGTAGAGGCCACGATACGGGTCATACAGGAGCAGAGCCTGGTGGCGACCCAGGCTGTCGATGGGTTAATACGGGATGCCCTTGAGGCGCTTCACCGTGACGTGGATACGCGCGAGATGATCTCGAGGTCATATCACCAGCCGTGCAACTTCACCGCTAATTTCGATGCGAGCGGCAACGTCACCAATGTGTACAACAATCCCAATAACGGAAAGGCGTACAGAGAAGCGATGTCGCTGTGGAATGACTATTTCGGCGTCTTCAAGACACCTCAGCCTGAGCCGGTTCCCGGTGTCGAGCCTACTGAGGCGCAGAATGATTACTACAGGACCATGAAGGCATACAGGCAGAGGCTGAGGACCGCCGAGGAGGCCGAAGACGCGTGGTATAGCGCGAAGAACACGGTTGTGAACAGAGTGAGCCTGGTGCGGCGTCCTGAGTATAACGAGGAGACGAATGTCAACTATGAGCCCACGTCGCGCGTCCTCTTCGATAAGACCAGCGCCGTCTTCTACGACGGCGAGACGCTTGCCCTTCAGAAAAAGGACGAGCTCTACAAGAAGACGAAGGGAGCGGAATTTGAGGTCAAGGCGTTCCACCTGCAGCTCGAGTCCAAACAGACGTTGCGTATGGAGGCATACCAGAAGTATCAGTATGCGAGGGCCAAGGCAGACGCGCATCCCGACAGCGGGTACCTGCAGGCTGAGGCATACCTCGCGAGGCTCGAGGTGGCCCGTCTCAATGCGATCATAGGCAATGAGGACGTCGACGGAGACGGGGATGTCCTCGACGCGACCGGCGCTATAGACCCAGGAGAGGACACGAACGATAACGGAATACTCGATCACGGGACAGGCCTCGGAGCGGCATTTGATAATGCAAATAATGAATTCATAATGTACAAGACACAGCTTGGTTTCGATCCTGTCGCTGATCCGAGAGACTTGAATAGCAACGGGGTCGTCGACGATGCCGAGAAAAAGATGCAGAGGGAACGTCCGGAGCAATTTGCAGCGCCCGGCACCGCATGGTATGACTACTACTGGGCAAGAAAACGCGCGAGCGACCTGCGCAGCCATATAGACCAGGACAGATATTTCATGAATCCCGAAGATCCTACGCTCCTCTTCATACGTGACGGACCCGATGGAATACAGGGTACGGCAGACGATAATATAGCGGAATACAAGCGCCTGTCCGCATTGAACCTCTACTCTTCGCTCAATTCCCTGAAGTCGGCATCGAAGAAGGCCTCGACCCTGCGGCGGGTATTTGTCGAAAGGACGAACCGCAATTTCGCATATATGGACTATTACGGGCTCCAGGACCTCGTGAAGGAGTCGTCCGAATACAAGTCGCTCGCCGCCTTCGTGCAGAAGAGGGCCGACATCGTCCATGAGCAGACGGTCAAGCTGGGGCTCACTATGGAGGAGTTGGCTGACAGGCGCGACCAGATCTCCGAGAGCGCTGCCCTTGCGAGGGCGAGGAAAGGCGCGGTCGAGGGCCTCATCGGCGCCATCGATAGGGACCAGCTCTATGCGGCGATCCGGGCAAATCCTATCCAGGCCTCGATGCGCGTAGCGGCATATAGCGATGCCGCAAGGAGGATCGCCGAGACCATCGTAAGCGATGCCACGTATGCCTACATACGTCCAGTGATAACCGAGGACTTGAACGGTAACGGTCAGTTAGACGCGGGAGAGGATGTGAACGGCAATGGACGGCTGGACGTCTCAGACACCTTCTCGGCTTCCCACAGGTCGGAGATCGCCCATGTCCTCACGAAGGTCCTGGTCTATGCAGCGAGGAAGGCGAACGAAGACACGAACTACAATAACGTCTTCGATCCCTGGGAAGACGTGAACGCGAACGGCGTGCTCGATACAGGCGCCGTCGAGACCGCTCTCCTCGATGCCATTGGTACGGAGGAGTTCCTGCGGGAGCAGTATTACGCGAAGATGTCCGAGCTGGACGAGGTAGCCAAGAATCTCGGAGAGCTCAGGGGTATTCTGTGGAGCGGCGCCATCGACGACGGCACATCCCCGTTGACGAGCGAGGTCGCGAACGGCCTTACACGACAGATAAATGAGCTTGAGACGAAGAGGACGAGCCTTGAGCGCGCATTGGGTGTCGGGCTGTTCGAGCTGAGTCCGGGGATACGCATGGATTGGCTCAATGCCATTTCGAGGATCGCCCGGTCCCCGGCGAGCGTCGTCGACCTGAACGTGCAGGCCGCCTTCATCAGATTCGCCCAGCTCACCGCGGCGGATATCGTCGGGACCAACTTCAACCGGACGGTGAGGGCGTGGCAGTGGGTAAAAGATGTCTACGACAGGCTCATCGGAAGCGCGGTCCGGTCCGCGAGCGGGAGCGTGCTCAATTTCGTCGTCGTCGATAAGGATACCCTCGCCGAAATGAAACGAGAGGTGGCGAGGATGACGAGGGAGTCCCTGCTTTCCTTCGAGATATCCCAGCAGTTCACGGGTCCGGGATATGTCAACGTGGAACCGATGGTCGAAAAGATCGAGGAGTATGCGTCCGCCGCGTCCGCGAACAGCATTTCCGCGATGAACGACTGGATCAGGAACCTCATGCCGATGGACAGGGTCATAAAAGTCACGGCGTCCCTGCCGACCGGTACGAGCCTGAGGGCGATACCCGTCCGCGCGAGCAGCGGAACCGGCATCGGCGTCGTCGTCATCAACAGCCTCGGGAACATCGTGAGCTCGACGCTGCCGCCGGCCTTCGCGATCGACTACGACCCGGCCCAGCACACCCTCACCGTATATACGAGACCCGTGACGGCCACGCCGGCCGACCAGCGTGCGGCCGCGACCCTCATCGCAGGGAGCGCACTCGACGTGATGAGGGCCGGGATAAGCGGCCTCACCCAGAAAGAGTACCAGGCGTTGAGGGAGATCGACCCGTATTACGGCGTCATAAGGTTGTACGACGTCGTTGTTGAGATCCCCCATGCGGTACCGGGCAGCACGGTCCACGTGACCTATGAGGCCAGGGCGCTCGGGGACGTCGTCATTACCACGAACGGCACATTTGACAGAACGGACCCCGCCACAAGGGCATTCCTCGAGACATACGCGGCATCGTACGATCCGGATACGCAGGTCCTCACCGTCTATGGCACGACAGCGAAGGAAGGGGAGGGGCTGGTGAAGGCGGTCGAGGCCGCGACTGAAATACAGAAGGCCGCCAAGATCCGTGAGGACATGGTCTCGACCACGCTCCTCGGGCCGATCGGCAATGTCATTATCACGGAGAGCAAGAATATGTTCCAGATCATCGACGGGACGAGCGGCCAGGACCTGCTCGCGGCGACCTTCCCGACGGGCATGGAGGGCCTTGGAGGGATAGATACGGATAAGAAATACGTCTATGACTCGAGCGGGAACTTTATCGGTTCTGTCACCATCCGCTACGGCGCGATCGTTGAGAACACGCTCCCCGCCGGTTATAACGTCTCGCTCGCGTCCGACGGAAGCCTCAGCGCTGAGAGAGAGGCCGGCATCTATGAGCTCGTCTCGGAGATATCCATAGGCAGCGACAACGAGACCAAGGTCTACGACGGCAACGGATATTACCTGGGATGGGTGAGGGTCGCTGCGGGAGCGATCAGCGGCGGCTATCTGCCGGAAGGCTATAGGGTAGATTATGACGGATACGATCTGAGGGTTACGAGGGCGACATATCTCGTCGGCAACGTCGCATCGATACCGATCCCTGAATCGGCCGACCTCAAGACCCGTACGATATTCGGGGAAGACGGAAAGGCGATAGGCTCGGTGAGCGTCGAGAATAGCATCATTGTCAAGAATACGCTCCCCGAGGAGTACGAGGCCACATATCTGAACGGGAAGCTGGACGTGAAGAGGAACATGGAGATCAGGACCCGCGCATACGAGATCCTCATCCCCGACGACTCCCGCCTTGTCACGAGGAAGGTCTATCAGGACGGTGTGCTTGTCGGAGAGGTGAAGGTAGAGCG
>CAYHAE010000004.1:0-13262 GCA_964354545.1 uncultured Planctomycetia bacterium
TGTGGTAAGAGCTTTCTCGATGACCTAAAACGAGTTATGTGAGCACAATGAAAATGTTAGGCCTTTTGTGAAGGAGAAAAACGGTTCCTTGTAACACTATCGTGATACGAAAAGAGCCGAGCATGTCTGAGGCCGCCTCCGTGCGGCCGAGTTGCGGAGGCTCCCGTTTTTCGACTGAGCAAAAGACCGACCCCGCCACGGGCGGGGGAACATTTTCCTTGTCAGCCTGCCTTGCCGGCCCGCTTCGCCGAAGCTTCAGCGAGGCGAGCAGGCAGGCTCTTTAGCAGATTGTGCGAACAGAACGAATTTTAGGTCATCTCGGGGACGTTTTCGAAACCCATCCCCGACTCGCCCCCGTAGTTTTCCAATAAAATAGGCGTATGCCCTTATGGCTGATACACTACATATATTACTTTTCGGGATTTTGTAGTGTAAGCGACAGTGCGTCTATTTCTTTGTTCAAAAGCGGGAAGCCTTGTTTCGATTTTTCGAGCATTCTGATGATAGCCTGTTTCCACTTTTTTGGCAGCGAACCGAATAATGCCCGGACTTCCCGCTCATCGACGATCACCGATACGCATATTGCCTGTTGCAGGTCTTTCAGGCCTTTATCCGCTGCCTTTCTACGGGATGCCACAATGAGCTTGTGCAGGCAATAATTCTCGGGCCGGGGGATCAGGATCTTCACCCCATCTTCCATGACGGTGATCGGATCGTCCAATAACAAGCTGACGAACCTCAGCGGTATCGCACTGAGGCCGAGTTTCTTGAACGCGATGGCGCGGTCAGAGCCCCGCCCCTTTTCGGGAGTTATGAACTCGATCTTCAACTCGGCATTCCACAAGTACAGAGAGCCGTCTCTTTTAAAATCACAGGAAAACCGAGGCCCTCCAACTGCCTGATAAAACCCGCGTGTTCTTTGCCGCGAAATGGATTGGGGATCAGGAAGTCGATATCTTGTGTCCGGAAAGGGAACTCTTTGGCGCCGAGATGTTTTTGATAGAGCTGAAAACACCAGCTTCCGATAAGTTCGACGCCTTCATCGAAGAGGTGATTATCGGCAAAGACCCTGAGGACGCGCCTGATGAGATCAACCACGTTTTCGCCCTTCTGCCCTTTTCAGCATACGCAGGGCACCGTCGATCTTCTTTAACTCTGCTCTCAGAATTTTCCGCTCCCTGAGCTGTCTTAAAAGGTCCACCGGCTTGCTCTTACCAAGATACTTGTGTCTTACCTTTTCACCGGCTCGATACTGGAGGTAATAATAGGTCTTCCCGGCTATTTTTCTTTCTTTGACGCTTCCCTGCGGCAGGCTCGCAAGTCTCTTTTCGATCTTCTTTTTGGCATCCCGGTAATACTGCCGGCTGTCGGATAAGATCCCCTCTAATACTTTCATGATGCGTTCTCCTTTTACACTACATTATAGCACAAATCTAATATTGTAGTGTAAAATAATCATGCCCCCGCGCCAGCTTCTCCCACACCATCTCTCGCACCGATCCTTAAAACGCGTTCCGCGCGTTTTCCCTACTGACTATACGCTACCCGCTATACGCTAAACCTGCAACCGCGACCTCGATCGACGGCAGTCAAAAAATCCCAAGCGGAAGTGCGCTTGGGATGCCGAAGTGCAGCGTCTTCAAGCTGCACTCTCGCTAGGTAAATAATACTCCTCCGGTATCAAAAATTCAAGGGAAAAGGAAATAGAGTCGAGTAGGCAATGCCTTGAGGAGTTATGGGGTCAGGTCCCATAAGGATTGCATCTCAATTTCGCAAACGGCACAAAATCTACTTTGATTGCTATCCTGATGGGAAGGATACGGCTACGTTACCAGGTCCTTTAATTTTTTTGTTATATCTTTAGACGGAGTGAAAACAAACTCCTTGCCCTTCGTTTTTATCCGCGTCAAGAATCCTCTCTTCTCGAGCTCCAAAAGGTCGGCGCGAGCAGTTTCATACGAGACATTATGGATGTTCTTTTGGAACTTAAAAGTATAAATCGCCGTTGGATCTGAAACTACGTGGTAGAGCAGGTCGTACTGCCTGTGGTTTAAGCCAGGGTATTTCCTTATGAGCTGCGTTGTCTCTTTAAGCTCCTGCTGCTGTTTTGTTAGATAGGCGTGTAGTCCTCTAATAGCCAAATTAACGGCCCTCAGATTAAACATAAGAAAATACGTCAGGTCCTGTCCGTCTATTTCAGAATACAAATATGCGCGCTTGTATTGGCCGGGAGCTCGTACCAATATGCGGGAAATAGACAGGTATTCAAATAACCAGTATTTGTTCTTCAGCATATACCAGTAAAATAGCGCGCGGGCGGTCCTGCCATTACCATCGACAAATGGGTGTATATACGCAAGCCCAAAGTGCAAGAGTACTGCTTTGACCACAGGATGGACGAAAACCTCACCCTGTTCTTCATTTGCGTAATCGCACAATGTCTTGATCCGCTCTTCTATCTCGGAGACGAGCGGCGGCTGGAACAACACCGTTCCATCCGCCTTATCTATTACCTCGTTCTCTTCCCCTTCTTTCTTGAACCGGCCAACTGCTGTCTTGTCCTCGAGCGTATCTTTCGTTATCGAGGCCTGTATCTCTATTATCAGTTCTTTCGACAATGGTTTTTTGATCAACTCCTTGATGTTCTTTATTGTCATATAGTTGTTAAAGATCATCTGCTCAGCAGTGGTAGCTGGCTTCTTGCCCAGTTTGAGCATCTCCTTCGCCTTCTTCCGTGTCGTTGCCGCGCCCTCTAACTGACTTGAGGCTATCGCTTCTTCCATGATCGAGCTTACGAGATAACGCTCTTTTTCTCCCATCCGAACACGAGGATCATCGATAAGGATCTGGCCGCCGGCGTTCTGGTCTATCTCATGCAGGATTTTAAGGGCGATGTCTGGGAGCCAATAACCGAAGGGATTATTCTTGATATCCTTGAGGGGAGTTTTCCTGATCTGGGAATTCCTGGTAAGTTTCAGATATGCCCAGCCGAGCTCTTTTGAGATGGCTGGCGGGAGCTCGAGGTACTTAAACGTATCCCAGTAGAGATATTCCTCGTTGGCTTTCTTGACCACCAAGGAAAGATCGTTTGACGAGACAGGGTCCAAAAGTTGCTTTATCTCGGGATTTGATAATTTTCCTATGTCTGGGGGTAGCTCTGGTAGTTTCATCTGCAATAATTACCTATAGTTATGGAATTACCAATTTAGTAGATATTAGTACTTCATTGGTAGTTAAAGTATACGGCATAAATCCGCATAAGTCAAGTGAATTACTAATTTAGTAGATATTAGTAATTCACTGGTAGTTCAGGCCTTACTGCCGCAGAAGTGAGAAACTTAAGGTCACAAATTGTGACCTCAAGTTGGGAAGGAATTTTTCGGGTCCCTGCCTTGCCGGCAGGCAGGGACCCGCACATGAGGATACGTCTGCGAAATGCCTACCCGAGAGGGGGCGTGGGGAGAGATGCGATCGTTTTACAGGGAATCGCCTTTCTCTATGCCTTTTTCTTCTTTAAAATGTTCAATCCCTTTACGACTAAGAAAATGGAGAAGGAGATTATGAAGAAATCGATCAGCGTGTTTACGAATTGCCCGTAATTAAGCGTTACTGCGGGAGCATTATTGGCCGCTGCCTTGAGGGTCAATTTCAGGTTCTTGAAGTCAACGCCGCCGAGCAACACTCCCACAGGCGGCATGATGATATCGGTCACGAGGGAAGTGACGATCTTGCCGAATCCGGCTCCTATCACAATACCCATCGCCATGTCTACCGCGCTGCCTTTAATGGCGAAATCCTGGAACTCCTTGAGTATCGACATACAAGACCTCCTTTGTAAATAGGGACTCCACCTGCGCGGTGGACACAGGGATCTATTTTTGACTTTGAGAAGAAGAGGCGCGATCGATCATGAAGCGTATGTTCTCATTTGTATTCTGAGGTATTATGACGATCTCCGGGTGAAGCCCTTTCCAGACACGGAATATCTCATCCGCGAACCCCTGTCCCACGGATGTGACATTTTGAAAATCGAGTATGACGGTCTTGAACTTATCGAGCCCGCTTAATATCCGTCTCGCCTGTGAGCGAGAGACGTATTCAGAGCCCATTGAATAGAGCTTGACCTTTACCTCCGTCGTGCTGAACTCGAATGAGGCGTCTGTCGCCGATTTAAAAATATCATCGAGCTGTCTTTTTGAGTCGATCCCGATGGAAAAAACTACCCTGGTCCCTTCAATGTTTTTTATGTCATCGATAAAAATGTCCTGAAGGAGATTATTGTAGGTCAATTTCTTACGGGAGCTCTTTATGATGAGCGCGTCTGCCGCTTTCGAGGTGAAGAAGATCCCTTCTCCGCTGTGAGCCTCCGGCGCGGTCGTCAGCTTTCCTTTGGTGAGGTCCTGGATGGCCTCCATCTCATCCTGAAGCTGCTTCTTCTGCATGATGTGATTAAAAATGCCGATGCCCCGGTCGACGACATCGAAACGGACGCCTTCCCTATCTCTTTTCATGGTCACGGAGATCACCGGTGATCGAGAGTGCTCGATCGCATTATTCAGCATCTCAGTGAACGCGTAATCTACGATGCGGGATACGTTTTCAGGGACACCCAAAAATATCCCGGTGCTCTTTTTTATTGCGGTGAGGACGAGGTCTTCGGCCAGGTCTTTGTTGCGCAGGATACGGTGGACCCGCATTATCTTCTTCCTCGCCTCTGCCACCGCTTTATCTTCCGCGGATACATAACGTGCCCTGTTCGCCCTGCCAAGCAGGACGATCCTGCCTTCCGCCCTCAGTTCCCGGAAAAACCGATTGATATAGGCCCGTGAGAATCCTGTGACTTTTACTATCTCGGATGCCTTTACCTCTCCCCTGGCATTCAACCTCTTAATGATCATATCCCGGATATCCATATTCGATTTCGCTTTTCTATGGTTGACAACTTTATTATAACTACGCTTTTTTAAGTTGTCAACAAGTTGTATCCTATTATACTCCCTGCGTATTTTAACGATAACTTGTTTACAACTTAATTATACATTAGAATTTTGAAGTTGTCAACAAATTGTCAACTAAAATACGTCAGTATCGTCGTTGCGAGGAGTCCCGGAGTTTCGGGACGACGAAGCAATCTATCCCTACACCCTTCCGCCTTGCAGGAAGCGCAGAGGGCGGATCCGCTTCCAGCGGAAATCCCTATATCCTAAGACAGACTATAGACCACAGACCATAGACCTCTCTGGGGAAAATTGTGCTCGCCTGCCGGAGGCAGGCAGCCCGCGAAATGACGACCCGAGAGGGGATCGCGGGGGGCGCTTGCCCGCTGCATAATGAGTTTTAGGTCCGGGAAGATGGCCGCGGGAGAGCAGGTATCTGCACGTGAGAATACGTCTGCGAAATGACGCCCCGAGAAGGGGTCGCTGGGGATAAGCGGGCGGGTATTTTAACTCGAGAAACCCTATTTCGCTACGGGCGGCTTGCTGCGCTCCCACACAGGATCGACGAGCGCATGCAGCTTGCGGGAATAGTCATCCAGGCCTTCCCTCACCCGCCCCTCCAATATGACGTCGGCTCCCTCATGTGTCGGCCGGGCGCCGGTCGCTTTTATCGCGTCCCGCAAGATCTCGGGATTATCGATGATCATGCAGGGCGTGAGCATATTGCCGTTACCAAAAGGCATCTTTGACCGCAGCATCTTAAAGAAGTCCGAATTCAACGCCTCCTTCAGCGTTGTATTCTTTATGTTGTCCACCGCGAAATGGGCAAAGGCGCACGGCTCGACATCGCCCTTGTTATTTATATGCAGATATCTCCTTCCGGCGGCGATGCAGCCGTCGGCAAGCCGGCCGTCGTTCCAGAAGTCCCCGATGAACAGGGGCAGCTTCTGCCGTATATCCTCATTCTTCTCGCGTAAGGCGTTGCGCTGTTCCGGAAGCGGCATCAGATCTATATCCGGGTCTTTCCCTATGGGCAGGAACTGGAAGAACCATACCATAAAACAGCCTTTATCTAAAAGCATCGTATAGAATTCGTCGGAGAGTATCTCATCCGAATTGCGGCGCGTATGCGTTATCGATGCTCCGTAGAGCACGCCTTCCCTCTTCAGATTGTCCATCGCGCGCATCGCCTTATCGAATACGCCCTTGCCGCGGCGCCGGTCGGTCGTGTCCCTGAAACCGTCAAGGCTTATCATAGGAGCCACATTGCCCAGCCGCGCCAGGGTCTTTGCCATCTTCTCGTCGATCAGGGTGCCGTTCGTATACACCTGGAAGTAGAGATCCGGATGCTTTCTATAGACCTCCAGCATCTCTTCGTAGACGAACATCTCCCCGCCCTGGGTGACGATAAAGAATATCCCCATCTCTCTGGCTTCTTTTAAAATGCGGGTAATGAGCGATATGGGCATGTCGTCATCCTTGGCATACCGCCGCGTCGAACAACCCACACAGCTGATATTGCATCGCATGGTAGGGCTCAGGACCAGCAGGAACGGCGGCCTCAGGCCTTCCTGCGCGGCGTAGGACTCGCATCGGGTCCTGCCGTAGAACAAGGCGTTGACGAAGAGGTTCCTGACGAGCATCTTCCGGCATTTCGGATTCAGCTGGGTGGCGGCTCTTCTGAAGAAGCCGATGGAAGGATGGTCCGTCCGGCACGCGTTCCTGATATTGGTTATGTATTCCCGGACGCAGGGATCGTCAGACGTCATGATAGCCTGGGCGATGTCAGTTAATTTCGCTATCGTCTTATTGGAGAGACGCGGAAGGATCGACACGGCCTGCGTGAGAATACCTGCGGCGATCTGGCTCCTTATCCTATCCCTGATACGTGCCATTTTACCTCCTTTTCTTACCAGGCTTATTATTATTGAGAAACGTAAAAGTAAAAGAAAACCATTTAAACGCAGATTCTCGCAGATTACATGCGGATTAACGCAGATCTGCGAAAATCCGCGTTCGCCACAGAAAATCCATATCCTCAAGAGCGGTTCTAAAGTGTTACTTAATTACTGAGCGTTTACAACAGCCGTTACTCTTCGGACCCTTCTTCCTGTCCGGTTTTGTCCGCGGCGCTCATGGTGCCCCTCATATCCGGCATGCCAAGCGACATCTTGCGATATCCGTCCGGAATTTCGAAGAGCGCCGGGTCTTGCGGACCGGATCGCATGTTCCTGAACTCGCTCGACCAGCTTCCGTCGATAGCAGCGGTCTTTACCGGTATATGCGCCGCTTCATCGATCCACTGGAACACCGACTCGCGCTTTCCGCCAGCTTCGAAAGTCACACGATACTTCGTGGTGCCCCTGCCATTGACCGTCTCATTGCCTTCCGCAGTCCGTTCGATCTCTCCGGCCACTTTCTCCTGTAAACTCGCGGCCGTGTGCGGAGGGATCGGCTGTTCCATATACATCTTCTCAGCCGGTATAAGCATCCATACTATCTTTTTATCCATGCGGCTTATGGTCGTCGCTTCCGGCATCTCCGTCCGCGATTTATCGCCGGAGACATAAAGTTTCGCCGTAAAAGACCCTTCGGGCGTGGAACTCACCATATCCGCGCTAAAATCCTCGGCATAAACCACTGCTGCCGATAATACTATTCCAAAAATG
Source organism: uncultured Planctomycetia bacterium (assembly GCA_964354545.1). Lineage (GTDB taxonomy): Bacteria > Omnitrophota > Gorgyraeia > 2-01-FULL-45-10 > JAHFGN01 > CAYHAE01. Next base: position 7,607 of record CAYHAE010000004.1, read on the forward strand.
AAAAATACAGCCCGCTGCATGACAGATCGCATAGCTTCTTCCTCCCTTTTTGAAATTGAACTTTGAAATCGGGGCCAGCGGCTGTTTTTTTATTGAGAAAACGGCCGCTCACCCTATTCTATCAAAAGAGCTACTTTGCTTCCACCTTCAGCACATACTTGCCGACAGGGTCATCGCCGCTGCGGTCGACCTTGATGTAGAAATTCTCATCGGTAGCGGACTTATTGGCCGCCGAGACGGTCAAGACCGAACCGGGACTGTTCCACTTCTCGGCCAATGCCTCCCTGCTTTCGCTGTAGAGGACCGCCCGGAAATACCCGGCAGGGTTATCCGGTATAAGCTTCACCGTGAGAGTGCGCCCCTTTTTGACCTTCATCACGTACATGTCCGCATCCCCCGAAGGCGCATAACACGTGTGCTCCCCGGCGGTTATCGCGAGCGGAGCATCGAAGTAGCTGCCGGCATCCTTCCCGCTCGAGGCATCGTACAGCTCGTCGACCGCTATATCGTAGATGACGGCGTCATCGGTGGAGTAATCGTTGCCCATGAGGATATACAGGTCCTTCTCGCCGCCTGGCGCATCGAAGACATAATAGTAACAGTTCCTCTTCGCGTTCTTCCCATAGATATCGGCACGGATGATGGCCGTCCGCTCCGGAGAATGGATCCCGATGCCGCCGCTATCCGATATATCGGTCGTGCGCACCCAGCAGGTGAGTTTCTGGCCGTTTTTGAGCCTGACCTTGAAGTAATCGAACTCGTTGGTTTTCAGCTGGTGGTCGAGCCGATAAGAGCCCGGCGCTATCGAGACGGCGTCATCGTAATATTTGCCGCCGCGGATCGGCTGACCGCCGCGCTCGATCTTACCCCTGGCGAGGAACGGTTTCTGCGCCTGTTTCTCGGTCTGCGTCTCCATCAACATGATAACGATCGGCTGCACGCCTTCGCTTTTGAGCCAATTTTTCTCCGCTTCCGACAGCGTGAATTTAGACTGCGTGTGCGCGATCATGAGCGGTATCTCCCAGGAGGGGATGCCCTTCTTCGTCAGGTTGACGATATCCTGCGAGGTGAGCTTCGGCCCGTAATATATCGGCAGCTTCTCCTTCCGCGCCTTGGGCGTCATGTCCATGACGATCGAAACCCATGAACTCACGCCCTGCTCTTTAAGCCACTTCCGGTCATTGTCGGTCAGCTTGAATTCCGACCCTGTCCGCTCAAGTTTCCATACGATGTCGTCTTCGGGGACGCCCTGCTTCACAAGCGCGACGACGTCCTCCTTGGTCAGCTTATCTTCGGCGTATGACACCGACAGAAAAGAAAATAATAGCACTGCTAGCGCCATAATAGATCTTCTCATGGTCCCTCCCGTGCCCCTGTGCTCATGTGTCCTCTTAAATGAGATGTGTCCCTTTTTTCACTACCGGTGAAAGTCTTTTCTCCCCGCCTCCTTATCGGCGCGCCAATAAATGGCATGGGGACGGTTCTATTTTTTGACATTTGCTGCTTTATATCTTGCGCCATACATACGCACGCCATCAGAGCAATCCAGCCTGTCCAACCGTACCTCGATAAGCGCAAGCTCGTTTTTGCGCTGTTTAGCTTTGAGCAGGGCCTCTTCAAGGTCCCCTTCTGTTTTTACAACACACCCCCAGCCGCCGCCAAAAACAGCCGGTAGTTCGGAATATTTCCACATCTGAAGGTCGTTAAACTCGCCATCCACCATTAAGCGCTCAATGGTATAGCCATCGTTATTCATAACAAATATAATTGGATCCAGCTTCTCTCTTATGATCTTAGACACTTCCTGGCAGGTCGCCTGAAATGCCCCATCACCGGTAAAGGTTATTACCCTTGAGTCCGGCGCGGCAAGGGCGGCACCAAGCGTTCCCGGCACAGCATAACCGATAGACATATAAAATGCCTGGTCAATACAGAGCGCGCCTTTTGGCAAAAATAGGGTTGCCACATTAAACAGGGAATCTCCTGTTTCCCCAAGCACAACCGATTTTCCGTCTAAGAAACTATTCATTCTCTGGTAGAAACGTTTCACCGTGATTTTTTGTTTGGGTTGAGGCTTGTATTTTTCTTTCAGCGCGCAGCGGGGATGGCAAAGATTTGAAATTTTAACTGTTTTACCCTTCTTTAGCTTGGCCTTGAGGCTAACCATAAAGTCCTTAAGGCTTACATGATTATATATATGGTGTTTGATGCGGACTTTGTCGGAATTGGCGATGATCATGCGCTCGGGCTCAAGCAATGGCTTGCATCCTGCTATTTCCATATCCGTCATAATCGTTCCGAGGCTCAATATAATATCTGCTTTCTGGACGATTTTGCGCGCGCTCTCCCAGCTGGCGACTCCTCCGTAAACACCGATAAACTGGGGGTGCTCTTCCGGAATAACCGTCTTTCCCAATAGCGATGAAGCAAACGGATAACCGCTATGTTCCACAAGGTCCTGTAGCTGGCGCTGTATTCCCAACCGATGAGATTCGACGCCGGCCAGAATCACCGGCTGCCCGGCCTTTTCAAGTAATGCCGCGGTTTCAGAAACAGCTTCGTCAAGAGACGGCTTATCACTTGTGATGGCCGTATTTATCAGAAGAGGTCCCGGTTCCCGGCATGGCATAAAAACAACATCTATCGGAAGCTCTATGTAAACCGGCCGCTTAAACTTAAGGCATGCCTCGATAGTCTTATCGATTTGATCCGGCGCTTGCTCGGGGTTAGTAAGCAAACAGGAGGCAACGGTTACCTTTTCATACACATTGTACTGAAGATTCATGTCGCCGATTGTATGATGAAGCAGATGATGGTGAGAGTGCTCAAAGATCCTTGGCGAGCCGCTTATGACAACAAGGGGTATGCGCTCTGCAAAGGCGCCGACAACCGCATTAAAAAGGCTAAAACCTCCTACGCCGTAGGTAACGCAAACAGCCGATATACCGTTTATCCGGGCATAGGCGTCAGCGGCATATCCGGCGTTTAGTTCATTACAACTACAGACCATCTTCAAATTACTCTTTTCCAGGCATTCAAAGAAACCGAGAATATAATCGCCCGGAATGCCGAAGATATGCTTTAGACCTGCTTGTTCGAGACGTTTTATAAGATATGTTCCTACGGTAGGCTTGTAAATTTTAGGCATGTGTTCCTCTTTTTTTATCTTTTTTCAAGAGCAAAAATTGGCGGAGGAGGTAGGCCTGACTACGCCCTTTGGGCTTCGTCAGGTAAAATTCTTTTCTTCAGAAATGCCTTCCCTGACCCGCCTTTGAAATATTTTTCAAGATCTCTAGCAATCTTTTCTTCGGTAATTGCTATATACCCAGCTAGTTTTAATGGCCTATATGGCGCAGTGGCCAACTTACTTTCACGATCATTATGTTCCGATACCCGTCTTTCCACATTATTTGTAGACCCTACATAGATATAATTATCACATTTACTGCTGATTAGAAAATATACATACCACATAATATATAAACCTTTTATGGCCTGCCATACGAAGCCTACTTCTATGAATAACATTCATAATGGCGAAGTATGGCGGACGCGAATGCAACCAATTCGAACTGCATCCGAGATCACTGCTAATATCATTATTCCTGCCTATATAACAGTTATATTATACAAAACGTTAGCCCGGAAGGCAAAACAATTGCATATGTTAGGAATGAGCTATGCAGCGATAGGCAGATACTTAAAAATAGGACGCGAAACAGCACGAAGGGCCTGCCATCACGAAGAATAGAATTAATCAGAGGCTTTTAAAAAAGTAGGCGTGTAGGAAGAAGTGTCACTTTTTGATACCAAGAGCTTTCTTCACGCTTTGCCAAATATTGTTACGCGTTATACCCAAGTATGTGTTTTATGGATTTGACCAGCCGTTTTTCCTTTATCTCTTTTCCAATAATCCTCTTCAGCAATAAAGGCACGACAACTAAGAACGACATTATCTCACTTAATGTAAAACATCTCAACATCAGGATCTTCACGACGATCTTCAGAACTCTGAAAGGAGTATAGAAAGAAAATCTTAATTTTCTATGTATTTTTTTCAAATACGAGTGGCTATATCTGTCGGAATAAACTTCGCCTCTGACGGTAAGGTGATAGCCCGGTGTATTCTTTACGATCTCTTTAAGCGGAGAATATTTGTCCACTCTCAGCTTGCTGAACGCGATGAAATCCAGACCTATCTCTTTTGAGAATTTTGATATATAAAGCATCTCTTCTTCGGTCTCACTTATATTTCCGTAAATGAAATAACCATGGCAAAGTATGGGCTGTTTTCTTAAAACGGATAAGCGCTTTCTTATCATGGCCTGGTCAAAGCCCTTATTGAGGGCGGCCAGTATGCGGTCATGCGGGCTCTCTATGCCCAATAAGAGCACCTTAAACCCCGCCTTCGCTATCTTTTTTAATAATTCGGGATATTCTGCCAGATCTATTCTGGTCTGCGCTACAAAACGCTTCTTTATCTTTCGGGCTATTATCATATCGCATATCTCTTCAGCTCTCTTGGGATCGGTGAAGAAGTTATCGTCGCTGAAAAGTATTACGCCGGCGGAGATATCCTCTATCTCCTCGACCACGGATTCCGCGCTGCGCGATGCGTAGTTTCTTTTCTGCCCTAGGAGATTTAAGTTAAATGTGCAAAATTTACAATTAAACGGGCAGCCCCTCGAGCTTAGGATTGTATCGAGGCTCACGCTTGTCAATTTTATGCCGTTTGACATTATGGAATATTCGTACTGCCTTAACTTGCGGTCCGGCGGCGTTATGGTATTTATATCGGGTAAAGGTCTATTCTTATTGTGAATTATATTGCCGCCGGCGCGGTAAGAGATCCCGAGTATATTTTTAAACGGCTCGTCTTTGACTATTTCTTTGATAGTCTCTTCGCCTTCTCCCCTTACTATAATATTCACTTTCGGGCATTTTTTAAATATCTCGTCGACATCTTCCGTCGCCTTATATCCGCCTACAACCAAAGGTATTTCATCCGGCATAAAATTCAGAAGTTCATAGACCTCTTCCGCCTGATGGTTCCACGAGACACTTACGCATATTATATCTATATTTTTGCGTATAAAATCCATCAGCTTGCCGGTATCGCACAATATTTTATCATATCTTAGATCGACAACTGTAACCTTACCAACATAATCCTTAGCGCTTGTAGCCACATATTCCAGGCCTGTGGGTGGGAATAGGCACATCCCTATACTGTTTTCGATATAAGGATATAAGAATAAAGCGTGCTTATATTTCATCTAAGCTGTCTTCTCCTTAAAAATTCGAGTACAAAACTCGGAAAAATTCGGATTCACGAATTCTGTACTCGAATTTGAACTATCAATATTTAGGGATGCTTTGAAAATACTATGGCGGAGGAGGTAGCCCAGATTTTGCCTTATTTATCTAAGTGAAAGCAAAATCTGCCCCCTCACATTCTCGCGGGGCCGATATATTTGAAATTTCTCTGAAATTTCAAATATTGCTATCGGGGCAGTTTTGAAAATATTCAGAGAAATTTTCAAAACTAGGATTCGTTCTCCCCCGCCCTCCCATTCGGTCGGGCTCCTCCGAACCCGGCCGCCCTCGCTCGGACCAATGGCGCTCGGGTCGGCTTCGAATCCTACCTTCGGGTGCG
>CAYHAE010000004.1:13362-38485 GCA_964354545.1 uncultured Planctomycetia bacterium
TAATAAAACACCCGTGAAATAGGATTTTTTAATACTGGCGGAGGAGGTAGGATTCCCCTACGCTCGGCCAGAGGCCTCGCTCCGGGCCGGCCGAATGTGCTGTCGCCGGAGGCTTTTCCTCCCATAAGGTCGGCGCACATTCGGCTTCGAATCCTACCTTCGGGTGCGTAATAAAACACCCGTGAAATAGGATTTTTTAATACTGGCGGAGGAGGTAGGATTCGAACCCACGGTCCACTTACGTGGACAACGGTTTTCAAGACCGCCCCGATCAACCACTCTGGCACTCCTCCACCAAAACAGCATCGCTTTTCCCGCCTATCGCCCTCACGGGCTCGGCGGGACCCCGCCAAGGCCTTTAGGCCGCCTGGCGGGGCAACCACTCAGCCACTCCTCCTAGAAAAAATGCGAAGCATTTTTTCAATGTTTCTATAGATGCGAATCGGATCTCGAGCCCCGAAGGGGCGAGGGACCTTCCCTGCTTTGCCCGCGCACCCTATTGAAAGAGCTGCTTCAGTATCGTAAGGTAAACGTCCTTGGATGAGGTGAACAGGTCCTCGAAATATGCGGTGAGGTCGAATCCGGAAAATATGGCGCCGAAGACCAGGGAGACCATCACTATGTTCAATAGGTAGATCACCACCATAGAGAATACGTATCCCGACCGCACGATGTCGGGCTGCTTCAATTTGAGCATCTCGGCCGTCGATACGATGTGGAAGGAGAGCGTGAACCCGATCAGGAATATGAAGGTGGAGCTGTTTATCTTGTACGACGCGGAGACGACGAAATAGACGCAGAGTATGATGACGGCATAGAGGGGGATGAAATACGGGGCGAGCTCTATGACGAAATTCGATTTGTCCGTCGCGACGCTCCCGCCCTCCTGTGACACCTTGATGGACTTCACCCTGCCGCCGAATAGCCACGAGGTCACCGCATGGACAGCCTCGTGGCCGAGGATATAGAAGTACGTCGGCTTGTAGAAGAAGATGTGCAGGATCACGTAGCACGCGATCCCCCATAAGAAGAGGCGCATGTGTGTCGAGAGCTCCTGCACGAGGAGCATGTGCGAGTAGAGGGCTGTCGTCGCCCCAATGGCGACCGGGATCAACAGGAGCCCTATCACAAGTTTTATTACGAGACCCATTTCATCACGCCGGCGTTATTGTTTCGAGGTTATCCATATAGGGCACGAGCGCCTTTGGGACGCGCACGCTGCCGTCCTTCTCCTGGTAATTCTCCAGGAGGGAGACGACGAGCCTCGCGAGCGCAACGCCCGAGCCGTTCAACGTATGGACGTACGCGGGCTTCTTCGAGCCCTTGGGCCTGTATCTTATGTTCGCCCGCCTCGCCTGAAAATCCGTGAAATTGGAGCAGCTTGAAACCTCGAGGTATGCGCCTGTGCCCGGGGCGTGGATCTCCAGGTCATAGCACTTCGCTGCCGCAAAAGAGATATCGCCCGTTGCGAGCATTACGACCCTGTAGGGCACATTGAGGATCCGGAGCACTTCTTCGGCATTTCCGACCAATTTTTCCAATTCGTCATACGAAGTCTCCGGCTTCACGAACTTCACGAGCTCTACCTTGTCGAACTGGTGGACCCGCACCAGGCCCCGGGTCTCCTTTCCATAGGATCCCGCCTCACGCCTGAAGCACGCTGTGTACGCCGTGTAGTAGATGGGAAGCCGGTCCTCTTCCAGGACGTCGTACCTGTGGATATTCGTAACAGGGACCTCTGCGGTGGGTATCAGGAAAAGGTCATCATCTTTGAGCCGGTACATATCCTCTTCCAGCTTCGGAAGCTGGCCTGTCCCTGTCATGCTGGCTCTATTTACGAGAAATGGAGGAAAGATCTCTTTATACCCATGCTTTTTCGTGTGCAGGTCGAGCATAAAGTTTATAAGAGCTCTTTCAAGCCTTGCCCCAAGACCCATGAAGCAGGCAAAACCGCTCCCGGTTATCTTCGATGATATCCCAAAGCTAATAATACCAAGTAGTTCTGATAATTCTATATGAGATCTCGGCTTAAAATCGAACGTCCGCTCCTCCCCCCATGTCCTCACAACCTTATTGGATTGTGGACCACCTATAGGTATTGATTTATCGGGTATATTTGGGACTACGTATATAATTTCATCAATTTTTTTGCTTATTTCCTCCACTTTTGCGTCTAAATTGCCTATTTTTTGGGATATAACCTTCATACTGTCGATCAGCTCTTTTGGGTTCTTCTTTTGCTTCATTAGCAGGGATATTTCGTCATTGGCCTTATTCCTTTTGTGCTTAAGCTCCTCGGCCTCGACCAAGACCTCCCGCTTCTCTTCATCTATTCGAAGGAGCTCGTTTATGTCCAGAGTCATCCCGCGGTTCTTTATGGACTCCTTGACCAGGTCCGTGTTCTCACGTATGAATTTTATATCCAACATTAGAATTCACCCTCGCTTTTACTGTGTGTGAATTCACTCCGCGCTGCTTAAAGCGCGGAGCTAACCATAAGCACTAACTGCTCCGAATTCCAAGCGGCAGTCGGTTTTCTTCGAAAACCTTTGTGCCGGAATTCGGAGCGAACCTTCTACATGTAAAGCGGACGAGGTTCAGCCCTTAATCACCCCAAGCGGTCTCATCCTGCAGACGCGCTTTGATATACCTGCCCCGTGGACGACGCTGACCACTTCGTTCACGTCTTTGTACGCCTCAGGGGCCTCTTCCGCAAGCGTGTCCCTGCCCGTCGCTTTCACGAAAATCCCTTTCACTTCAAGCTCACGCGCGATCGAGCGCCCCCTGCACGCGCTTACCGCGGCGGTACGGGAGAGGACGCGGCCGGCTCCGTGGCACGTGCTAAAGAAGGTCTCTTCCGCTTCTTTAGTGCCGACCAGCAGGTATGAATTCCTGCCCATGTCGCCGGGTATTATCACCGGCTGGCCTATGTTCCTGTATTTTACGGGGACCTCCGGATTCCCGGGCCCGAACGCGCGAGTCGCGCCCTTTCTGTGAACGCACAATACCTTCTCCTTGCCGTCTATGACGTACTTTTCAAGCTTCGCGATATTGTGCGCGATGTCGTAGATAAGGCCGAGCCCCAGCTCGTGCTCTTTTTTCCCGAATATCTTTTCAAATACACGGCGGGTAAGGTGCATGAGGCACTGCCTGTTCGCCCACGCGTAATTCGCCGCGCACCGCATCGCCCCGAGGTACGCCTTCCCTTCGGGCGAATTGACGGGGGCGCACGCGAGCTGCCTGTCCGGCACGCCGATATTGTACTTCGCAAGACACCTTATCATGCCCTGCGAATAGTCATCGCATACCTGATACCCGAGGCCCCGCGAGCCGGAATGTATCATGACGGTGACCTGTCCCGCTTCGAGCCCGAAGACCTTCGCCGCCTCCGCATCATAGACCTGGTCCACCGCTTGGACCTCGATGAAGTGGTTGCCCGAACCGAGCGTCCCCGACTGCGCCTTGCCCCTCTCGTATGCCCTCTCCGAGACCGCGCCCGGGTCCGCGCCCTTTACCGCGCCGTGCTCTTCCGTAAACTCGAGGTCCTCCTTCCTGCCGTAGCCGTGCTCGACGGCCCACTGTGAGCCCTCCACGAGAAGTTCTTTTTCCTGGCTCGCGCTGACACGGATGTCGCCTTTCGAGCCTACGCCCGCAGGTATGTCATTGAAGAGCGCCCACACGAGGTCCTGGAGCTTCGGCCTTACCTCGGATTCCATCAGGCTCGTCTTCATGAGCCGCACGCCGCAGTTGATGTCGAACCCGACTCCCCCGGGAGAGACCACGCCTCCCTCATCGACGTCAGTCGCCGCGACGCCTCCGATGGGGAACCCGTAGCCCCAGTGGACATCGGGCATTGCGAGCGAGTATTTCACGATGCCGGGTAAAAATGCGACGTTCGCGACCTGCTCCGCGGCCTTATCCATCCGGATGTCCTTTATCATATCCTCGTCGGCGTATATGATACCGGGCACACGCATGCCCTGTTTATAGGACTTCGGTATGCGCCACCTGTAATCGTCGATCTTCTCCAGCGGCCCCTGCCACATATCAGCACCTGAAAAAGGTTACGCTAAGATTGATATTAAGATTGAGATTGATTTTTTACTATACGCTAAACGCTATCCGCTATACGCTATCCGACGGGTTCTATACATCGAATATGATCTCGACCGTGTACCGCCCGTTCCCCTTCTTTATAGCGAGATCATGGTACGTCGCTGCCTTTATTTCAGTCTTCAATCTATTCCGGTTCTCCCCTACGTGCCTGCCGCGCGCCTTCGCCTTCAGGCGGTATTCGTTCATCTCTACGATGTCGAATTCGAAGAATATTATCCATTTTGTATAGAAATGGTAGAGGAGCTCATCGAGCCACTTCACGAGCAGCTCCTCATAATTATCCGCCTCAACACGAAATTCCACGGAGACCGATTCGGTAAGGCCCTCGAGGTCGGCAATGATGTCGAACATGCTGTAGGCAGCGTTCGCGAAGAGCTCTCGGAGGTCGGCGCCATAGACCCTCACGCCGATGTCCGCGGTATGTTCGATAAGTTCGTACTTCTGTGTCACGTCGCCCATGAGTTTAATAGGATTGTAGCATAGAAGCGTGAAATAGGCAATTCTGGTTGCACAAAGATAGCGTAAAAAAACTGTGCTGACTTTAATCTCTATCCTAACTTGAGAATGTTGAAAAAGGCACTTTTGAACGTTGTAAAAGGTTTTGCAACGGTCTCGCCTTAAGAATGTCAACAGGGTTTATTACGGCATCTGTACAAACACTTCGCCCTGAGAAAACATCCAAATTTCTCAGGGCATTTTTCTAACGCTTATCTCTTCAAGACCTTCTTCACCTTCCGCAGCAGCTCCTCGAGCTCTATCGGCTTGCAGATATAATCATCCACGCCGGCCACAAGAGCCTTTTCGACGTCTCCCATCAGCGTGCGGGCGGAGACAAAGATGACGGGGATCTTCTCCGTCTCCTTATCGAGCCTCAACCGGCCGAAAACCTCCATCCCGTTCATACCCGGCATCCTCCAATCGAGGAGGATCAGGTGCGGGTTGAATTCCTTCACCTCGTTCAGCGCATCCTTCCCATTGAGGAAAGTCTTGACCTCATATCCCCTCTCCTCCAGAAACGTCTTCAGTAAGATAAGGGTCTCGCTCTCATCGTCGACTATCATTACCCTTTCGCCCATATGCGCATACCTCGCTTATGCTTCGCTCGTTAAAGGCGTACCCATAGTATACCTCCAAGATGGTTGAATTTACAATGAGAAATCCGCGCATTCTCTAATCGAGGCATCTCTCGAGGATCTCCCGGGGGACCTCCGTCAGGACATAGCGGCAGAAGAAGCAGTGATTGCTCGCCTTGCCGGGAAATCTTACGCCGAGACGCCCAAGGCGTCTACGCACCTCTGCCAACCCCGAACGGAAGACCGTCGACACGAAGCGGTTCTCCCGGGCATTCTTCATGATATCCTTCATAGAATCGCGCTTTATGGTGCCGATGGTGAGCTCCTTCAGACCGTTCGCGTACCCGCAGCAGGGCTTCACGTTACCGTCCGGCATCACAAAGAAGACGTTTCCTGGACCTTTGCACCGGTCTTCCTTGAACCACGTCCCATCCCAGGGATCTTTTATGGCCGAGGCCTTTCCTATCGGCGACAGGGCTATCGTCATGAGTGCGATGAAGAGCTCGCCGCTCCGTATCGCCTGGCGATGTGTGCCAAAACCCATGAGCCGTGCCTTGAGAAGCGCCGAGAGCCTCGTCAACTTCTCTTTCGTCTCACCCTCCCGGGCACCGCCGATGTACGCGAGGGAGACGACATCAGGCCTCCCCCACAGTTCCGCTGCCGTCCTTATGAAGAGCGCGACCTTCTTCAGGTTTTGACGATGGAAGGCATCGACGCTCACGCAGATCGAGCCGTCGTACCCCGCATCCCGCAGGGCCCCGAGCGCCTTCACGAGCGTCTTTTTATCGCTTGTCCATGCACCGTTCGTCATGATCCGGTCGAATAGCATGTCTTCCTTTACCGCCTCCTTTACGAGCGCCATGAGAAAACCCATTGCGAGGAAGGGCTCTCCTCCCGTAAAACCCACGGTCTTTATCCCGAAACGTTTACACTCACGGAGAAATCGAACGGCCGTACGCGGCGGGAGGGTAGCGCGCGAGCGCTCTATGGTGCACGGGAGGCAGCCCAGATTACACTTCGTCGTCGGCGAAAACAGGACTTCTTCTGGATGAAATCTCATAGCGGACCTAGTTTTGACTACATTCATTGTAGCCGAAACCTCACACTGCCGCAAGGTAAAAGAGACCATTGACGGGGTACGATGCGTAGGACAGCGCGCGATTTTATGGTACAATAGGACAGGGGGAACTTTTTCGTCACTTCGTCTGTCTAAGATAGTGGAAGGTGGCCGCCATGCAGGAGATACCCCACGATGTGGTCATAAGAGCTTCTGAAGGCGATATAGAGGCGTTTGAGGCGCTCTATAGAGCGGCGGGTGGCTATGTCTACGCCGTCGCCCTGAGGATCCTGCATAATAGAGAAACGGCCGAGGAAGTGACCCAGGATGTCTTCCTCAAAATATACCACAGCCTCGGAGAGTTTCGCTTCCGCTCGTCGGTCACGACGTGGATATATAGGATCGCCGTGAATACGGCGCTCAACGCCTTTAAGAAGATGTCAAAAGAGCTCGCGAGGAGGGCCGACTACGATACGGGGACGCTCGAGAGGACAACCCCGGGACAGACAAAAGAGCAGCCTATGAGAGAGGAGAACGAGGTCCTCGTAGAGACGCTCCTCAAGCGCCTGGGGCCGGACCAAAGGGCATGTGTGGTGTTACGGGATATCGAGGGGTTGAGCTATAAGGAAATGGCCCAGACGCTTAAGATCAACATCAATACGGTGCGCTCGAGACTGAAGAGAGCGAGAGCGGTCCTCATGAGAGCCGCGGGGGAAAGAGGTGATAGATATGAAATGTGCTAGGGTCAAGGATCTGATGACAGATTATATCGACGGCGAGGTGAGCGAGGTCCTGCGGAAGGAGATCGAGGGCCACCTGGAGACGTGCCCTGACTGCAGAAGTACGGAAAGATCGCTGAGGGCGGCGATCGAACCTTTACGCGGCGCCAAGAAGTTCGATGCGCCTGAGGAGGTCTGGCAGAGGATAAAGGAGACGATAGGCCGCGAGAGCGAGACGCGGGCACATCCCTTCCCGGCATCCGAATGGACAGCCCTCTTGAGAATACGCAGGCCGGCGCTCGTGCTTGCGGCCGCGATGGTATTTATCTGTATCACGGCGCTCGTCTTCGAGAAGACCATCGTGATCCGGAAGATCGCCGAGTCGTACGTTGAAGAGGGGGCGCTCTTCCTCTCGCAATTGGAGAAAGACGCCCCGGAAGGCGACTGGGACTCTGAAGAAAGAGGACTGGGGACCTCCATTGAGAAATATCTTCTTTAATGAAACTCTTCTGTCTTTAGCCGTTGTCTAAGACAGTAGAAGGAGGTGATAAAGATGAAAAGGATGACACAGAACGCACTCTCGTGTGCGGCTCTCCTCTTCGTGCTCCTTGTGCCTTCGCTTGCGCGAGGCGAGTCCGTGCCCCAATGTCCGAGCGGCGAAGGGCCGAGACAATTCTCGAGGCGCAATGTGATGCGGGAACTGAACCTCACCGCGGAGCAGAGCGAACAGCTGAAGGCGGAAAAGCAGGCCTCGAGGCAAAAAAGGCAGGAACTGCAAGATCAAATACGCGCGAAGAGACAGGAGTTGCGCAAAGAGCTGGACAAGAACGTGATCGACAGAAACGCCGTGAATACGCTCATCGGACAGCTCAAGGACCTGCAGGGGTCCCTGCTGAACCTCAGGGTAGACTCTATCCTCTCGATGAAGCAGATCCTTACCCCCGAACAGTTCGAGAAGCTGCGCTCTCTCCGTCAAGAGAAGGCGGAGAAAGGTCCGCAAGAAAAGAGGGACCGTCAGGAGGGCAGAGGCGGATGGGGAAAGAAGTCCCACTCTTCACGGGAGCAAGAATTTGAAGACTAAGCCAGTCCGTAAAAGAGTGCTCGCGCGCGTGAAGGGCACGGGCACTCTCGGTTGTATTTCCGGTCTATAGCAGGGCCTTGCCGCGGATCCCCTTATACACCACGAGATGGTCCTGCATCTGTATGAGAGGCCTCTTCTTCCTCCAGAACTCTTTGTACACGAACTCAGCGATCTCTTTCCTTTGCCGTCGGCTATAGTGGTGGACGTCGGGATAGAGGAGCACCATCCACACGACCGCCATGAACTTCGCGAAATCGTCGACGAAAAACCGGACGTGATTGGTCTTCGACACGATGTGGGCGGCCCTGAAGACAGGGTCCTGCCTCAACGTCCACTTGAACCTGCAGAGGTCCTGGGTATTGCACTTTTCGAAGAACTCCCCGACAAAGTGGTTGTAGAGCCACGTCGTGGTGTGGAGGTCCTCGCTCTCCGCGTCCATGAGGACGACGTGTATCGCGCCTTTCGGCGCGAGGACATACTGATAGAGGTTATCGAAAAGCGCCTGCCACTGCTCGTCCTCACAGTAGTAGAGGGAGTGGTGGAGCGTGATGAGATCGACCTTTTTCCCGCCGAGCATGTACCTCACGAACGACCCCGCGTTTTTCGGGGCGAGGAAGATCTTCTTGTAATCGCAGCGGATGACCGTCACGTGGCCGGTGCGCTGGCGGCGTACGCGCTCCTCGACGGTGTCGAGCGCTTCGTGGTCAAGGTCGACGAGATAAAGGCCTCCCCTGAAGGCAGTTTCAAGGATACGGAACTGCGGCTCATCGCTCGAACCTATGGAGAGCGCCCTCAAGGGTTTCGCCAGCGGCAGTTCCTTGCTCAGCACCCGTATCACCTTCGCGAGCTCCTCTCCTATGTCGACCTTGTCGTTGCTGTAACGCGACCAGATCTTTTCTTCCTGATAGATGTGAAGGTCGCCGACCTTGAGTCCCGCCTCAATTATATCCTTGTAACCGGACCGTGCCATATAATTACTCCTTCTTCTTTTTTCGTAACGTGCTCACGCCGTGACTTAAGATCCGCATATCGTCACTGCGCTATCTCCTGACGATCTTCTTTGATCGCCTCGCTTCATTGCCATCAATTATACCAGTATTCTCAAATTTTTTCAAAAAAGATTTTCGGGATCTTTAACCATTATGCATCCCCGGCTTTAGAGATCAGGGGCTTTGCTCCTAATTTCATGCCATCAAGCGCCATTAAGTAGCGGAGCCCCCTCGGCCTAAAGGCCGAGGCTCCCTCCCCGAAGCACCTGCCGGCAGGCAGGTGCGAAGGGGATTAAAACTATCTTAGCAGGCTATTCTGCCATGTACGTTAAGACATAAAATATTTAGGTTTCTAATGTTGCCTTTGGGGTAATTTCCATTATACTTATATGGTTTTATGCAAATTAATGGTAATTATCACTAAAGGACCCAAGATGATGAATAGCGCCTTGAAGCCCATAATACGAACTGTGGCTCTCATAGTAATCCCCGCCCTGCTCCTTTCTGACCCTTCACTCGCAGAGCTGGCCGCGAATGACCACCACGCTGTGATCCCGTATTATATTTCCGAGCTCCTCGACCAGGAGAAGGACACCCTCCTCGCATTCGTTCGTCATGGACAGCCGGTCAACGGCAGGACCGCCCAAGACAGAGTCCAGGACTTCAAAGACGAGTGGGATATCATGACGGCAAAAGCATTGGCCAGAAAATATGTCACCAAGGCCCAGAGGCTCAACGGGAAGGTCTCTTTGGAAGACGTCGAGGCCGAGCTCGTCCGGCAGATAAACGAGCTTGCGCGCAGACACGACGCGCTGAACGAGAGATGCGCCGCGCTCATCGCGGGGATAAGGGAAGAATTTGAGAGGGCGAGGGCGGGAAGGCTAACGGACGCGAGGGGTTCGACGAGCGGCGCCAACCTCACATCTTTGGCGCGGCGACGCGTTGCGATCGAACATACGACGTTCGTGAAAATGGATCCTCCTCAATTACCCCAGGTAGTGGATTGGATGATCACCGAGCAATGTAACAGAACCTGTGCGACGTGTTGGGTAAGCGATGTAGGAGTTCCCGGACCCTCGATCGGTCTGGAGGAACATAAGGCGATGATAGATGCGCTATGGGATAAGGGGGTGAGAAGCATTGCTTTTACAGGCGGCGAACCTCTTCTTATTCCCCATCTCGGTGAGCTTCTCGCATATGCTAAACGTATCGGCGGACACGAGTTGCAGATAAATTTATATACGAATGGTACTCTCTTGGAAGAGCGCTTTGACGAAATTATGCCTTTCGTTGACTTCCTATCCCTGTCGCTTGATGCGTCTTCACGAGAAGAGAATGCCAGGTTGAGAGGAGGCGAGGAGGCCGATTTCGATAGGGTATTTAGAGTGATCGAGAGGCTGAAGGATTCAGACCGAAGGCCGCGGCTGCAGATAGTGACGCAGGTCCACGGAAAGAATATAGACGCTCTCTCGAGGATCGGCGCGCTGTTGAAAGAGAAAGTGGGCGCCGTGCAGGATTTCCGCTGGAAATTGAATTACTATATCCCGATCGGGAGACATCCTGCGCCTGACGCGGGTTTTGAGATACCGTATGAAGAGTTCGAACGCCGTGCGAAAGAGACACAGGAGGAGTTCTCTCCTTTATCAGTTCCATATAGTCCCGCGATGCACGACTATAGATGTCTCATGATAGGTCAAGAAGGAGATCTCATTACCGCGGCGGTCGGGGCCTATCTATTAATAGGTAATTTACGAACAGGGCTCTTCAGGGAAGATGCGCATAAGATATTCGAAAAAATAATCGATACAAAAATAACAGAAACGGCGCATTTACGGAGAGGAGATGTGCATGCGAAACTAAAGCCGCTTGAGTCCGACGGGACAGCGCCTGGGAGCCGCGCTTCCCCTCCGGGGACGGCTACTGAAGGTGAAACTGGCGGGCGGCAGTCCTCAACGGGACTCCCTCCTGAAACTCAGCAAGGCGACCAAGACATCCGTCATTCCACGAGCGGAAGCGAATATGCGGCCGAGATAGTGGACCAGATGAAATCCTGTATCGAACGGCCCGACGAGAGCGCTCTCTTCCATGAGTATGCGACATATGTCGCCGAGAACTTTCCCGAGAACGATCTCCTGAAGGCGGCGCTCACGATATTCTTCGTCCGTTATGGGAACATCGCGGTGGACCTGGAAGGCCTGGAAGACAGGGAGGCCGCTGAGTACTGGGCCATGGACTATCTTAAGAAGTTCTTTGATGCGCATGGCCTCTTCTTCACGCGGAATCTTACCAACGTGGCGGAGACGGTCCTGTTCGGGATCCCGGACTCCTGCATCCGCGTGAACAGGCTTGGGCTGGAGAGGATAGTGTTCGTGAGGATCGACCGCGCCTGGACAAGGGTCTTCGGCGGGCGTTGGCGTGATGGGTCCACGATACACGGGAGCACTACATTCGGTGAGCCCGACGTATACGTATTCTTCAATATCGACCAGCAGAGGACGATCGAAGAAGCCATGTGGACCGTGCTCGAAGAGACGGTTCACAAATTTGACGATACAACGCTCGCCCAGCGCTTCCCTGACCAGGACGAACGCGCTGACGCGATGGAATATACGGCTCCGCTGCACATCCTTTCCTTGGCGCGCGATGAGCGGACCATCCGATCGGAAGTTGAAGAGCTGCTCGCAGTGGGCAGCCCTGACACGCACGCGCATCAGGAGATCATCGACTTCCTCTCGCGAGATACCAGCGCAGTACAGGACCGCAACGTGAGCGCGGCTGCCAAAGTCTATCATACCGCTATAGAGCCGGTCCTATCGGAAAGAGGTATCGATCCTAATGAATTCCTGGTTTCGATCAGGGACCCGTCCGCACGCATTGACCCTGGGATTTTGGAGGCGATGAGGCAACGCGCCGCCGATGCGTTGAGGGTCTTCTACGAGCAGACAATAGGAGAGATCCCCGAATATCCCGACGTCACCGCCCTTCCCATCGAGAAGATCGATACGGGCGGACTCCGCCATTCAACAAGCGGAACAGAAGACAGCTCGAGCCTCTCAGATTACACCATCACCGCCGATACGGTGCGGTTCATGCTCGAAGACGGATTGATATCGCGCGAGGAGTTCGACGCGATCGTCGCGGACGAGAGATTCACCCGCCTCGGCAGTGCCCTGTACTTTGTCGATATCTTCCGGATGCAGTACTTCGAAGGCAAAGAAGAGCGTCAAATACTTGAATGGGCCAGGAGGGCGGGCATTCTTCTCTCGACGATATCCAGCACCACAAAAACCCGCTGGCTTGAGCTTATGGCAACCCATCCTGTTATTGCGCGAAAAATGAATATCGTGGCGCAATGCGTTCAGTACGTGCCGGAAGCGCACGACCTGAGGAGGGTCGTCGAGTGCCGATACGGGATCGGCGAAGGCAAAGGACCGATGCCGGTGCGGGAGATGGCGCGCGCGCTCGGCGCGACAGGCCCTTACGTGGACGCGCGGCTTAGGCCCATGCGCCCTTATGTGAGGGCGCTTGCATCCGGCGATACGCAATCTGCCCGGACGATCCTGTCAGATTATACGCGAGGTTTGCATACCGGTAAAGGGTGGAGCGAACATGAGGTCATGGCTGTTCGTACTGAGGCAACGACTATTACGGGCGCTCTGCCTGAAGACGGATGGGTTGAGAAGCGATTTCCTCCAGTGTCTTTGACCGTAAAGACTCCTGAAGAGCCTATTCTGGAGGTGCCAAAGCGGGAAGGACCAAAGAAGAGAAAAAGACCCGACGTTGCCCGGGAAGAACCTCGTCCGGCGCCGGAACCGCCCGCCGAGCCGATATCCCGTGACGTCGCTCCGGTCCAAAGGCCTTCGGCAGAACCGCCAAAGGAAGAGAAGCCTAAAGAGGAACCTGTCCCGAAACGCGAGGAGAAACCCGCTGTTCCTGTTGTTAAAGAGACTCCCCCTCCACCTGTGATGCCGGAGCCCGCGCAGGTAACGCTACCGCCCGTCGAAAATCTATCCGAACAGGATATCCGGCGCGCCGCGGGCCTGCTCACTATGGGTCAGGAACCCGGGGCGCTCTGCCTCGAGATATCGAGGGGGGCGTGGGTGTTCGCGGCTATGCTTAACGTGCTCCCCGGGATCGCGAAAGGCCGCGTGCTCAAGGGAGCAAAGATATTTGAACTCGGAGGAACCGGGTATCCGTCGCTAAGAGAATACCTGAGAACGGTGACGCAGAGCGACCGCGTATACAATATAGACCAGAGAACAGAGAAGGCTACGAACGTGAGGGTGCCAACCCTCCCGAAATATTATGCCGATATCCTGCCCGACGTCGCGCGCATGCCCGACGCGAATAAGCCGGAGCTCATCTTTTCCATCGGCGGCGTCTCCTCAGGTTTTGAATCAGAGAATTTCGAGGAGGATTGGCGGCTGATCTGCAACTCACTGCGGGAGGGGGGAAGGATCGTCGTCCGCCCGTTCATGCAGGAAGAAGCGTTCGACAAAGATAGCCAGGCGCTTGGGCGATTTGCGGAGGCCTTAAGGCGCAATAACGTCCAGATCGAAAGGATATTTATCATTCCCTATCCCGGCATACGCGACGTGAGGATCTTCGTCCTCAGGAAGGCCGAGGGAAATGCGGGTCCCGCGGCTACGAGGGGCTCGACGAGCGGGACCGATGACGTTGACTATCCGGCAGGCCGCCAGGCCGAGATATTATCTAACCGGTCCACGGCAGACATCCGCGCATCCATCCTGAAGACGCCGGGCCTCAGGGACGACCTCGGCGATGAAAAACTGCGGAGCGCGGTGGACGAGCTGTTGAGCTGGAACACCGATTACGGCGCGAAGTTCAATTTTGACTATCAGAGGGAGACGATAGCCGCCGACCTCATATCGATCATCAACGAACGAAAGGACCGCGACAAGACGTTCACCCTCTATGCCCTCGGGTTGGGAGGCTCGCCCGCCGAACTCATCCTCTTCACCAAAATGCTTGAAAGAGCGCTGAGGCGGTGCGGAGAGGACCCGGCAGCGTGGACTATACATATCTATGCAGTCGATGCGACCGCGGATTTTGAAGACTCCGCGGCGCGGACGTTCCACTATCCCAACCTCACCTACGTCTTCAGCAACATCCTCGACGAAGAGGGCCTGCGCGACCTCTGCGGCGAACTGCCCAAAGCGGATTATGTCCTCTTCAGGCACGTCTTCTATGTCACCGACGTGGCGAAACGGGAAGGTTTCAAGGTGAACTACGATGACCCCAGGGGCATCATCAGTCCCTTAAGGATATATGTCGCGTGCAGGATGATCTTCGGGGCGATGGCCAAGCCGGGCACGCGCCTCGTCCTCGAATCGCCGTACGATAACCATGTGGGGGCCTCGGACAGGCGGTTCCTGCCGCCGGGATGCAGGGAGCTCGGCAGAGAAAAGGGCATCGTCCTCATCGATGACCCTCAGGCCCTGCTCGGGCTCAATAGTTTCAGGCGGTTCAATGAGATCATAGATGAGAATTCGTTCAGGCGCACGGCTGCGGATGTATACGAGCCTCCGGCTGTTGATGACGCGCGGCCGAAACGCTTCTCCTCCTCGGGTGGTAGCATGGAGGACGGCGACTCATCCGGAAGACAGCAAGGCCGCCAGCCCCCCGCGGGAACGACAGGTGCAGGGCGTCCCCTTCGGGGACAGTCCCCTTCGGGGACGGCTACTCATGGCGATGCTCGCGAGCGCCAGTCGACAAGCGGAAGCCAAGACGGGACGGAAGCGGAACAGGAAACGAGAGCAATCTCCGGACCCGTCGATCGAGAAATCATCTCTATGAGCAGGAATTTTGTTGAACAGCATATGGACGAGGTCCTTGCGCTCGTTAACGCAGTCCCCGGCAGCCATTGGGACAGGGATAAACTCCTCGGCATCTATCCGGAAGATACGAAGTATTGTCTTGCTGTCACGGATAAAAAGACAGGAAGGATAATATCGATCCTGATCGCTTATGAACAGGGCCCGCAGGACGAACTTAATATCTCCTGCGATCATATATTCATCCGGCGACTTTGCACCGTTGAAGACTCAAGAGGAAGACGGTATGCCACGAGGCTCTTACAGGGTCTGGCCGAGGAGGCCGACAGGAGCGGGCAGGAGAATATTGCGCTCCAGACAGATGCTGAGAATATCCCCTCTAATGGGCTATATAATAACCTTGGCTTCACGAATGTAGCCACGATAACCGCGGGAGATCATCGTGATAATGTTTATCTTATCTCAAGCCGGGCGCTGTCTGTATCGACCCGGAACAAAATAGAAGAGAAGCAAGAAAGCGATGCCGATGGAGCAGCCCGTCCTTCATCGAGCGGAGTTGTGGCCGAGCCGGGCGAAGTCTCCCGCATATCGCCTCAATCCGTCATCGACGACGTGAGCGATCTCATGCGGCAATTGTCCGCGCACATGCTCCTGGACCTGGACGGCCAGATCGATCTCGCCGACATTGCGGTCGTGATGAAAAAGGACCTTGCGCGGGACACAGCGGGCGAAAAGGAGATCGTCCTCGCGGAGACGCTCAGACAACGCTACAGGGTGATGAAACAGGACCTCGAGAAGCTCATCGGCAAGGATGTCGTGGAGGTGTCGTCGAGAGAAGAGATGGTCGGCGCGGCGGAGGAACTCATATCGAAAGGGCTTAAAGTGATCATACTGGACGACGGGACGTTATCGAAGGGCCTGGGAGCGAACGATATTGCGCGGGGAAAGCCGGGAGAGGACTACTGTGTCGTGGCCGCGCCTTACGAAGAGCGTGAGGAAAAGACCGTTCAGTTCGTAAATCTTAACGCGATGACGCTTATGGGCGCCGGCATTCTCTACAACAGGACTTCCCTCTTCACGCTGGCCTACAGGATATTCAGGGGCGAGGATGCGCCGGAAGAACTGGTGCGCCGTCTCGAAGAGAAGACATTGTGGCTCATCAGCGTCCTGCCGAGGATCGTAAAATTCGACGGCGATGCGCTCAAGGACAGAGCAGACCTCATGAAACTCTTCTCCGTCGCCGCGTAAGTAAATAGAAGTAAATAGGGACAGCGCCTATTTTTTCTGATGAAACAAATGGCTCTGTCCCTATTTTCTATTGTCGCGACAGGTACGCGAACGCATCCCTGTACCCCTGGTCATACCCCTGGCGATACCCGGCCTCAAACCCTTCTCTGTAAGCGCGGCTGAACATCGACTCCTGCGGCGCGGCCTGCACCGGTATGATGCGCACCGGTTCGACGACCTGCCTGACAGGCGCGACCCTCTGGACGCCCGAGAACGTACCGACCTGCTCCCCGGTAAGTATGTCAAAGAGGGCCCCGCCGACCACATTGACGCCCGCGCCTGCGAGCGCGCCTTTCCATATGTCGTCGCCCTTCGCGCCCGACATCGCCGTCGCGACGGCGCCCGTACCCGCCCCGAGGAGCCCTTGCTTCAGGACGGACCTGCTATCCGCGTAGGTCGTCGCGCAAAAAGTGATGGTAAAGATGACTGCCGCAACCACGACAAGCGCCTTTTTCATATGTATCACCTCTCTTCTACTGACTTAGACACAGGCGCATGCCAAAAAGTTCCGCAATTTATAAAAATTATAGCTGAATGAGGGACGGGCCCGGTCTGCTGTCGCTCGGTACCCCTCTCGGGCTTGTGGTTCGCGGGACCGCACAATTTTCCCCAGCGAGGAAAATTGTGCTCGAGTAAAATCGCTCGCTCTCCCGCCCTTTTGGACAGTGATGAGGCGGGAGGACAGAAGGGCGGGAACCGTGCCCGCTCACCCCAATCCCTCGGGGGCCCCCAGAAGAGACTAGGTAGCGTCGTTGTTCTTTACTTGCCACACGCTCAGCAGGTAAAGTACGCGCGTGACTGAATTCGTATTGCGGTGTGCGCAATCCCTCGACTAAGCATTCAAAAATTTCCAGAGGAAATTTTTGAATAGTCTTCGGGATGCTCGCTTCCCATATAAATAATATGAGCTCGCAATACGCAATACGAACCGTGGACACCGAGCGGCAGGGACCCGAAAAATTCCTTAGTATGCTTCATATGGGTGGGGACGGGTCTGGCCTGCCTGCGGCAGGCAGGGATGGATTTTGAAAACGTTCCTGTGAGGTAAGAAAATTTCTGAGCAGGACTCTCACGTCGATTTTGCCTCACTGCGGCAAATGCGTTATAGCATTGGCAGGTCTTGTTCGGCAAAATCTCCTTAGGGGGAAACCCTGATGGTTTCCCCCTAACGCTCGCATGCGGTTTTGCAACAGCTCGCTGTTCCCTTTCCTTCTGCGGAGATGTTCTCGTGCGCCGATAGGGGAAAGTTAGCACTTTCCCCTAATACCCCTTTGGCGTTCGAGTCCTACGCGCCCGGCGTCGCCGAAGGCGACACCGCTTTAGAAGGATATGGTGCGCGAGGAAAAGGGAGATAGCTCTCCCTTTTCCTCGCCTAAGGTTGACGGGCTTTGCAAAAGAGATACCGTTACGGAAGGGGGTTCAGTGAGCGAGCACTGATTTGAATGGTGCGAGCGAACGCCGAAGGGGGGAACCTAAGGTTCCCCCCTCGGACCAACAAAAAAATCCCTCCCATGCTTTCCATGAAAGGGATTTTTTTGTTGGTGAGCCGCGCAGGACTCGAACCTGCCACACCCACCTTAAAAGGGTGGTGCTCTACCTGATGAGCTAGCGGCCCGTAATTAGCGTTTAGCGTATAACGAATAGCTTATAGTGTCCGAGCGGCCGCAAGTCACCACTCTCTAAACGCTATCCTTGTATTTCCTTCTCTTTATTCGCGAGGTGTGTGTCTATCTCTTTGATGTGCTTGTCGGTGAGCTTCTGTATGTCGTCCTGGGCCTTGAAGCGCTCGTCCTCGGTCGCCTGCTTATCCTTCTCGAGCTTTTTGACGTGCTCGATGGCGGCGTGGCGCCCCGTCCTTATCGAGATCCTTCCGTCTTCGGCGATCTTCTTGAGGATCTTGTCGAGCTCGACCTTCCGTTCCGTCGTGAGGGGCGGGATAGAAATACGTATCAATTTCCCATCGTTCACGGGGGTAATGCCGAGGTCGGATTTCAGGATGGCCTTTTCGATCTCCCCCATCGCCGTTTTGTCCCATGGCTGAATAGTAAGAAGCTTCGCATCCGGAGCCGCGATCGCGGCGAGCTGCTTGAGGGGCGTCGGCGTGCCATAGTAATCTACGCGTACCCCTTCGACCAGGGAGACCGATGCCCTCCCCGTCCGTATCGTCGAGAATTCCCGCTGCGTCGCCTCGACGGTCTTCTTCATCTTTGATTCGGTATCGTGGATAACTTCTTTTATCGTCATAGCTCCCACCTCACCCTCGTACCATTGTTCCGACCTTTTCTCCCAGAATTACCCTCTTGATATCGCCTTCCCGGTTTAGACCAAACACTATTATGGGCAACTTATTATCCATGCAGAGGCTTACCGCTGTCGCGTCCATCACCTTCAGGCCCTTTTTCAGTACGTCGATGTACCTCAGCGAATCATATTTTCTGGCGCGTTTATTCTTAGCGGGGTCTGAAGAGTAGACGCCGTCGACCTTCGTCGCCTTGAGGATCACCTCGGCCCCTATCTCTATTGCCCGGAGCGCAGCCGTGGTGTCCGTGGTGAAGTAGGGGTTCCCTGTCCCCGCGACAAATATGACGACCCTTCCTTTTTCCAAGTGCCGTATGGCCCGGCGCCTGATGTACGGCTCGGCGAGCGCCTTCATCTCTATTGCCGTCTGGACGCGCGTAAAGACGCCTGCCTTCTCCAATGCGTCCTGGAGCGCGAGGCCGTTGATGACGGTCGCGAGCATACCCATATAATCCGCGCTCACCCTATCGGTACATTTGGAGCCCGCGGATATACCTCTGAAGATATTGCCCCCGCCGATCACGATCGCGATCTGGACGCCGAGGGCGTGGATCTCCTTCATGCGCTTCGCGATGGACGCGAGGACGTCCGGATCGATCCCGTAGCCGAGCTTTCCCTGGAGGGCCTCTCCGCTCAGCTTCAACACCACTCTCTTGTACGCCGGTTTATTCATATGACCTCGAATTGCGCTCCTGATCCTCCACTACCCGCTCCACCCTTCCGCCTTGCAGGAAGCGCAGAGGGCGGATCCGCTTCCAGCGGAATACCCTAAACCCTAAACGCTACTTTACAACTCCTCGCCGACCTGGTATCGCACGAACCTCCGGACCAGCACATTTTCGCCGACCTTCGCGACCATGGACGCGAGGAGGTCTTTCACCTTCACGTTCGTATCCTTTATGAAGGGCTGTTCGAGCAGACATGCCTCTTCGTAGAATTTTTCGAGCTTTCCCGCGACGATCTTCTCAATGGCCGCATCGGGCTTGTCCTTCATCTGGGCCTTGAATATATCGACCTCTTTCTTGATGACTTCCGGCGGGGCATCTTCTTTCTTCACGTAGAGCGGATTGCTCGCCGCGATCTGCATCGCGATGTCACGGACAAAGATCTTAAAATCCTCGTTCCGCGCGACAAAGTCCGTCTCGCAACTGACCTCGACGAGGACGCCGATCTTCCCGCCCAAGTGGATGTAGCTCTCGATCCTTCCTTCTTTCGCCGAGCGGGCAGCCATCTTGGTGGCCATCGCCACTCCCTGTTTCCTCAATATCTCTATCGCCTTCTCTATATCTCCGCCGGAGTCCCGGAGCGCCTTTTTACAATCGACGATACCCGCGTTCGTCCTCTCCCTCAATTTCTTTATCGCATCTATCATGTCGCACCGCCCTTCATCACCTTCTTCTTTCTCTTGATCGGCTCAACCTTTGACGTGTCGTTCTCTTTCAGTTTAATGTCCCCCACGACGAGCTCCTCTATTTCGGCATCGTCGACCTTCGGGACCTCTTCTCCGATCTCTGCCTCCCTGGCAGCCTCCTCCTCCGCCTTCACCCCGGCTGCGAACTCCTGTGCGCCTTCCAGTATGGCGTCGGCGATCATCCCCGTCATCAGCCTTATGGACTTTATCGCGTCGTCGTTTCCGGGGATGATGAAATCGATAAGGTCGGGGTCGCAGTTTGTATCGACGAGGCCCACCACGGGGATATCGAGCCTGTTCGCCTCCTTCACCGCGATCTCCTCTTTCTTGGAGTCGATGACAAAGAGGGCGCGGGGGAGCCGCTCCATCTTCCGTACCCCCTCCAGGTTCTTGAGGAGCTTTACCATCTCTTTCGTCAATACGGCAACCTCCTTCTTCGACAGCTTGGCGAAGGTCCCGTCATCCCTCATCCTCTCGATATCGCAGAGCCGCCTCACGCTCTTTCGCACCGTCTGGAAATTCGTGAGGAGCCCTCCGAGCCATCGCTGGTTTACGAAGAACATGCCGCAGCGCAACGCCTCTTCCTTGACGATCTCCTGAGCCTGTTTCTTGGTGCCCACGAACAGGACATAGCCGCCGCTCCTCGCCGTTTCTCTCAAGGAATCGAGCGCCTCTTTAAGGGCGCTCGCCGTCTTCTCAAGGTCGATGATGTAGATGCCGTTCTTCTCGCCGAATATATAGTGCCTCATCTTGGGATTCCATTTCTTGGTCTGATGGCCGAAATGGACCCCTGCTTCCAAAAGTTGCTTGATTAACGCCGATTCCACCATTGCTTTCTCCGTTCTCTTTTTTGTCGTGTGTCGTTCGCATCGGGACGCAACGCACGAGAGCGTCCCGTGACAAGCCTTATTATTATAACAATAAATTCTATTTTTGCAAGGGTATTATTGCGAAAATCAATTGATGGAGATACAGCCACACCGCATTATCATAATTTCACGCACATAAGCGTCATAAATAGCGATTTAAAGCGCGACATGACCGAACGATCACACGACGCTGTTCTTGAACTGCATGTCGTAGAGGTGCCTGTAGAGGCCCGATACCCCTATCAGTTCGTCGTGGGAGCCGACCTCGGCTATCTTCCCGCCGTCCAGCACGTATATCTCATCCGCATGTTTTATAGTGCTCAACCGGTGCGCGATGACGAAGACGGTCCTGCCCTTCATGAGATGGTCTATCGCTTCCTGAACAAGGATCTCGGATTCCGTGTCGAGCTGCGACGTCGCTTCATCGAGGATAAGGATCGGGGGGTCTTTGAAGACCGCCCGGGCGATCGCGAGGCGCTGCTTCTCGCCGCCGGACAACCTGAAACCCCGTTCGCCGATCACGGTATCGTAGCCGTTGGGCATCGTCATTATAAAGGAGTGGGCGTTCGCGATCTTCGCTGCCCTCATGATGTCGTCCATCTTGAAGCCTTTGCTCCCATAGGTGATGTTCGCGCTCACCGTATCGTTGAAGAGGATCGTCTCCTGCGTCACGATCCCTATCTGGTCCCTCAGGGACCTGAACGTCACGTTCCTGATATCGATGCCGTCGATCATGACGGACCCCGAGGTCGGGTCGTAGAATCGAGGGATGAGGTTCACGAGGGTAGTCTTCCCCACCCCGCTTGGGCCGACGAACGCCGCGATCTCGCCGACCTTGACGCTGAGGTTGATACCCCGCAAGACCTCCCTATTGTCGTACCTGAAGTGGACGTTCTCCACGACGACGCCCTTTTGAATGCGCGGAAGCGCGACGGCGCCCTCGGCCTCGATGACGGTCGATCTCATATCCAGCACCTCGAATATCCGTGCCGCCGCCGCGAGCGCCTGCTGGTTTATGCCGTAGACGTTCGTGAGACGTTTTATCGGCTTCATGAGCGAGAGGAGCGCAACGAGAAACGTGACAAACACGCCGCAGGAGAGCTCCCCCGAGAGGATCTGGCTCGCGGCGATCCACAGGACGAGCGCGATGCAGATGATGCCGACGAACTCCGTGATGGGGCTCACCACGGTCATCCGCTTCACCGACTTCATCGCCAGGCGGTAGAATTGCATATTCTGTTTCTTGAACTTCTCCGCCTCATAGTCCTCCATGGAAAAGGCCTTCACGACGCGTATGCCGGAAATGGTCTCGTGGAGAGTCATGGCAATGTCCGCCATTTGCTCCTGGGACCTCCTCGAGATCGACTTGAGGCGTTTGCCTATCATCACGACGGGGTAGATCACGAGGGGAAATAAGACGAGGCTTGCGAATACCAGTACCCAGGAGATCGAGAAGTATATCTTCACCCCAATGAGTATCGCGGCATAGAAGATGAACTGCACGGGCTGATAGATGAGGTCGGTGAGGCCTGTTGATATGGCATCCCTTATGACGGCGGCATCATACGTGATCCTCGACATGAGCTTCCCGGTAGAATGGGTGCTGTAAAAATCCAGGGAAAGCGCGAGGAGCTTCCGGTAGATGATATCTTTCACGTCCCTTATCACGCGCTGGCTCACGTCGTTCATGAAGTAGGTCTGGAGGAACTCAAAGAGGTTCTTCAGCAGCCAGAGGACGATCACGACAGCCATCATCGTGTTCAGGAGCTGAGCGGGAGGCATGGAGTTTATTGTGTCCACCACCGCGTTCAAGAGTGCGGGTACGCGCATGCCTGCGGCGAACGCGATCTTCCGTCCTCGAATGATGTTGTCCACGAGGGGGATGATCATGCTGATGGAGATGCCGTTGAACGCGGAGGAGAGGACCATGCAGACCCCCGCGAGCACAAGCACCCATGTATGCGGAAAGACGAACCGGATCAGCCTTCTGTATGCACCCATAGAATATCCTATCGTTGCTTGTGGAGCCCCCCTCGGCCTTTAGGCCGAGGCTCCCTCCCTGACGCAAAAACACATTCCGCAACTTCCTATCCCCGGCTTGAAAGCCGGGGATTTTGCGGAGGGGATTGCAAATGCGGAGCTATTGTAGCACTAAAGGGGAGCTTTGTCGAGGGAAAATCGTGCCTGATGAAATCTCTTGCACCTCATGGCCGCTAATGTTATAATTTACATCAAATTGCCCACTATGGGGGTCTCTATGGGGAAAATCAGGGTTGGAGTCGTCGGCGTCGGCCATCTTGGGTCTTTTCATGCCAAGGTATATTCCAAGCTCAAGGGGGCCGATCTTGTAGGCGTGTGCGATTGTAACTTCGAGCGCGCAAAGGAGATAGGGAAAAAATACTCTGTCCCATACTACGCCGATTACGAGGAGCTCTTTGGCAAGGTGGATGCGGCGAGCATCGTGGTACCCACGAGCCTCCACTATAACATCGCAAAGGAGTTCCTCAAGAACGGGATCCATATCCTGATCGAAAAGCCGATCACCAAGACCCTCTCGGAGGCGGACGAACTCATCGAGCTCGCGAAGAAAAATGACCTCATGCTGCAGGTAGGCCACATCGAACGATTCAACTCTGCCATCAGGGCAATCGAACCCTATCTGAGGGTGCCGAGGTTCATCGAATCGCAGAGGCTCGGGCCGTTCCATAAGAGGGTAAAGGACGTGGGCGTTATCCTTGACTTGATGATCCACGATATAGATATCATCCTTGGCCTCATCGCGTCTGACGTGTTGAATATCGAGGCGGTGGGGGTAAGCACTATCTCCAACCACGAGGACATTGCCAACGTGAGGCTTACGTTCGAGAACGGCGCCATCGCGGATATCACCGCGAGCCGCGTCACCAAGGATACGGTGAGGAAGATCCGTATATTCCAGGAGGAGTCGTACATATCGCTCAATTTCCTCCACCAGGATGCGACGCTGTTCAAAAAGACCGATTCGAAGCTTGTGAAGAAAAAAATAAAGATAAAGAAGGAAGAGCCCCTCAAGAAGGAGCTCGAGTCTTTCCTAGAGTGCATTCGGACGTCGACAAAACCGGTTGTATCCGGTGTGGAGGGAAGGAAGGCGCTCCAGGTGGCCCTCTCCATTCTCGCTAAGATCTCTCCCCTGAAGAAAGATGTCTAAGACTATCCTCATCATAGCCGGAGAACCGTCCGGCGACCTGCACGCATCGCACCTTGTACGCCAGATCAAAAGGGTGTCTCCCGATATCGAGTTCTTCGGGCTCGGAGGAAGGCTCATGGAGAAATCCGGGGTACGGATACTCTATGATATCGCTGACCTTGCGCTCGTGGGGCTCGCCGAAGTCTTAAGGAACATCTTCACCATCCGCGACGCCTATAAGAAGATCCTCCGGGAGGTGGACGGAAAAGTGCGCCCTGACCTCGCGATACTTGTTGACTACCCGGGGTTCAATCTGAGGATCGCGAAGGAGCTGAAACGGCGGCGCGTCCCCGTCATCTATTATATAAGCCCGCAGGTGTGGGCGTGGGGGGAGGACAGGCTGGAAACGATAAAGGAGACCGTCGATACGATGATCGTCTTCTTCAAGTTCGAGGAAGATCTGTATAAAAAGAGGGGTGTCCGCGTCGAGTTCGTAGGCCACCCGCTGGTGGAGATCGCAAAGCCGGTTCTCGGCAGAGACGAGGCGCGCAGCAAATACGGCCTCGATCGCTCGAAAAAGACGATCGCGCTTCTGCCCGGCTCGCGGAGGATGGAGGTCGATAATCTGCTCACGGTGATGCTTGAAAGCGCCTCAGCGATCGCCCGCAGGATACCGGAGACCCAATTCATCATATCCAAGTTCGCGGGTCTCGATGAAGACATCTACAAGAGCCGGATCGAGAAGTTCGACCTTGACCTGAGGCTCGTGAGCGACGACACGTACACGATCGTGAACGCCGCGGACTTCGCCATCGTTGCGTCGGGAACCGCCACGCTCGAGACGGCGCTCATCGGCACGCCGATGGTCATTGTATACAAGACGAGCCTTCTCACCTTTATCGCGTTCAAATTTTTTTCCAAATTGAAGAGGATCGGTATTGTCAATATAATCGCCGGGAAAGAGATAGCCCCCGAATTTATACAATATAGCGCAACTGCAAAGAAGATCTCCGAAAAGGTCGTTGAGCTCCTGCTCTCCCCCGAAAAGCTTCGCGCCATAAAGACAGACTTCGCGGCCATAAAAGCCTCCCTCGGCGGCTCCATGTCCTCAAGTTCCCGTGCCACCCAGATCGTCCTCTTACGCTTAAAAGCCGCAGAGGGGGCTCCGCTCTCCTTGCCCGCTTAAACGCATAAAGGAGGCTTCGCACTCCTTGCCCGCTTAAACGCATAAAGGAGGCTTCGCACTCCTTGCCCGCTTAAAC
>CAYHAE010000004.1:38585-53087 GCA_964354545.1 uncultured Planctomycetia bacterium
GCGTGAAGGAGGCTCCGCTCTCCTTGCCCGCCTCTCTTTAGATGAGCGTACCGTGCCGCGCGGAGATTATTCTTGACAATTGACAAGATATATGATATCTTTACAATTGTAAATATACCGTGGTCCATTGATGCTGTCGCATCGCATCCGTATCAATGGACCATCCTGATGCGTTTAAGAACGCGGGAGGCTTTATGAAGGAAAATTATATCACCCCGACCCAGGCGGCCACGCTGCTCGGTATATCGAGACAGGCCGTCGTCGAGAAGATCCAGAAGGGCGCCCTCAGCGCGGTGAAGGTCGGAAACCAGTATATTATACACAAGGAGGCGGTCCTGCAATTGGCAAGGAAGGCGAGGACGAGGACAGAGTCGAAGACAAGGAAGAAGTTTACGGCGGAAAAGGCCGATAGGGAGAAAGAGAGGATACTCGAGACCGTCGACGAGCGTAAGATCAACGTCATCCAGCTGTGGTTCGTCGACATCCTCGGGACGCTGAAATGCGTTTCGATCACGCGGAGGGAGCTCGAGGAGGCGCTTTATCACGGGAAGGGGTTCGACGGATCGTCGGTGACAGGCTTCGCTGAGGCGCAGGAATCCGATATCCTCGCAAAACCGGATCCCTCAAGTTTCCAGATCCTCCCGTGGGAGCAATCGGCGGGCCCGGTCGCGCGCATGTTCTGCGACATACTCAATCCTGACCAGACACCCTATCCCGGCGATTCCAGGTACATCCTGAAGAGGAACCTGGAGAGGGCCGAGAGGCTGGGGTATACCTACTTTATAGGCCCGGAGATAGAGTACTTCTACTTCAAGACGAATCGCTCTCCTGAGATACTCGACGAGGGGACCTATTTCGAGCTCATACCGAACGATGCCGCGGACGTGATAAGAAATGAGACGATAAACCTCCTCGAGACCATGGGTATCGAGATCGAAGCGAGCCACCACGAGGTTGCCCCTAGCCAGCATGAGATCGACCCGAAATACGGCAAGGCCCTCAGGATGGCGGACAATATCATCACCTGCCGCTACTGCATCAAGGAGGTCGCGCAGCAGCACGGCGTCTACGCCACCTTCATGCCGAAGCCGATGTTCGGCGTGAACGGGAGCGGCATGCACGTTCACCAGTCCCTCTTCCGTGGCGAGCGAAGCGAGCGCAACGCCTTCTTCGATAAGAACGACACGCACCACCTTTCTGAAACGGCGAAACGGTTCATTGCGGGTCAGCTCAAGCACGCGAGGGAGATTTCGTCGATAGTCGCACAGTGGGTGAACTCTTATAAGCGGCTTGTCCCCGGTTACGAGGCGCCTGTATACGCATCATGGGCCCAGCGCAATAGGACCGCTCTCATACGCGTGCCCCTCTACAGGCCGGGCAACGAAAAGGCGACGCGGGCGGAGCTCCGGTGCCCGGACCCGTCGTGCAACCCCTATCTCGCTTTTGCGGTAATGCTCGCCGCAGGCCTCGAAGGCATAGAGAAGAAGTACAAGGAAGTAGCGCCTGTGGAACCGAATATCTATAAGATGGAGATGGCCGAGAGGGAGATGAGGGGGCTCAGCGCGCTTCCCGGGAACCTCTTCCAGGCTATCAGCGAAACGGAGAAGAGCGCTCTCGTCCGCGAGGCGCTCGGCGACCACGTATTCACCCGTTTCCTCATCAACAAGAAAAAGGAGTGGGAAGAGTACCGGATACAGATCACGTCCCACGAGATAAAAAAGTACCTTCCGTTGCTATAGCCGGTCGCTACACGATCACGATCGAAATTCCGGATGTATTTGCGAGAGGGATGATATCTTCGCGGTCGATGAGGAGGGTCTTCTTCGCTTCGAGGGCAAGGACGCTCCCTTTGGCCTGAATGAGCGTACTCACCGTTTCCAATCCCACGAGCGGGACGTCCAGTCTCATATCCTGGTCAGGCCTCGCCATCTTGACAACTGTAAATCCGCCGCCTGAGAGCCCGCCCGCACGCCTAATAGTCTCGTCAGTCCCCTCTGCGCCCTCGAGGGCGATCGCGCATCCATCCTTCACGCACACGACCTGACCTACGTCGAGGCGGGCGAGTTCGCGCGCGACGGCCACGCCTACCTCTATGTCCTTGGCCTCCTGGGGGGTGGGACGTCTTTCGGTGAGGATGCCTTGTGACGGCACGAGCTCGCTCAGGTAGCTGGCAAAATCTATCAATTCGATACCTATCTTCTTAAGCATGCCCTCTGCGGTCTTCAATATGGAATAGTCCTTTTTGTCTTTTGATATCTTTAATAGATCCCGGGCCTTTTCGTCGAGTTTCTGTTCATTCCGCAGGAGGAGCGGTTTTTCTATCTTCCCGAGGAGGATGACCTTTTTGATCCTCTCCGTCATGAGCAGGAAGAACCCTTTTTCGAGCTGCCCCCACTCGATCCAATGCATCTTGTCCACGTAGTCGGCGAGCTCCGGCGCCGTGAGCCCTTTCACGCCAAACGCGATGACCTCGTCCTGGCGCTTCCTGGCCTCCTTCGCACACACGATCGGCGCCCTGCCCCCTCCGGCCACAAGCCCTATTCTCGCCATGCGGTCTATTCTCCCGAATTCATTATCATACACATGAGGTCCGCTTCCGCGACCACCTCCCGGTCCACTTTCGCGACGCCGTGGACCTGGACGATCCGGAGGCGTGACTTCCCTATGGTCACCTCGAGTACCAGCTGGTCACCCGGCACCACCGGTTTCCTGAACTTCGCATTATCTATGCTCGCAAAGTAGGCGAGCTTTCCTATGTTGTCGGTCCGGGAAAGCGCGTAGACACCCGCGACCTGCGCGAGCGCCTCGATGATCAGGACCCCCGGCATAATCGGCAGGCCGGGGAAATGCCCCTGAAAGAACGGATCGTTTATCGTGACGTTCTTGATCCCCACGATCCTGTTCTCGCCTATCTCGACGATCCTGTCGACGAGCAAAAACGGATACCGGTGAGGAAGGATCTTCTGAATCTCCATAACATCCATCACCTTATTGACAGCGTGGCTATCGGTTCCCATCGTTCGTCCCTCTCTCATTGACCGAGCGTGCCTTTCAGTTTCCGCACCATCTCAATTGCAAGCCGGTGGCCGCTCTTTATCGCAATGGCATGCCCCTTGACCTGACACCCTGCCAGGTAGAGGTCACCTATCAAATCCGCTATCTTGTGCCTCACGGGTTCGTCGGGAAACCTGAATGTATTCTGCAGCGGCCCGTCCTTCCCGAGCACAAGGGTATTCTCGTAGTTCGCTCCCTTGCCCAACCCCGCCTTCACGAGCTCGCGCGCCTCTTCCTCAAAACAGAATGTCCGCGCGGGCGCGATCTGGGCCTCAAAATTCCTCTCATTGACGGTGATGTGATAGAACTCCGAGAAGGGCCTCGGCACGTCGTAGGAGAGCGTATAAGATATGGCGAGATCATCGCTCGGAAAGATCCCTAAAAAAGAGCCCTCCCCTTCGACCCACAGCGGTTCGTCGAGGCGCAGGACTCGCTGTTCTGCATCGTATTCTTTGATCCCGGCCTCTCTTATTATATCGAAGAAGGGTTTCGCGCTGCCATCCAGTCCGGGGATCTCGGCGCCGTCGACCTCAATGATGACGTTGTCGATCTGGAGCGCATGGAGCGCCGACATGAGATGTTCGACGGTTTCGACCTCGATATCGTTCCCGATGCCAATGGTAGTCCTCCTCGGCTTCCCTGCGGTCCGGTCGAAACGCAATGATTGGATATTAATAAGGGGTTTAGCGGGAAGGTCGACGCGGATAAAATTTATACCGCTGTGTGCGGGAGACGGCTTGATGGACACCGAGACTCTTTTGCCCGAATGGATACCGACGCCCTCTAAAGAAACGGACCTTTTAACCGTCCTCTGCTTCACTTCTCCTCTGCCAACTCCTTCGCTTTTCGCTCACGCGCATCGATCCTCCGGTACAATTTCGGCAAAATCGAGAGGGGACGTCCTACTCTCCGAAATGGACGCGCCACGGCAGTGGAGCGAGCGTATCGGCCGTAAAACGTCCCCTCACATGGAGCGTGCTCGTGCTGCTATTTATTGAGCCTTTTCAGTATTTCCAGGGTGAGGTCCAGCGTCTCTGTGCCGTAGAGAAGCATTCTTGAATTGAGGATGATGTCATACCCCTGTTCTTTTGAATAATCGGTCACTATCTTCTCGATGTCTTTCAGTATCTCGCCGATCTTATCGTTCCGCTCCTTTATGAGCTCATCCCTCGTCTTGCGGTCAAACTCCTGGAGCGCCTTCACCGTCTCGTCTATCGCGGGCTGCTTTTCGGCCTTTGCCTTGTCGCTCAAGAGGGCCTGTTCGTCCTTCAGCTTACGCAGGTCATCCACAAGTTTCTTCCTCTCGGCTTCTTTGGCTTTCCCTTTCTCGTCCAGAGACTTGTCAAAATTCTTCGTCTTCGAATATTCATCGAATACCCGCGCCAGATCGATATAGCCGATCTTATACTCCTTTGCCCATGAGGTCCCAAGGCACAGCATACCGCACATGAACACAACCGCTATCGCTACTGCTACCCTTCTCATTATTCCTCCCTCCTCTTGTTGCGCATATGCGCACTCGGGTGCACAAGAGACAGCCGAATGCACTCACTGCCGAAACCGTTCACGATGACCTAAAATCCTTGGCTGACGCTGAAGTAAAACTGGCCCTCTTTCTTGTCGCCATAGTTGTCGCTCAGCGGATAACCGTAGTCCAGTCTCAAAGGCCCTATAGGCGTCTTGACCCTGATCCCTACGCCCGTGCCGGACCGGAAGTCGCCGTCCGCATAATCCTTGTTCCTGCGCCACGTGTTGCCTGTATCAAAGAAGACGGCCCCTTTCAAGATCTTCTCATATATGGGAAAGGTGAGCTCCGCATTCCCCACGATCATCGCCTCTCCTCCTATCGGTTCGAACGAGCCCGGGTCGCGCGGGCTTACCTTCCTTTCACCGTAGCCGCGTATCGTATCCTGGCCTCCTGTGAAGAAGCGTTCGTAGATGGGGACCTCTTCGGTCTTGCCGTAGGCCGACGCTATCCCGGTCGTCCCTTTGAGCTCCAGCACCACCTTCTTTACTATCGAGAAGTAAATGGCGGCCTGTGCCATTGTCTTGACAAAATTCTTATCCCCGCCGAATATGCCGCCGGCATCCATGACGTCGGCCCTCGCATACCACCCTTGGGTCGGAGAATATATATTGTCTCTCGTATCATACGTTAGGCCGGCCGTGGCGCTCGAAATCCAGTTTGTCCCCGTTTCATTCTTCAGGTCCTGGGATGAATTATCGGCCACGCTCGATATCGTCACCCGCTCAAGCCTGTAGAGCGCATCGCCCCTCAGCTGATCCGTGAACTCTTTTCCGAGCCTCACGTCCCCTCCGGACCTCTCCTCTTCGTACGCATACCCAACCCGCTCTTTTCTCGCGTGTGTCGTGTGATAGCCGTCGAAACCGAATGAGAACGGCAATCCCAATATCCAGGGGTCTGTCCAGCTCACAAAATAGTTCTGCCTCACCATACCGACCTCTGCCCTTATGGTGAGGTTCTGCCCGCCGCCC
This sequence comes from uncultured Planctomycetia bacterium, assembly GCA_964354545.1. GTDB lineage: Bacteria > Omnitrophota > Gorgyraeia > 2-01-FULL-45-10 > JAHFGN01 > CAYHAE01. The sequence goes on from CAYHAE010000004.1 coordinate 44,136, forward strand.
ATAAAAGAAGGAAAATTCAAGAGATCGAAATTCCGCTGGGTCACCTGAACGAATCCAAGGAGCTGGTCGACAGTGCTATATCCTCCGCCGAAGGCAAACTCGCCCGTCTTGGCCTCTTTTACGGTCACCACCAGGTCCTTCACATTCTCCTCGCGCGTCGTCTCGGTGTCGAAGTACACGTCTTCAAAAAAGCCGAGATTGTAGAGCCTCTCTTTCGAACGCCGCAGCCTGTCCCCGTCGAACCTATCGCCCGGGAATAGCCTGAGCTCGCGTCGTATCACGATATCCTTCGTCTTCGTGTTGCCCCGTATATCGATCTTTCCCACATAGACGATGTCCTTTGCGTCGATCGTATACACGAGATCGATATTGCCCGTCTCGGGGTTCAGGTTTCTTGCAACGTCGATCTGGACGTTCATATATCCCCGGTGCTCATAGAATTCCCTCAAGTCATAGAGGTCCTCTCTCACTCCCTGTGAGCTAAAGGCCTTCCCTGAGACAAGCATCAGCTGTTTCCTGAGGTCTTTGTCGGGGAAAAGGGTGGTCCCTTTAAGCGAGACGTCCCCCGTTATATACTTCTTCCCCTCGTTGACCTCCAGCGTGATGTACATGAGCCTCCCGTCGGAGCTATAGTCGAATCGCGACGTCACCTCGGCGTCCAAAAACCCCGCGTCGTCATAGAGGGCCTTCACCTTCTCCAGATCTTCTTTAAAGACGTCCTCTTCGAACGCGCCCGGAGTAAAAAAGAACCATGCCGGCTTCGTGCTCATTGCCTTCGTGATCTGACCTGTTTTAAGAGCGCTGTTTCCCGTGACGGAGACCTTCGCCACCTTCACCCTGATCTTTTCATCGACCGTCACCGTGACGGTCGTCCTATTTGTCGACGGATTGATGGCGGCCTTGTAGGCGACACCCACGTGCGGGTATCCCTTCTTCTCGTAGAACTTCCTTATCTCGACCATGTCCCGGGTGAGGGTCGCGTTGTCCAGTATCTCGTTCTCCTTCGATTTTATCAACGACTTCAATTTCTGTGCGCTGAATATCTTGTTGCCGTCGAAGAGGATGCTGTCGATGATCGGTTTCTCTTCCACGAGGATCGTCACTTCAATGCCCCCTGACACGGACCGGGCATCGATGGCGACGTTCAGGAAATAGTCGGTGGCATAGAGCCTCTTCAGATCCTCGTTGAGAACCTGCTGGCTGAAGTTGTCCCCGACCCGGGACTTCAGCTTTGAACGTATCGTCTCTTCGCTTATGGCCATATTACTCTTCACGACGATCGAAACGATCGGCTGACCCTCTTTCTCGTCTTGTCCCGCGAGCGATGGGACGACCACAAACGTCCACAGAAAAAGAGATGCTGCGAGAACGGCCTTTCTCCCGGAACATGTCATAGGCTCTCTGCCCCCACGTCGATGAACTCTTCTCTCTTCGATAGATTCTCAAACCTCATATATTCGCTCACGAACGCAAGCTTCAGGGTATCGGTGGGACCATTCCTCTGTTTCGCGATGATGATATCGGTGATCCCCTTATTTTCGTCGGTACGGTTATATACCTCTTCCCTCAAAAGCAGCACGACGAGATCCGCATCCTGCTCGATCGCACCCGACTCCCTAAGGTCCGAGAGCTGCGGGCGATGGTCGGCCCTTTGCTCGACAGCGCGGGAGAGCTGGCTTATGGCGATCACGGGGACGTTGAGCTCTCGGGCGAGCGCCTTGAGCGACCGCGATATCTCAGATATCTCCTGCTGTCTGTTCTCGGCCTTCGCGGGCCCCTGCATCAATTGGAGATAATCGAGGATCACCAGCTGTATGTCGTGCTGGGACTTGATACGCCTCGCCTTTGCCCTCAGCTCCAGGATCGTTATCGCAGGCGTGTCATCGATGTAGATCGGCGTCTCCGCGAGCTTTCCCGCAGCGGAGACGAGCCTGGGCCAGTCCGTCTGGGAGAGGAACCCCGTCCTCACCTTGTGGGCATTGACCCTCGCGTGAGAGCAGAGCATCCTTTGAACGAGCTGCTCTTTTGACATTTCGAGCGAGAAGAAACCGATAGGGATCTTCTCGACGATACCGACGTGTTCGGCGATGCAGGAGACGAGGGCGCTCTTGCCCATGGAAGGCCTCCCTGCGATAATAATGAGATCGGAAGGCTGAAGGCCGGCGGTCATAAGGTCGAACTCATGGAACCCCGTGGGGATGCCTGTGACGTTCTCCTTCTTCTGGTAGAGGTTGTCGATCGTCTCTATGCTTGACCTCACCACCTCCTTGAGCGACACGGTCTTCCCTTCTATCTTGTCCTGCGTGATGTCGAATACGAGCCTCTCCGCCTTGTCGACAAGCGTGTCCACGCTCATCCCTGAATCATAGCTCTCCTGTACGATCTGCGTCGCCGCCGTGATGAGGCTCCTCAGGATATACTTCTCCTTGACTATCCGTGCGTAGTGTGAGATGTTGGCGGAGGTGGGGACACAGGACGCGAGCGACGTGATGTAGGACGGCCCTCCGATCTCATCGAGACAACCGTCCTTCTTGAGTTCCTCTATGAGGGTGATCAGGTCGACCGCCCTGTTCGAATCATACAGCTTTATGACGGAGGAATATATCTTCCTGTGGGAGTTCTTATAGAAGGAGTTTTCGCTGAGCAGCTCAATGGCCTCGGGGATGGCGTCCCGGTCTAACAGCATCGACCCTAGTACTGCCATCTCCGCTTCTATGTTCTGAGGCGGAATCTTTTCGACAGTTTCCTGTGAAGCCACGAGCGCCTCATGCCGTTCGGGGGTTTACGATTTCACCACCCAGACCTTCAGGCTCGCCTTAACTTCCGGATGGAGCCTGACCTCGACCTGATATACCCCTAATTTCTTGATGGGCTCATCAAGGACGATATCTTTCTTGTCGATATGAAAACCCATTGTCTCGAGCGTCTGCGCAATTATGTCAGACGTCACCGACCCAAAGAGTTTGTCCTCCTCGCCGGCGGCCATATTGATGGTGCACGAGGCCCGAGAGAGCTCCTCGGCACGGCGGAGGACCTCTTCCTTCTTCCTGGCAATCTCTGTCTCTTTCTTTTTCCTGATCGCCTCGGCGAGTTTCAGATTTGCGGGAGTCGCGATCCTTGCCTTCTTCAAAGGTATAAGGAAGTTTCTCGCGTAGCCGTCCTTCGCCGTAACCACGTCGCCCGCACTTCCCAGTTTTTCCACATCCTGCATAAGGATTATCTTCATCACGTCCATCCTGCGGGGCCGAAGGCCCCGCGATCCGCCCGTCCGTGCCGCGGGGTCCTATTCAGCGACAAACGGCAGCAGGGCCATTATGCGCGCCTTCTTTATGGCCCGCGCAAGCTGCCTCTGGTGCGTCGCGCAGGTGCCGGTAATCCTCGACGGCATGATCTTGCCCCGTTCGGTGATAAGCTTTTGGAACCTGGGATACTCGAGATAATCGAGCCTCTCCACCTTGTCCATGCAGAACCTGCACGGCTTCTTCCTGTATATCCTCTTCTTCAGCCCATCTCTCGGTTTGAATTTTTTCTTTTCCCGTTTCTCGAACATCTGGTGATCTCCTCTGCGATCGCCCTAAAAAGGGACTTCGTCTCCGCCCGTTCCTGCCGCATCCTTTTTGCCCGCGTCGCTGCGGGCCTGTGTGTCGCCGAACGTACCGCGGAATTCGTTCTCGGGCGCGACCTGTTTCTCGACGGGCTTTGGCGGGGAAGGTGCGTCCGACTCAAGGTCTATGGATTCGATCTCTTCGGAAGGCGGCGCCTGCACTGCGGTGGTGCCGCGGGGCGCAGGCCGTAAGAATTGGACGCTCTGCGCAATGACTTCTAACGCGTAACGCTTCTGACCGTTCTGGTCTTCCCATGACCGCGACTGCAGCCTCCCCTCGATGAAGACCGGGCTGCCCTTCGAGAGGTATTCGCCGCAGACTTCGGCGCGGCGGCCCCACACGACGATGTTGATGAAAGAGACCTCTTCCTTCTTTTCACCCGCCTGCGTCGTGTATACTCTATTCACCGCTACCGAGAACGTCGCGACCGCCTGCCCGCTCGGGACATACCTGAGTTCGGGATCGCGCGTGAGATTGCCAATGAGAAACGCTCTATTGAGACTCGCTGCCATCGCCTCACCTCTTTGTTATCATCACGCGTATGATTTCCGGGGTTAAGGCAAAGGCCTCTTTCAATCTGGTGACTGCCTCCGGCGGCGACTGGAAATCGACCTTGTAATACACGCCTTCCCTGAATTTTTTGATAGGGTAGGTGAATTGCCTCTTGCCCCACTGCTCCTCTTTCTTCACGGCCGCCTCATTCTTCGCCAGGACCTCCCCGATGGCCTTGTACAGATTTCCGGCATCTTGTTCGCTCATGTCAGGCTTCAGTATGAACAGCACTTCGTAAGTATTCACGTCGTAAGCTCCCTCTTCTTTTCGTCGGTCTCACACCACGTACATCGTATCATATGCATCCCTTCAAATCAATGATAATCTCGCCCGCCCTTTAAGCGGGGCTCGATAGCGCTCTCCCTATGAGCCCGACCGCTACACCCTACACCCTTCCGCCTTGCAAGAAGCGCAGAGGGCGGATCCGCTTCCAGCGGAAATCCCTATACCCTATAATCCTTATACTCTATATACTCTATCCACACGGAGTACATGCGTGAGCGGACATTGACAACACTCACACGTACGTCCTATTTCGCACGTTATACTTGTTCATTACGATCTCCGGCCCGCCTTTTATCCATAGAAAGACGGCGTCCTCCGCAACGGCGACCACCTCTTTGATCTTCTTACGGTCCTTCTTCCTAAAAGGCGAGAGGACATATTCAGTGATGTCGCCTTTTACGGCCTCAGTAGCTATCCCTACCTTCAGGCGCGCAAAATCTCCGGTGCCCAGGTCGTCTATGATAGAGGCGAGCCCCTTATGGCCTCCCGCAGAACCTCTCGTCCTGATCCTGATCGTCCCGAGTTTGAGGTTTATATCGTCGCAGATCACGAGGAGATCCCTCACCTCGACATGCCGCTCCTTCACGGCCTCCGATACGGCCTTGCCCGACAAATTCATGTAGGTCACCGGCATGAGCACCATCACGTCTTCTCCGGCTATCTTCCCTTCCCCGATAAGGGAACCATACTCCTTTGTCTTGATCTTTACCTTATATTCTTTCGCGAACTCTTCGATAATGAGAAACCCGACATTGTGCCTCGTATACCTGTAGACCCTGCCGGGATTGCCCAGCCCCACGATGAGCTTCACTTGCCTTTCTCCTCCTTCGCGCCTGCGCCGGCGGCGGGGCCTTTCCCTGTCTCCTCTTCCTCTTCTCCTTCGGCTTCTTTCTCTTTCTTCTCCCTTATGAGCTCAGGCTCGGCAACCTCTTCGACAAGCTCCTCCTTCGGCTTTTCGACATGCGGCGGCTTCACTATCATCGCGATGAGCTCCGGGTCAGTCAGTATCTTGACGCCCTCGGGAGCGACGATCTGCTTCACGAATACCGCGTCTCCTATCTTAAGACTTGAGACGTCGTGCTCTATCTTCTCGGGGATATCCGTGGGTAGACACTCGACCTGAAGCTCCCACATCACGTGTTCCAGAACGCCTCCATCCTGCTTGACCCCTGCCGCTTCCCCTTTGCCCGCGAGCGGCACGTTTACCTTGAGGGTTTCCGTGAGAGATATCTCGTGGAAATCTACATGGAGGATAGTGTCCTTTACAGGGTCGTGCTGCACTTCTTTAATGATAACGGTCTTGTCCTTCACGGCCTTCGCCGCCCCTTGGATCTTCAATGTGATGAGCACGTTGGTGCCGGCCTTTGTGTGGAGTATGTCTTCGAGCTCTCTCAAGACCAGCTTGAGGCTCATCGATTCCTCGCCGCCTCTGTAGACGACAGCCGGTATGAGACCTTCTCTCCGCAATGCCTTTGCGGCCTTCTTCTTCACGCCTTCTCTCTGCGATGCCTTCAATGTTACCTTTTCCATTGTGACCTGCCTTTTTTTAAGTGCCCGTGTCCTAACTGAAGAGCACGCTCACAGACACTTCGTTGTGTATCCTCTTTATCGCTTCCGAAAGCAACGGCGCGACCGAAAGCACCTTTATCTTTTTTATCATCGTCTCGCGCGGGATGGCGATCGTATCCGTCACGAGCAGCAGTTTTAGCGGGGCGCGCGAGATCCTCTGGACGGCGGAACCGCACAGCACGGGATGGGTGATGGCTGCATAGACGTCCCTCGCGCCTTCCTTTTTTATCGCCTCGGTCGCCTCGACCAATGAGCCCGCCGTTGACACCATGTCGTCGACGATGACCACGTTCTTTCCTTTGACGTCGCCCATGATATGCATCACCTCTGACTTTTTGTCATCGATGCGCCTCTTGTCGACTATGGCGAGTCCTGACCCGAGACGTTTCGCGTACGCCCTCGCCGTTTTTATCCCGCCTACGTCAGGGGATACGACGACGAGGTTTTTCAGCTTCAAGGTCCTGATGTAGTCGACGAATATCGTGACCGCAAAGAGATGGTCGAGAGGTATGTCGAAAAAGCCCTGGATCTGTCCCGCGTGCAGGTCGATGGTCAATACCCTGTCAGCGCCGGAGACGGTGAGGAGGTTCGCGACAAGCTTCGCGGTGATGGGGACCCTCGGTTGATCTTTCCTGTCCTGCCGCGCATACCCGAAGTAGGGGAGGACCGCGGTGATCCTCTGGGCAGACGCGCGCCTCACCGCGTCAATGACGATGAGCAGTTCCATGAGATTATCGTTGCAGGGGTGCGAGGTCGACTGTATGATGAATACGTCATGGCCGCGTACGTTATCGTCGATCTTCACCCTTATCTCGCCGTCACTGAACTTGCTCACGGCGGCCTTCCCGGGGGGAACCTTCAAGACCTTGCATATGTCCTCCGCGAGCCTCACGTTCGAATTCCCTGAAAACACCAGAAGTTTATTCTTCATCTGCCGCACCTCATGTTTTTTTTGAAACGATGGCTCTTAACACCCTCGCGGGCACGCCGACGACCGTCGCGTCAGGCGGGACATCGTGCCTTTTCGGAACGACGCACCCTGCGCCTACCGTCGAACCTTTTCCGATCGTCACGGGGGCTATGAGGATGCTCCCGACCCCTATGAACGAACCGTCCTCGATGATGGTCGTGTTCTTCTTCCTCCCGTCGAAGTTCGCGGTGATGGTGCCTGCCCCTATATTCACACTCTTACCCACGACCGTGTCTCCGAGATAGGTGTGATGCTTGATCTTGGTCCGGCTGCCCACGCATGTCCTCACGAGCTCGACAAAATTCCCTACCTCAACTCTGTCCGAAAGGCGGACGCCGCCGCGCAGCCGTGCGAACGGGCCTATCTGGCATGACCTCCCGACCTCGACGCCGCTCTCGATCACCGTGTAAGGGTATATGACCGTATCCCGGCCGATCTTCGCGCCGGGCTCGATCGTGGTGGTGGACGGATCGACAATGGTAACCCCGCTCGCCATGTGTGATTCTATGATCTGCATCCTGAGGATCTTCGTGGCCTCGGCCAGGTCGCGGCGCGAATTGATGCCGATTATCGTATCGGCCTTCTCCAGCACGATCGATTCTATCCTTTTCTCCCTGTTGTGAAGCACCTCGATCACGTCCGTCAAGAAGTACTCTTTCTTTTTATTGTCAGGCTTTATCTCATCAAGGGCGTTGAACAGGTCTCGTGCGCTGAAACAGTACGCCCCTACATTGATCTCCGTGATCGCCTTCTCGCGCGAGGTTGCCTCGGTCTCTTCGACTATCTTCTCGATCATGCCGTGGGCGTCTCTCCTGATCCGGCCGTACCCCGCGGGATCATCGATCCTGGCGGTGAGGACGGTCGCGGTCGCCCGGGCATTCCTGTGTTTTCTCACAAGTTCCACTATCGTTTCTTTTTTAATGAGCGGGGTATCCCCGCAGAGGACCGCAAGATCTCCCGAGAAAGACCTGAGCGTCTTCCTCGCCGTAGCGAGCGCGTCGCCGGACCCCAATAGTTCTTTCTGCTCAACGATCTTTACCCCCTGGAGGGAATCTTTCAGGAGGTGCTTTTTATAGCCGGCAACGGCCACTATCTCCCGCGCCCCAAGGCCTCGTGCTACATCCAGGACATAGCCGATCATGGGCTTCCCGAGGAGACAATGCAGCACCTTGGGCAGTTCCGACTTCATCCTTGTGCCGCGACCGGCGGCGAGTATGACGGCAATAAGGTCTTTCATGAGTTTAAAGTGTTAAGTTTCCCGCCTACGCTCGATGAGCTTCGGCGGGTCCGCCGTAGCCGACAAAGACGAAGGCGGAAAAGTGTTAAGTGTCCTGCCTGCACTCGATGAGTTTTGCCGGCGCCTGATGGCTTCCCCCGCCTATACCCGATCATTCGCTATTCATGGCGGGGTCCCGCTGCTTCTGCTACTCCGAGAAGCTTCGGGCGGGAGAATCCTCCTCGCGCGCCCCATCCTTCCACATAAGGGAAGGGTTCCCTAAAGGGAAACCGTAGGTTTCCCTTTAGAAGCGTTCGGACGCGAGTCCCGCCTTCTTTTCCATGGCTGCGGGGTGGAGGCCCAAAAAGCAACTCCTCACTTTTTGGGGCCGGAGCCCGAACGCTTTAGTGGCTGCCCGGTGAGGATTCGAACCTCAACGCTCAGACCCAAATTCTGATGTGCTACCATTACACTACCGGGCAACACACTACGAATATATGAATAAACGTTGGTGTTCAGACCCACCCAGAACCAGAACGACAACCGGTAATAGCCAAGGGTTCGGTTCTGGGTGCCGTGAACCGAACGAGCGAATGCGAGTTCTGGTTCACGGCAAATTCTGATGTGCTACCATTATCCCGCCGGTCGCCCCTTCGGGGCTCGGCGGGACCCCGCCAAGCACGAAGTGCGCCCGGCGGGGCACTACCGGGCAACACACTACGAATATATGAATAAACGTTGGTGTTCAGACCCAC
>CAYHAE010000004.1:53187-84147 GCA_964354545.1 uncultured Planctomycetia bacterium
GGCTCGGCGGGACCCCGCCAAGCACGAAGTGCGCCCGGCGGGGCACTACCGGGCAGAGAGCGGTCTTTCCCCGCATCTTCCTCACATGAAACGATAGCCTATGCTCGCACTTTTGAGGCGATACCCCGCATGGGAATACAAACTGACTGCTTTATGGATTAACGGACGAGAACCGGAATCCAGCGCCAGGGGCATAGGCCCCATGGGCACGGTCCGCGTCATTAATTTCTTTACCCGGGATTTTTCAACCGATTTAGAGCTCTATATCGGTTTCTCCCTCTTCGTCGTGGCGCGGATATTTACTTTGGGGCGCGACGACCGAAGGTTTGTCCGCGCTGCTCGCGCTACCCGCGTTGCTTGCGCTGCCTGCGCTGCCTGCTCTTCCTGCGCTGCCTGCGCTACCTGCGCTACCTGCGCTGCTTGCGCCTGCGGTGGTCTTCAATTCGGCCTCATAAGCGCTCAAGACCTTATTTTGTATATATTCTCTGCACTCAGTCGTTATGGGGTGCGCGATATCTCTGTGCTCTGACTGGTGGGAAGCATCCTCGCCTGACGGCTGCGGCCTGAACTCAGTCTGCGGGAGGCTCGTGCCGCACTGGTTGCAGTACTTGCTCCTCACGACGTTCCGGAACCCGCATTTCGGGCACGGTTCTTTGAGCTTCCTCGACGGCATGGCGACAAACATCCCTTTATTGCCTTCGATGACCTTCACATTTCTGATCACAAAAGCATTGTCGATCGTGATCGTCGCATAAGCCTTCAGCTTCTTATCCTGTCCTTCTTTCAAGAATATTCTAACCTCTGTGATCTCCATACACGGTTACTCCTTCTTTTGCTCCCGTTAGAAATGTCAAAGCTTTGCTACGAAATACGGAATCACTAACGGCTATACAGTGTCCTTACAACGAAGATCTTCCATGCTTCCTTTTCGCGGGCGGGCAGACTTCTTAAAAACCTATTTCTTGCTTCCTGAGCCTCCTTTCTTTTGTGGAATAAACAAAATACGCTTGGTCCACTCCCCGATACGATCGCCTTAGTCCCAGATGCCTCGGCCAAGCGTTCTACGATTCCCTCTATATCTCTCCGTACCTTGATAGCCGCAACCTGCAGGTCATTATGGAGCCCCGCCTCCGTTGCCCCTTTTGGGGGCACCCTGCGAACGTCACCCTTCTGAAGCGACAGGCGCCTAAGTCCTCTATAGGCGAACGAAGGTGGATGGATCCCGCCTGCTATAGTGTTGAAGATCGAAACGGCGTCTATTGTATCGCCAGGAACGGTATTTGTCAAGCCCTTCGACCAATGCTCAGGGCTTGATCCCGAGCGGAGTCGAGGGGTCAAGTCTCGCGAGGTAAACCCTGTGACTGGCTCCGACAGGGCTGCGTCCCGCGAGGAAAACCCCGGGACTTCCCCTGAGCGCAGCGAGCCAAACTCCTTGTATACGTCGCGCGTGAGGAGGGGGAAATCCGGGCATACAAGGAGGTGGTAGAACGTCTTCCGTGACCGAATGGGCTTTACCGTATCGCCCCTCCCGGTCCCTATCGCAAAGGGTGATTGAGCAAGAAAGAACGGGACATCCGCCCCCAGCTCCCTGCCAAGGCCCATGAGCTCTTCCCTGGTCATCTTCAATCGCAGGAGCGTATTGATACCCATCAAGACGGATGCTGCATCAGAACTTCCTCCACCGAGCCCGGCCGCGATGGGTATCTTTTTATCGATGTGTATGCGCACCCCTGCCTCAAAGGATGCGCGACCAAGGATGGCCCGGGCTGCCTTGTACGCAAGGTTCTCTTCTTTTCTCGCGACGATACGTGTGTCGGATAAGACGTCAATACCCCGGTCCATACGCACGATCGAGATGGTATCGACGAGGTCTATCCGCTCAAAAATAGTGACGATCTCGTGATATCCGTCGGGCCTCTTCGCGAGGATCTTCAGGTAGAGATTCACTTTGGCCGGCGCGTCGATGCGAATGTGTGAGGACATGTCCGTGTACTCGTATTGCGAGTCCATGCAATTTACGTGCAGGACGAGCACCCTTCGCTTCGCTCAGGACGGCTTCGCCAGTCCCGAAGGCTGTTCAAAAATTTCGAGCGAAATTTTTGAACGCTTAGCCGAGGGATCGCGTATTGCGTATTTCGTATCGCGTATTGCGTGCGATATACTAACCGCTATACGCTAAACGCTATTCGCTATTTTTTCTTCACCTTGAGCATATCATGAACTGCATTCACTATGTCTTCTGAAGCGATGTGGAAATACCTAAAAAGTTCTTCCGGCTCTCCGGAGACCCCAAACTTGTCCCTTACCCCGATCATCCTCATCGGGACCGGATAATTCTCTGCGAGCACTTCGGCCACCGCACTTCCCATCCCTCCGGACGTGGTATGCTCTTCGGCCGTCACCACACATCCTGTCATGCGGGCTGACTCCACGATGATATCTTTATCGATCGGTTTCGGGGTATGGAGGTTTATGAGCCTCGCCTTGATCCCTTCCTTCTCCAGGATGTCGCATGCCTTGATCGATTCCCACACCATCTGGCCGCAGGCGACTATCGCCACGTCCTTACCCTCTCTCAGCACGTTCGCCTTTCCTATTTTAAAAAGGTCTTTGTCGGTCGTAAAGGTGGTGACCGCGTTGCGCCCAAGCCTCATGTATACCGGCCCGGGGACCCGGGCGGCCTCTATGGTCGCTTTCCGCGCTTCGATAACATCTGCGGGAACGACGATCTTCATGTTGGGGATGATCCTCATGAGCGCGATCTCTTCAAGCGCCTGGTGCGTCGCTCCGTCAGGTCCCACCGAGATTCCCCCGTGAGTGCCGACGATCTTGACGTTCTGGTTCATATAAGCCACCGAGACGCGCACCTGGTCCCACGCCCGCCCGCTCGCGAAAACGCCGAACGTGCACACGAAAGCGATCTTCCCCATAAGCCCGAAACCGGCTGCCGCCGCTACCATGTCTTGTTCGGCAACGCCGAAAGAGAAGAACCTGTCCGGGAACTCCTTCTTGAACCAGCCGGCCCTTGTAGAATCCGTGAGGTCCGCCGAAAGGACAACGACCCTCTTGTCGGTCCTGCCGAGCTCGAGCAGCCCTTGTCCAAACCCGTCTCTCGTGGGTGACTTAGATAACGCCGTGGTGCCCATCCGCCATTCCTTTCCTGTCCGGCACTCTCCCTCCCCTGCGGGGTATCTCCTTGATATCTTTAGAGCGCCGAGCCCTTTTTCACAATATCCTCGAAAGTCAGCTTCTTCATCCTATAACTCTCGAGGTCGTCGCGCGATACCCTGAAGGTCGAGCCCTCCCGCTCGTCTACGATCGTGACGTACTCATAGTCGTTGAACCGGTACGAGTGGAGCACGCCCGATACTATCGCGATCACCTTCTGCAGGACGGCACGGTGCGTCTCCCCCTCCGCCGGCTTCGGGATCGTCATCACGTCGAATTTAAAGGACCGGGCCGGGCCTTGATCCATATACTTACCTTTTGATGCCTTGAGGACGACGGTGCGGGCAAGACCTTGGTCCTCCCTGAACTCCATCTTCATCCTCGATGCGACCTGCTCTGCGAGAAACTCGCTCAACTGGATGTCCTTCATATAGAATTTTCCGCCCCAGTAGCCGATGTCGCCCAACTCCGACGGCGCTGCCCTGAAGAAATCGTTGAGCACCTCTTCCTGCCACTTTGGGTCGAGCCTCATCTTCTCAAAGATATTCTTGATCGTCTTCTCCTTCTGCGCCTGGGGGCTCAGGCGCATGTCCACGATCATCCTCTTCGAGTATTCTCCCCGCGATATATCGCTCAGGAGGAACCTCTTCACGTCATCGACCGACTTAATGACGACGATCTGTATCTCGGGTATTCTCACGTCGTGGGCAATGATGCAGTAAAAATCATAGTTCGCGTCGGTGGAGATGGCGACCCTCGTGACGCTCAAGATGACGTCGTTGATCTTTTCGCTTGCGCTCTTTGAGATCGCGAACGTGAAGTCGATGAGGTCGTGGAGGGGAACGTAGATGCCTATCGTCCTACCCGCGATCGTCGTCTTGACGTCTATGCCGTACTCCCGCTTACAGAGGTCGACGATAGATTCCTGGATGCGCTCTTTGGGATAGGTCGGGCCGCAGCCTGTGAAGATGCTCCACGCACATACGGCGATGGCGACGCACGCGCAGAGCTTACGTATATTAGGACGGTGTCTGGTGCTTTCCGTATTCCTTGAATATCGCATCTATCTCGTCGTAATCGAGTTCTTCTTTTTCGAGCAGCTCTTTCACGAACCGCTCAAGTATCTCTTTTTCCTTCTTGAGGAGCTCCTCGACATCTTTGAGACACCGAGCGAAGATCTTCTGTGTCTCCTCATTGAGGGTCTGCTTCACCTTCTCCGAGAGTTGCGTCTCGGGTATCGCGGTATAGTCGCCGACGAGGCTCACGTCGTTCATGCCCAGCATCCAGACCATATTATGCGCGATCCCCATCGCATGCTTGAAGTCTTGCGACACGCCGGTAGAGGATGTCCCGAACCTCATGCGTTCGGCGACATAGCCTGCGAGGCTCACCTTGATATCGGCGAGGAGCGCCTCGCGCGAACGGGTAAAGGTCTCCTCGCGGGGCTGGCGATGCACGATGCCCAGAGACTCTTTCCTTCCGATGATCGAGGCCTTAAAGACGTCGTCTGTCGGGTGAAGGAGATAGAGCACGATGAGGTGACCGCTTTCGTGATAGGCGGTCATCTCCTTCTCGTGCGCGGTCATGTGGCGCCGGTGCTTCAGGCCCATCTCGATCCTCTCAATCGCCTCGGAGACGTGCTTATACTCGACGGCGTCCTTGCCGTCCCTCGTGGTGATGAGCACTGCCTCCTTCACGATGTTCTCTATCTCAGCCGGGCTCTTGTCGACGGACTTGCGCGCGAGCCGCTTGATATCGACCGAATCCTTGTTGTATTTCACCTTATTGAAGTAGAACTCAAAGATCTTCTCCCGCTCCTCGAGGTTCGGCTTATCGATAAAGAGCTTCCGGTCGAACCTTCCAGGCCGCAGGAGCGCCGTGTCGAGGTTGCCTTCGGGCGCGTTCGTGGCGCCGATGATGATGACGTTCTCGTCCTTCTCCTGGCATCCGTCCATCTCGGCGAGGAGCTGGTTCTGGGTCGAGTTCGTCTCCTCGGTGCCGCCGAAGACGGAGAAGACCCTCTTCCTCGCGATCGCGTCCAATTCGTCGATGAAGACGATACACCCCCCGTAGCCATACGCGAGCTCCCGCGCCTTCCTGAAGAGGCGGCGCACCCTCGACGCGCCCACGCCCACGAATATCTCGACGAACTCGGACCCCGACATGGAGAGGAACGGGATCTTCGATTCGGTGGCGATCGCCTTCGCGAGGTATGTCTTTCCGCACCCCGGCGGGCCGATCATGAGGATGCCGCGCAGGATCTTTCCGCCGATCTGCTTGACCTTCGTCCTGTCCTTGATGAGCTGTATGACCTCCCAGGCCTCACGCTTCGCCTCATCCATACCGATGACGTCGCTCCATTTGATGTTGACGAGCTCGCCCCTGAGCTTCTCCTTCGATACCTTCGCGAGCCCGCCCTGCATGAACATCATGTACATGAAGACGAATATGGTGGCGTTGAGCGCGACCATGATGAGGTTGATGGGCATCGTCGCAAGGGTGATATTGCGGTAGAACGACTCGAGGGACATGAGCCCCCACACCGCGAGTAGGCACACGAGGATGATGGCAAGTATAATGACCAACCGTACCCAGTACATCTTCAAGTACATCTTAGCTTTTCGTGACAGCATCTTCTTCTCCTATCTTCTTACGTCCTGCTACGTCTAAAATGACGGCACGCTACGTCTTTCGATGTATTACGCATTTAATTGCTTCAACGCCTCGTCCAACTCTTGCACGGCGCGCTCGTATTCTTCTTTTTTTGGCGCGATGCCATGCCACTCTACCTTGTTTTCGACGAAAGAAACGCCCTTTCCTTTCACTGTATGAGCAATGATCACGGTCGGCCTGTCTTTCACCTCTTTCGCCTTGTCGAACGCGCCCATGAGCTTTTCACTATCATGGCCGTCCGTCTCGATCGCATGCCAGCCGAAACTTTCCCACTTACGCATGTAGGGCGCCATATCCTTCACTTTACAGCAAAAATCATCTATCTGCAGTTCATTGTAATCGACTATGCCGCACACGGATGCGAGTTTATAATGGGAGGCGGTCATCGCTGCTTCCCATATCTGGCCTTCGTTCGTCTCTCCGTCTCCCATGACACAATAGACCCGTATATCTATATTATCAAGGCGTGCCGCGAGGGCGATCCCATTCGCTACCGAAAGCCCCTGCCCCAGAGAACCGCTCGAGATCTCGAGGCCGGGAAGCCCTAATTGGGGATGCCCCTGCAATGCGCTTCCGAGTTTTCGCAATGTCCACAGCTCTTCTCTCGGGAAATACCCGCAGTCCGCCAACACCGCATAGAGGGCAGGGCAACCGTGCCCTTTTGAGAGCAGCAGCCTGTCGCGACCGGGCCAATATGGATTCCCGGGGTCGTGTCTCATTGCATAGTGATAGAGGACGAGGAGGATCTCTACGAGCGAGAGGCTGCCGCCGGTGTGGCCTGAGCCTGCCATGGTCAGCATCTTCAGGATGTCTTTCCTGATCCCTATCGCCTTCCTCTTCATTTCACGTACGTCCATCTTCATCGTGCGTTCCACCCGATCCGCCTCATCTGCGGTAGCCCTCTTACCGCACCCTTTCGAGCTTCTCTCTCACCTTATCCTGTTTCTCGTCGAACTCGAGAGACTTTTTCCATTCCGCCCGCGCTTTTTCTAAGAACCCTTTTTTAAAGTAGACGTCGCCCAGGTGGTCTCTCACGGTCGCATCGTTCCCTTCGACCTTCACCGCCTTCTCCAGTTCAACGAGGGCATCGTCGATCATCCCCTTTTGATAATACACCCACCCCAATGAGTCAATGTAGGCGCCGTTACCCGGATCGATCTGCAGCGCTTTCTTGACCAGCACGATCGCCTCGTCCAGATTCGTGCCCTGTTCGGCAAACATGTACCCGAGGTAATTATATGCATCGGCGAACTGCGGGTCGAGCCGGATCGCCTCTCTGAATTCCCGAATCGCAGCCTCGCGCTGTTTCATCCTCTCGTAAAGAGCGCCTCTATAGAAGCGGGCCTTGGGGTCGTCGGGCTTCATCTCGACAGCCCGGTTGTAATAGTCCAGCGCCTTTGCGTTATCGTCCGCGGCGCCGGAGGCGAATCCTAGCGCGAGGTAGAGGTTCGCGTCCTGTATGCCTGCCGCCAGCGCATTTTCCAGTACGCGCGTGGCGTCTTTGGGCTTCTTCTCTTCCAAATAAAGGTTCGCCCACTCTATGTAGGTATCGAGGTCTTTCTGATCGAGCCCGACCAATGTCTGGTAGTACCGTACCGCATCCTGGACTCTTTTTACCTTGCGATAGAGGAACGCCAGTTTATGGTAAAGCGCCGTATTGAGCGGCTCTATGCGAAGCGCTTCTTCGAGCTGCTCGATGGCGCGGGGGAGATCCCCCTTCATTTCGTACATCACGCCTACCCCGATGTACGCCTCGAGATAATCCTTTTTTATCTGAACGGCCGTCGCGAACTCGCGTAGCGCATCGTCAATCTTGCTCAGCCTCGAATATATCACGCCGAGGTTGAAGTGGAGTATCGCGGAATTCTTCTCTTTCGAGATGAGCCGCTCATAGAGCGCTGCGGCCTCGGACATCTTCTCCTGCATAACGAAGATGTCCGCAAGGGACGTGAGCGCCTTCAGATCATCGGGATAGAGCCTGATGATCTCTTCATACTCTTTCTGAGCGCGCTCATACTGGTTCCCTATCGTGAAAATCACCGCCAGAATGAAACGCGTTTTGGAATCTTCGGGATTCAGCTCCTTGGCTATTGCGAGCTCGGAAAGAGCCTTATCCCGTTGGTGGGTCAGGAGGTAGTCCACCCCGAGACGCAGATGAATATAGCTCGTCGCCGGATCAAGCGCTATCGCTTTGGAGTATTCTTCTAAGGCCTTTTCGAACATACCCTCATTATCGTACATGACGCCCATCGCATAATGGGCAAGGGCCTTGGCGAGGGGATGTGAACTCCCCTCGTCCACGTTCGCTGCCTTCTTCCATATCGTGAGGCTTGGGCCTTTTGAGATATCGACTCTGGCGCCTGCGGTAACCACAGGGCCGAGCGCAATGAGGCCTATAAGAACTATGAGATTCTTTCTCTTCTTCAAAAGGACTGACCCCTCCGATGCGGCGGGAAGACATTCCTCCCGCCGCATAGAGGACACCTTTAATTTATGGTGTATCTCTTCTTCTTATGCCTGTCTCTTCTACGCCTTTTTTTTCGCTTGTGAACCGCCATCTTGTGCCGCTTGCGCTTTCTGCCACAGGGCATAGGCTCACCTCCTTAGAAAAGTTTTAAGTGTAAAGTTCAAAGTGTAAAGTGTGAGATGCACGGTCTTGTCCAACGGAAACTTTTCCGCCGGAGGCGGATCCGCCTTTGGCGGAAAACTTTGCACTTTAAACTTTACACTCTTAATATATCACTTTATTCAATGGATACTCTATGATCCCCTGAGCGCCGGCCTTCTTCAGAGCCGGAATAAGAGTCCTCACGATTTTTTCATCGATGATCGTATCGACGTCGTACCATCCTTTTTGCCAGAGGCGTGAGACCGTCGGCTTCTTCATGGCGGGGAGGAGACCGATCACGGCGTTTAAGTCTTTCTCGGCAACGTTCATCTTCAGGCCCACCTTCTCCTCGGCCCGTATCGCGCCGCGCAGGAGAAGGGCGATGTTCTCGATCTTCGCGCGTTTCCAGCCATCCTTCCAGGAATTCGTATTCGCGATGAGCTGCGTGGTCGACTCGCACACGGTGGCGACCTCCCGAAGGTTGTTCGCCCTGAAGCTCGAGCCCGTCTCCGTGATCTCAACGATCGCGTCAACGCCAAGGCTCGTCTTCACTTCTGTCGCTCCCCAGCTGAATTCGACGAGCGCCTTCACCCCGTTCTTCCTCAAATATGCCTTCGTCACGTTCACGAGCTCGGTCGCTATCTTTTTTCCGCTGAGGCCCTTGACCGACTTGACCCTGGAACCCTGGGGCACTGCGAGGACCCATCTCACGGGCCGCATCGACCGTTTGGAATAGACGAGCTCGCACGCCTTCACCACCTTGGAGCTGTTTTCCAATATCCAGTCGTTGCCTGTGATCCCGCAGTCAAGCGTACCGTCTTCTACGTACCTGGACATCTCCTGGGCCCTGAAAAGGACCGCCTCGATCTCTTCGTCGTCGATCGAAGGGAAATATGACCTCTCCCTTACAGAGACGGAGAAACCCGCTTTTTTGAACATCCTCACCGTCGACTCCTGTAGGCTTCCTTTCGGTATTCCCAGCTTAAGCCTCTTCATCGCCATCGTGCTCCACGTTATACTCGAACCGTGCCTTGACCTTTTTCCTCGAATAAACCTTTCTACTCTCCGCTACCCGCGTTTTCGGATTTATGACCCACTTCTTTCTCACCTTGCAGCGTGGTGGCGGTCGTGGGAGCGCCCTTTTCTTGAGAGATCGTGAAGACATTGACGATATCCTGCCCTTATGCGAGGGCTATGTACCTCCCCGCGAGACGACAGAGCATACCACCTTAGTCTCCCTGCAATCTGAAAGATCGCGAGACCGATTCCGTGAAGCTCCGCGGCCTTCACAGTCGCGGCCTCTTTCTTTTTAAGGGTTCCGCTGCGCAAGCGGAACTCTGAACCGAAGGCCATTCATCCACGCCCTTACCCCTCGACTGCGCTCGGGGCGGGCAGGCGCGGCTTTCTGGTTCACGGGTAAACATTTACTTATTATGGTGAGGGTATTCTATACGATGCCGGGGATATTGTCAAGGATGAATACCGCGCCATACTGTCAAGAGCTATGCTGACTTTAATGTGTATTCTAACGTAGATTCGCACATCAAACGCGCCTGCCTGCCGGCAGGCAGGGATTTACGCAGATATCTGCGACAATCTGCGTTAAGAATGTCAACAGGGTTTATTACGGCATCTACCACGCTCACTTTTTGCCCTTCTTCCCATCCTCGAGCAACTTATGCGCTTCTTTCACTGACGCGTTCTTGTGAACGATGGCCCGGATCGCCTTTATCATGCCAATGGGGTGCGTCGATTGCCATATATTCCTTCCCATATCAACGCCCACGGCACCGCGCTCTATCGCATCGTGCGCGATCCTCAACGCATCTAGCTCCGTATCTAATTTCGGGCCGCCTGCGATGACAAGGGGAACAGGACACGACTTCACCACCTTTTCGAAATCCTCACAGTAGTATGTCTTGATGAAGTGCGCCCCGAGCTCCGCAGCGATCCGGCATGAGAGGGACAGGTACCGTGCGTCCCTCTTTTCCAGCTCTTTCCCTACGGCGGTGACCGCGAGGACGGGAACCCCGTATTCCTCGCCTTCATCGACGAGCCTCGTCAAATTGATAAGCGTCTGGTGCTCATAAGGGCTTCCCACGTAGATAGAGAGCGCTACCGCAGCGACGTTAAGCCTCACCGCATCCTTCATCGCGACGGTGATCCCCTCACACGAGAGGTCCTTTCCGATGATGCTATTGCCCCCGGAGACCCTCAGGACGACCGGTGTCGAGGTCGTCGCGTCGACCGACGTGCGAAGCACCCCCCGCGTGAGCATGAGGGCGTCTGCATAGGGCGCGAGGGGCTCTATCGTCTTACGCGGCTCTTCGAGCTTGCTTACGGGGCCCAGGAAGTACCCGTGGTCGACCGCGAGCATTACCGTCCTCCCTGTTTCCGGCTTTATGATCCGTGACAGCCTGTTCTTCATTCCCCAGTCCATATGCACCTCCGGAAATCTTTATGTCACCACGTCACCATGACACCGCGTCACCACGTTCAATGCATCTACTGGTGACTGGGTGACTTTGTGACCCGGTGACTCCTGCCAATGTTGCCTATTTTTGCGGTTCTATGATGACCTTGAGCGAATCTTTTGCCTCTGCAACCAACTGAAACCCTCTTCCCGTATCGGCCAAGGGAAGCCTGTGGGTGATCATCTCGCGGACCATCGCCTTTTTCGATCCGATGAGCCGCAGGGCCTCCTCGTGATCCTTGGGGCTCCCTGCGTAGGAACTCGTGAGCGTGATCTCTGTCCTCCAGAATGTGTCATTGACCGAGAGAGGCACAGTAAGGCCTTTCTGGGTTGCCGCGAAAAATAAGACCGTTCCTCCGCGCCTCACTGACTTAAGCGCCTGCGCAATCGCACTGGGGGCGCCGGTGCACACGATCACGACGTCGGCCAACATCCCGTTATTTATTTCGGCGAGGCGATTCGGTACGTCCTCGTGCGCATCTATCGCATGATCGGCTCCGAACTTCCTGGCCATCGCGAGCCTATGCTCCTCGATGTCGGTCACGACCACCTTCGTGTCCGGCCAGGTGACCTTGGCAAGGTGGACGTGGAGTATCCCTGATATCCCGCTGCCTGCCACAAGTACGCAATCTCCTTCACCGAGACGGGCGGTCCTCTGACCCCGGATCACGCACGCGAGAGGCTCTGTGAAGGTCGCCTCCTCATCCGATACGCTTTCAGGGATCGGGAAGACGCCGCGCTCTACATTTATGGAGGGCAGGCGGATGTATTCGGAGAACCCGCCGGGATGAAAATTGGTCGTGCGCAGGGTCTCGCACACGGTCGGATGACCGCTCATGCAGTACCGACAGGCGTTGCACGGGACGTGGTGTGCGGCGACGATCCTGTCCCCTTTTTTATAGCGCGCCGCGCCGCGTCCCGCTTCGACGATGGTCCCTGCGACCTCATGACCTAAAACGAGAGGTGTCCTCCCGACACGATACCACTCCATCACATCGCTGCCGCATATACCGCTCGCCTCCACACGCATGAGGATCTCGCCGGGCCCGATACGGGGCGTGGGCATCTCTTCGAGACGAACGTCATTATTCGCATAATACATCGCGACGCGCATAGCGGCGTTATTATAGCACGTGCAGTGCCTGTTATCAACAGGAACCGTCTTTTTAGCACCTCGCAGCCATCAATTTTCTGATATCTTTGATTGACTATTTCTTAATGAGGTCTATAATATTATACTATTCAAAAAAGCAACAGAGGGACGGTATGGCAACGATGCTCGATGAGGCGAAGGCGAAAGCCGCAGCGATGTTCATCTATTTTTCTGAGGTCGTGAAGAAGGATGTCCTCGACGCTGACGGAAAATTTTTGGGCAACGTCTGGGATATCTCAGCCACATTGGGAGAGATCTACCCCAAATCCGACGAGCTCATTATCGTGAAAGGGTTTTTCAAAAGGACCTACGCGAGCGTGCCGTGGTCGAGCGTCTCCCGCCTCGAAGACGAGATAGTGCTCATGCTCAAATCCCAGGATGTGAAGTTCATGGCCGAGCCGAAAGAGCATGAATTCCTTCTGAAGAGAGACATCCTCGACCAGCAGGTCGTCGATACCTACAACCACAAGGTGCGGCGGGTCAATGACCTGCACCTCCTCAGGGTGGATCACGAGCTCATGGTCGCCCACGTCGATATCGGCCTGAGAGGCCTCATCCGGCGATTGGGCTGGGAGAGGTTCGTCGATCTCGTCGTGAGGGCCGCGTCGAGGAATGCGTATTATTTAAAGAAGAACGGGTTCGTCTCGTGGAAATATGTCCAGCCGGTGTCCGTAAATCCCGCGAGCATGACAATAAAAGCTACCGTTCCGCAGAAACAGCTCCTCTCCATACCCGCAGCGGACCTTGGGGAGATCATCTTCGATCTGAACCCTAACCAGCGGATAGCCCTCTTCAAGGCGCTCGATGTGAAGACCAAGGCGCGTATTTTTGAGAGCCTGGATTTCGAAAACCAGAAGACGATATTGGGGGAATTAGATAAAAAAGAGGCCTCCCAAATACTCACCCATATGTCCCCGGATGATGCAACGGACCTGCTCGCGAAACTCCCTCGGGACACCGTCGAGAACCTCCTCACCCTCATGGAGTCGACGAGGGCAAAAAAGCTCTCCGGCCTCCTGGGATACTCGAGCGACTCAGCGGGAGGGCTCATGACAACCGAGCTCGTCTCCATGCCCGAGACGATGACGATAGAATCAGCGATCGCGTACATCAAGAACCAGACACAGGAATTCGAGCTGGTTCCCTACATTTATATTGTCGATGAGAAAAACCGTCTCAAAGGTACGACGACGGTGAGGAGGCTCCTCTTCGCTGATTCAAAAGACGCGGTCTCTAAGACCGCTCTCCCGCACACTATCTACGTCCACCTCAACGACAGCGTGAAGGAAGTAGCTTATCTTATGGATAAATACAAGGTCTTCTCGATCCCCGTTGTCGATGAGAACCAGACCTTGCATGGGGTCATTGCGATGGATGATATATTGAGCCAAGTCATCGCGATCGCATGGAGGAAGAGGACGCGTAAGCCTAAGGGGATGCGATGAACGACATGAATAACACCGTTGCGGCACGGAAACCAAACTTCATAAGAAACCTCCTCATATTCTTAAGCGTGATGGGTCCTGGCATCATTACGGCGAACGTCGACAACGACGCGGGCGGGATCACTACGTATTCGGTCGCGGGGGCGCATTTCGGGTATTCGACCCTCTGGATATTCCTGCCGATGGGGCTCGCATTAATAGTCATTCAGGAGATGTGCTCGAGGATGGGCGTCGTGACAGGCAAAGGCCTCGCAGACCTTATACGGGAAAAGTTCGGCGTGAAGGTCACATTCTACGCTATGCTTGCGCTCATAATCTCAAATTTCACAAACACCATATCCGAGTTCTCCGGCATCGCGGCGAGCTGCGAGATATTCGGGATCCCTCGATACATCTCGCTGCCCATCTCGGCGATAATCGTCTGGTGGATCGTCGTAAAGGGTACGTACAAATCCGTTGAAAAGGTATTCTTGGCAGCGTGCCTCTTTTACCTCTCATACATCATCACGGGTTTTCTGGTGCGTCCCCAATGGGGCAGCGTGATGGTGGAAATGGTCTCCCCCACCTTCAGGTTCCAGAGAGATTTCGTGTTGATGGCGATGGGAATCATAGGGACTACGATCGCGCCTTGGATGCAGTTCTACCAGCAGTCTACCGTCGTCGAAAAGGGGATACCTGTGAGAGACTACAAATACGCAAGGCTCGACGTGATCATAGGCGGCATCGTGGTGAACATCGTTGCGATCTTCATCATCATCTCGTGTGCGGCGACGCTTTTCAAGAACGGCGTGAGGATCGAGACCGCGAAAGACGCGGCGCTTGCCCTGAAGCCGCTTGCGGGAAATTATTGTTCGGCGCTGTTCGCATTCGGGCTCCTGAACGCCTCGGTCTTCTCTGCGATGATCCTGCCTCTCGCAACCGCCTATTCCGTCTGCGAGGGGCTTGGATGGGAAACCGGCGTGGATAAGAGGCTCAAGGAAGCCCCGCAATTTTATTTTCTATTTACTGCGTTCATCGTCATTGGCGCCGGGATCATTATGGTCCCGCGCATCAACCTCATCATGGTGATGCTCCTCTCGCAGGTTGCGAATTCTGTTTTCTTGCCTTTCGTGCTTATATTTATGCTGTTGCTCATCAATGATAAACGCCTGATGGGAAGTTACCGGAATTCTCGATTCTTTAATTTTACCGCATGGACCACCGTCGTCATACTCATCACGCTCATGGTCGCATTGACCCTCACGACTTTATTACACAGGGGATAATAGAAGTCCTATGCTGAAATTCTTTCGTACAAAGGCTGTCACAAAATTCGTGCTGTGGACGCTCCTCATCCTCATACTCCCTGCATTCGTCATGTGGGGGACCGCAAGCCTTTCGCGGTCGAAAGAAAAGCGCCCGACCTTCGCGGGCATCATACACGGCAAGAAGGTCTCGCTCAATGAGCTCAGCGAGAGCCTCTTCGGGACAAAGTGCCAACTCATGTTGAACTATTGGAATATGCCCGACGTCGTGCGGGAGCTCGAACGCCAGAGGTCTCTCCTCGCCAAGATCGCGTGGAAGAGGCTCGTCATGTTCAAGGAGTCCAAAAGGTACGGGATCACGGTGAGCGATAAGGAGGTGGCGGAGTATCTGCGGAGCCACCCGCTCTTCGTGAGGAGCGGGAAGTTCGATGAGAAGATATACGGTTACTTCCTCCACTACAACGTGGGGACGAGCCCCCGGGATTTCGAAGAGGCGATACGGAAGAACCTGGCAATCGCAAAACTCGAAGATGCGCTCACAAAGGACCTGAGCACGAAAGACATCAAGGATGAGGAGATCATGCAGGAGTTCGCGTCTCAGTACCAGAAGACGCGATTCAGCTATGTCCTTTTCGAGGCAAGAGATTCCGGAGAGGCGCCCGCCTCCGAGAAGCCGGACGAGGCCGTTCCGCAGGACAAGGAGGCACGGACGGCGTGTCTCGAAGGCGTGCGCACGGCGAGAGAAGCGCTGCGCGCCCTTATAGAGGAGAAGAAAGAGTCGTTTGAGAGCGCCTGCGCACAGCTGAACCTGAAGGTTCGCCAGACCGACTTCCTCGCGAGAGGGCAGGGCATCGAAGGCCTTGACATGGCCAAAGAGCTCCTCGCCGTCGCATCCGTGCTGGGAGAGGGTAAGATAAGCGAGCCGATAGAAGTCAGTAACGGATACGTGATCGTGGGGTCCGTAGAATCTCAAAAGTTCGACGAAAAGACCTACCAGGAGAAGAAGGAAGAGTGCGCGCAGAGGGTCCTGCAGAAGAAGAGATCAGTACTGCTCGATGAGTGGTATAGTAGAATTTCGTCGGATGTTACCCTCGCGATCAACTTCGAGGATTTCGATAAACCCCGCGAGTAAGGGCGTGTTATGTCCCGACAACAATAACGCTTCTTAGCTGTCGGGACTTTTATTTCAGGAACTGCTTCAATTCCTTCATGAACTCGCCGACGTCTTTGAACTGCCTGTAGACGGATGCATATCTCACATACGCGATCGTGTCGAGGCTATGGAGGTTCTTCATCACAAGCTCTCCGATATCCTTGGACCTCACTTCCCTCTCATAGTCCTTCTCTAAGCGCCTCGCGATAGCGTCGGCCAGTCGCTCCGTCCTCTGAACGCTTATGGGTCTCTTCTCGCACGCCTTCATGATGCCCATGAGGAGTTTTTCCCTGTTGAACGGCTCGCGGCGGCCGTCTTTTTTTATGACCATGAGCGGGATGTGCTCCACATACTCGTAGGTGGTGAAACGCTTCTTGCACTTAAGGCACGCGCGCCGTCTGCGCACGGTCCTGCCTTTTGAGCTCGAGCGCGAATCAAGGACCTTATCTTTTGTGCTTCCGCAATAGGGGCATTTCATAGGGAATTGAAAGATAGCGTGTAGCGGTTAGCGTATGGCGTTTAGCAAAATATTTTCGGTATTCAACGGGATTGCGATAGATAAAAACAGGTATTCCGCGAACACTAACCGCTATACGCTAAATGCTCAATAGCGTGTCCCTCACCTCAACACCCGCACCCTGACGCGCGCCTGGCGCAAGAATTCACGCGCCATTGCATCGGGATAGGCGCCGTGTATCACCACTTCTTTGATCCCGGCATTGATGATCATCTTTGCGCAGATGATACAGGGTTGCGTCGTGGAATAGAGGATAGCGTCTTTGAGGCTGGTGCCATGGAGGGCGGCTTGGAGAAATGCGTTCTGCTCCGCGTGGAGACCCCTGCAGAGTTCGTGCCGTTCGCCGCTCGGTATGCGAAGCTTCTCCCTGATGCACCCGGTCTGGTCACAATGCACGATCGTGCTTGGCGCGCCGTTGTAACCGGTCGCGAGGATCCTCTTGTCCTTTACCAACACAACTCCTACCCGCCGCCTGAGGCATGTTGAGCGCCTCGCGACGAGGCGGGCGATGTCGAGGAAATACTGCTCCCATCCGGGCCTCGCTTCGCCGGCTGCGCTCACTGCGCCGGCCCTGCTCACTGTGCGTCGTTTCCGAGTAAGGGTCTTCAGCGTCATCGTCACGCCCGAAATCGCTTGTTGAGGTGTATATAGATCGGAAAGTTTTTCACGAACGCGTGCACGCCGCCCCTCACCTGAGAGATCACCTTCTCATCGTCGGGCGCCTTCAATACGGTATCGATGAACGCGGCTATCCTTTTCATCTCCGCCACTTTCATTCCCCGTGTCGTTACCGCCGGGGTGCCGATCCGTATGCCGCTCGTGATGAACGACGACTGGACATCGAAGGGTATCAAGTTCTTGTTCACCGTGATGCCGGCGCGGTCAAGCACCCTCGAGGCATCCCTCCCGGTGATGTTCTTGGGCGCGAGGTCGACCAACAAAAGGTGGGTATCCGTGCCGCCCGAAACGATCCTGTAGCCTCTCCGCGCGAGCTCTTCTGCGAGTGCACGCGCATTGTCCACGATCTGTTTTTGGTATCCCTTGAACTTCGGCTCGCTCGCTTCCTTCAACGCAACCGCTTTTGCCGCGATGACATGCATGAGCGGGCCGCCCTGGATGCCGGGAAAGACCTCGCTGTCGATCTTCTTCGCGAACTCCCTCTTGCACAAGACCATCGCACCCCTCGGCCCCCGGAGCGTCTTATGGGTCGTCGTCGTGACAAAGTCGGCGAGCCCGATCGGGCTCGGGTGGAGGCCCGCCACGATGAGGCCCGCGATGTGCGCGATATCGACGAAAAGGAGCGCCCCCACAGCGTCGGCGATCGTCCGGAATTTTTTGAAGTCTATGGTCCTGGGATACGCGGTCGCGCCGGCGAGGATCATCTGCGGGTTGTGTTTTTTCGCGAGCGCCATAATCTCGTCGTAGTCCAAGGTTTCGGTCTTTCTGTTCACGCTGTAAGGCACTATCTTAAAATACCTTCCGGAGAAGTTATGCGGGTGCCCGTGCGAGAGGTGCCCCCCGCAGGCGAGGTCCATCGCGAGGACCGTGTCGCCGATCTCGAGCACTGCAAAGTAGACAGCCATGTTTGCCTGGGTGCCCGAGTGCGGCTGTACGTTCACGTGCTCTGCACCAAACAGCGCCTTTGCCCTCTCGATCGCAAGCGTCTCAACGACGTCGACGTTATGGCAGCCGTTATACCACCGCGCGCCGGGATAGCCCTCTGCATACTTGTTCGTGAGGACCGACCCTTGAGCCTCAAGCACCTCTTCCGAGACGAAATTTTCGCTCGCGATGAGCTCGAGGTTCTCTTCTTCCCTCTTTATCTCATCGAGGATCGCCTTATAGACCTTGGGGTCCTTCGTTCTTAAACGGTTCACCTGTGACCTTTCTTCAGCTCGCATTCGAACTTTCCTATCTGCGCGACACGCCTTGCATGTCGTTCTCCCAGGTGCTTGGTCCTCAGCCATATCTCCGTGATCTCTTTCGCCTTTTTCTGGTCCACGTAATGTGCGGCGAGCACGAGGACATTACAATCGTTGTGCTCTCGACTCGACTGAGCCATACCCGCGTCGTAACAGGCTGCGGCTCTCACGCCGTGGAGCTTATTCGCGATCACCGTCATCCCTATGCCCGTCTTGCACACGAGTATCCCCCTGTCGAATTCTCCGCGGGAGACGACCTGCGCAACCTCAAAGCCGATGAGCGGGTAGTCGCAGGATTCCTTCGTGTGGGTGCCGAAATCTTTCACCTCATGCTTGTGTGACTTCAAGAACTTTACGAGGACCTCTTTCAACTCGTACCCGCCATGGTCACTTCCGATCGCGATGTTCATCGCCCTTCTCCCCATGGACCCCTCGCACAGGCGGGGGCCGTCCGCTTACAAAAACTTTCCGATCCTTTTGATCTCTTCCCTTATCGCGGCCAGACAATCCTCATACTTCTCGACCGGATGTCCGATCGGATCCTCGACCTCGAGATCGCCGCGTGACATGCCGGAGGTGTCCCTCCTGAACTCCTTGAGGAGAAACGTCTTGCCGCGCGCACGGGGATTTCTCATAAGAATCTCTTCCTTATGGAATGCCTCCATCACCAAAATCAGGTCCGCGCTCCTTACCATGTCGTCCGTCAGCACCTTCGTCTTGAAGCGGGAGACGTCCGCGTCCTCGCGCCGCATCACCTCGATGGCGAGGGGGGCCGGAGGGAGACCGTCTACGGTCCCGACGCCTGCCGATACCACACGTACGTCGTCCCTTCCATGCTCCCGGACGTACTTTTTCAGGAGCCCCTCTGCAATGACGCTCCTGCAGCTATTCCCCGTACACACGAAAAGGACTGTCTTCATTCTCCCTGCCCTATCGCCGGACCGCGCGCGCGATCAACGATTCATCTATTGCGCCGTGCCTCGCGATCTTCACCCTGCTCTCCGTGAGGTCAACCACGGTGGATTCTATCCCGATGTCGGCCGGCCCCCCGTCTATGACGGCGTCTATCTTACCGTCGAAATCCTTCAGGACACCTGCCGAATCCCGCGCAGGGGGCTGCCCGCTCACATTGGCGCTCGGGACGACGATGGGGAAACCCGCGCGCCGTATGAGCGCAAGGGCAACCTTGTTCTTCGGTATCCTGAAGCCGAAGGCCCTGTCCGAAGGTCCTTTGAGGATAAGCGTCAAGGGTCCGGGCCAAAATCGTTTCGCGAGCTTCTTCGCGACAGCGGGTATCCTGCAGCCCATCTCTTCTATCATCTTTGAGTCGGAGACTTGAATCGTAAGCGGCTTGTGTCGAGGCCTTTTCTTCACCTTATAGATCTTCGCGACAGCCTTCTTGTCACTGAGGTTCGCTGCGAGACCATAGACGGTCTCGGTGGGCAATGCGACGAGGCCCCCTTTTTTAAGCACCGCGGCACATCGTTCTATTATTTTAGGGTCCGGATGATGAGGATCTATCTTAAATACCTTTGTCTTGATCAATCGAGGTCAGCGTTCCTTCACATTCCTGTTCTTCCTCTTCACGGACCTTGACAGCTCCTCTTTGAATCCTTCCAGGCGTTTCGCGATCCTCGCATCATGAAGCGACAGGATCTCGAGGGCGAGTATGGCGGCGTTCTTTGCCCCTGTCTTTCCTATCGTGACCGTCGCCACAGGAACGCCCGACGGCATCTGAACGGTCGAGAAGAGAGAATCTATTCCCTTTAATTCATGCGTCTCCATGGGAACACCTATCACCGGCAGGGTCGTATGGCTCGCGATGACCCCCGCAAGGTGTGCGGCTCCTCCGGCGCCCGCGATTATCACCTTCGTGCCCCTCGCGCGCGCCGAGCGCGAAAAGCGCCTCACCTCTTCCGGAGACCTATGGGCCGACAATATTTTTATTTCATTCGAGATACGGTACTCGTTCAGGATCTCCTGCGCCGCTCTCATCACCGGGAGATCGCTGTCGCTGCCCATTACTATCGCTATTAAGGGCTTTTTCATCGCGCCTCTTTCTGAAAATGCGATTCCCTGTTCAGCTCTCTAAACCCAATGTCTTTTCTATAGTGCATGCCGTCAAAGCGGACCTTCGCCACGGCCTTGTAGCAGGCGTCTGCCGCCTCCTTTATGTTCATCCCGAGCGCGGTCACCGCAAGCACCCGCCCGCCGATCGTAATGTAGCTGTTCGTGGGGTCTGTCTTCCTTTGACCTTGCTTCGTTCCCGAGTGGAACACAACGATATCCTTCATCCCCTCGAGGTCCGACAGGCCTGAGATCTCCTTCCCCCTCTTAAAATATCCCGGGTACCCTACAGAGGCGATCACCACCGATACGCACGGCCGCGGATCCCATTCTAACGCGAATCCGCCGAGCTGTCCGGATACGGCCCTCTCCATCACCTCGACAAGATCGGTCTTGAGTCTCGGAAGTATCGCCTGTGTCTCGGGGTCTCCGAACCGGACGTTGAACTCCAGGACCTTCGGACCTGTCTTTGTCATCATGGCGCCCACATACAGCGCCCCTTTATAGGACTTCCCTTCTTTGGAGAGGCCTGCCAGCAGGGGGCCCACGATTTCATTCTCGATTCTCTTGTAGAGATCGGCGGTCACCACCGATGCGGGAGAGAACGCGCCCATGCCGCCCGTATTCGGTCCGCGGTCGCCGTCATAGGCGCGCTTATGGTCCTGGCTCGAGACGAGCTTCACGTAGTTCTTCCCGTCGACGATGACGATGATCGATGCCTCTTCTCCCTCCAGGCACTCCTCAATCACCACCTTCGATCCCGCATCGCCGAATATCTTATCGTCCATGATGCTCGAGATGACTTTCTTCGTCTCCTCTTTCGTCTGACAGACCGCGACGCCTTTTCCGCCGCAGAGACCGTCCGCCTTCACCACGCACGGTCCGTCCTTCTTGTCCACATAGGCCTTTGCGGCCGCGCTTGAGTCGAACACCTTGAAGTCGGCCGTGGGGATGCCGAACTTCGCCATAAGCTCCTTCGCGTACACCTTGCTCCCCTCCAGCAGCGCGAGATCTCTCCGCGGACCGAATATGCGCAAGCCTTCCCTCTCAAAAACGTCCACGACCCCATCAACGAGCGGCACCTCGGGGCCGACGACCGTAAGGTCTATATGCTCCTTTTTGGCAAAATCAGAGAGGGCGAACAGGCTCTCTGCCCTTATGTCGATGAGCTTTGCCTGCTGTCCGATACCGCCGTTGCCCGGCGCGCAATAGAGCGCATCGACCTTTGGGCTCTGCGCGATCTTCCATACAAGCGCATGTTCACGCCCTCCGGATCCTATCACAAGTATCTTCAACGTATACCCTTCTGTCTGTCGCGGACGTTAATGAACGATCACTTCACCCCTGCCCTTTGTCACCGTGCCGATGACATATGAATGCAATTTGAAAGACTTGAGCGCTCTCTGGACGCGGGAGGAGTCCGCGGGGTCCACAACGATCACGAGCCCTATCCCCATATTGAACGTGGTGAACATCTCTCTTGCGGATAAACGGGAATTCTCTTTAATGAGCGTGAATATCGAGGGCTCCTGCCACATCCCTCTCTCTATGACGACATTGGTCTGCCGGGGGATCACCCGCGGTATGTTCCCGTAGAACCCTCCGCCCGTGATGTGCGCCATCGCCTTGATCCTTACCGCGCCGAGGAGTTCGAGCACCGGTTTCACGTAGATAATGGTAGGCGTGAGGGCCAACTCACCTACAATACCACAGAGTTCTCGTTTTGAGAATATCTTTCTCACGAGCGAGAATCCGTTTGAGTGCAGTCCGCTCGACTGCACGCCGAGGACCGCGTCGCCGGGCCTCACCGTCCTGCCGTCTATGATCTTGTCCTTCTCCACGATCCCGACGCAAAACCCCGCGAGGTCGTATTCGCCCTTCCTGTACAATCCCGGAAGCTCCGCGGTCTCCCCGCCGAGCAGGGCACACCCTGCCTGGCGGCACCCCTCGATAATCCCCTTCATGATATCCTGCGCCATGGCAAGCCTCAGGTGCTCTACCGCGAAATAGTCGAGGAAGAAGAGCGGCCGCGCCCCCGTGACGATGCAATCGTTCACGCACATCGCCACGAGATCTATTCCGACCGTGTCGTATCTGCCGAGCCCCTGGGTCAGGAGGAGCTTGGTCCCGACGCCGTCGGTAGAGGCGACGAGGATCGGCTTCTTATAGGCTGCCCTATCGATCTGGAAGAACCCGCTGAAGCCCCCAATGCCGCCGAGGACCTCTTTCGTATCGATCGTCTTGATAAGAGGTGAAATCCGATCGATGAATCTGTCCGCCCTGTCTATATCGACGCCTGCGCGCTTATACGTGATCTTCGATCGTCGCGCCTTGCGCGTTCTCACCCCGGCGTACATATCAGCTCCCCACCTTCCTTCAGGACCCCCTGGCAGGATTCCTCGGCGTTGCCCGGCTCTCGGTGCACACTTTTCCGCCTTGGGCGAAGCCCAAGCGGATCCGCCCGCCCCTTCGGGGCAGGCGGAACACTTAATTCTATATCCCCACCCTTCTAAATATCCTGTCGACGTGCTTCAGGTGATAGCGGATGCCGCACATCTCCTCTATCTCTTCCTCTGCGAAGAGCGAGGAGATATGGGCGTCCTCGAGAAGGGCCATCTTAAAATCAACCCCTCTGCTCTTCGCCGCAAATGCCAGGTTCTGAACTTTCTCGTACGCCTCGTTCCTCGTAAGGCCTTTTTCGATGAGCGCGAGCAGCACCCTCTGAGAAAAGATAACTCCTTTCGATATGTTCAGGTTCTCCATCATCGCATCTTCCCGGATCACGAGCTTCAACGTGATATCGGTAAACGTATGGAGCATGTAATCTAAAAGGATGGTCGAATCGGGCAGTATGATGCGCTCCACGGACGAGTGCGAAATGTCGCGCTCGTGCCAGAGGACCATGTCTTCGATCGCCGCAACGGCATTTGCCCTCAGGACCCTCGCGAGCCCGCTCACCCTCTCGCACATGATAGGGTTCTTCTTGTGGGGCATGGCGCTCGAACCCTTCTGCGTCGAGGAGAAGTATTCCTCCACCTCGCCTATCTCCGTGTGCTGGAGATTTCGGAACTCGGTCGCGAACTTCTCGAGAGAGGTCCCGGTGATGGCGATCGTGGCGAGAAGTTCCGCGTGACGGTCGCGCTGGAGTATCTGGGTCGATATCCGCGCAGGCCGGAGTTTAAGCTTCCTGCACACATACTCTTCGACGGAGGGGTGGACGTTGGCATAGGTCCCGACCGCCCCCGATATCTTGCCTACGCGGACCGTATCGCGCGAACGCCTCATCCGCTCGAGGTTCCTGCTCATCTCGTCGTAATACAATGCCATCTTGAGCCCAAACGTGATGGGTTCAGCGTGGACGGAATGCGTCCTGCCGATCATCGGCGTTGCCTTATAGCGGCGGGCCTTCTTCCTGAGAACGGCGAGTAGTTTCCTTATGTCATCGATGAGGATGTCGCACGCCTCACACAGCTGGACAGAGAGCGCGGTATCGAGGACATCGCTTGAGGTGAGGCCCTTATGGACATACTTGGCATCGTCCCCGATGTTCTCTGCGAGGTTCTGCAGGAAGGCGATTACGTCGTGGTTTGTCGAACGCTCAAGCTCTTTGATCCTCTCGATGCTGAACCGCGCGCGCTTCTCGATCTGGTACAATGCGCTCTTCGGGATCATGCCGAGCTTCGCCTGGGCTTCGCACGCGAAGAGCTCCACCTCGAGCATCTTCGCGAAACGATTGTCCTCGCTCCAGATATGGGCCATCTTGGGAAGGGAATATCTCGGGATCATAGTGTGCTCTTCTTGTATAATGCACCCATATTGTATATTATCACATCATGGGTGTCAATCGTAAAACTTTGGCCGATAGCGTCAAAAGCTATGCTGATTTTGATCTCTATTTTAACGCAGATATTCGCAAATCAAACGCGGATTTACGCAGATATCTGCGCAGATCTGCGTTAAGAATGTCAACGGGGTTTATTACGGCACCGCGGTCGTTTTAGGCTTGTCCGAGGCTGGGTTTTGTGTTAGTATAATGAACCGTGGATGCAAATCTCAGAAAAAAGAGCATCAGGGTCAAGATACTCGGCATAGTCTTCCTCTCATCTCTCCTCGTTACCGCGCTCTTGGGCCTCCTTTCGTTCGACTTCAGCAGGGCTCGCCTCGCTACCATGCTCGGCGAGTCGATCCAGGGGATTGCGGCTACCACTGCGAACTTCATACGCGCGGAGGACGTCTTCCTCATCAAGAGGCATACAGAGGAGATACAAAAACGGTATCTCGCTGCTCAGGACAGGACCTATTCGTACGTCTATGAGAAGACCTCCGAAGCTGCATCCAACGTGCGGGGCGGCACGCCGGCCGATGAGGACGCGGTACACCAGGCCATCATCAGTTACAGCAAATATGTGGACCTCCTCTCGAACATAAAAATAATGAACAAGATCGACAGCCCTATCAATGTCTATGTGCGGGACAGGAACCGTCTCACGCTGGTGATCACAAGCGATAGCGTACTGCTCACGGGGGCCCGCTATCATATGAGGCCCGAGGCAGAGCAGGCGCTCGTGCACAACGCCCCGCAGTCGACGGGCATCTACCGCGATAAGGACGGCGTGTGGATCTCTGCATATGCGCCCCTGCCGATCCTCTTTCCGACGAGCGAACAGGCGCTGATCGAGATCAATTACAAGATCAATTCATACATACGCAGGCTCCATGAGGAGCTCTGGGCGATAGTATTCGTATGCCTCATGGTATTTCTCGTGACCTCATTCGTGAGCTACCAGCTTGTGAACAAACTGGTCCAGGCGATAAAGAAGCTCGATGTGTTCGCCACGGAGCTTGAGCGGGAGAGGTATGATATCCCGATAGACGTCAAGTCGGAGGACGAGGTCGGCCATTTGGCCGAGACGTTCGAAAAACTGAGGCTATCGATCAGGAAAAAAATTCATGAGCTGAGGTTGTCCCTCGTGAGGGAGAAGAAGGCCCACCTTGAATCCATCATTGCCCTCACGAACGCTGTCGAACTGCGAGATCCCTATACGCGGCACCACCTCTTCAGGGTGGACAAGTATGCCCTGCTGATCGCGAAAGCGATGCACCTCCCGCGGCACGACATAGAGCGCTTGAGGTACAGCTGTTACCTGCACGACGTGGGGAAGATCGGCGTAGAGCTCTCATTGCTTCAAAAGGTGAAATTGACGGACGATGACTTCAAAGAGGTCAAAAAACACGCGGAGAAGGGGGCGCGGATCGTGGAGGGCATCCAGTTCCTCCAGGAAGTGAAAGACGTGATCCTCTGCCATCAGGAACGGTTCGACGGCAAGGGCTACCCGAAAGGTCTCAAGGGCGAGGAGATACCGTTCCTGGCGCGGATCGTCTCGGTGGCAGACGCCTTTGACGCGATGACGACCGACAGGCCATATAAGCCGAAGGTGAGTTTTAAGGAAGCGCTGGACACGATAGAGAAGGGCGCAGGGACCCAATGGGACCCTGTGGTCTGTAAGGCATTCTTAAAGTATAGGGATTCGATAGAACGGATCACACAAAAGCATTTCGCCAGCCTGGACGAGACGGTGTGAGTGAGAATGCCCTATGCGGCACCATGCAGGAATTCGCGATCACCAGTAAAGCTTTGCAAACCTCTTTGAGTACCGCTTAATCCATTCCTCCGAGGCCTCTTTGAGAGAGATGTTCCGTCCGAGTTGAACGGAGCGAAGGATCCTGTACTCGTCTATAAGATATATCTGCTCAATGAGCTTCACCTTGAACGCGTCCGAGAAACGATAGAACGAAACGCCGACGTTGTACAATTGAGAGTCGGCGTCTTTCACCACGTGCACCACTTTCGCCTTGATCCTGAATATCTTGCTCTGGAGAGGCAGCTTCAGGATGATGACCTTCCCCTGCTGCAGCCGATGCTTTGAGAGGAAAAGAAGCCCTCCCTCGCTCACGTTGAGCGTCTTGGTCTTCTCTTTGATATTCTTCGGCATGTGCTCATACTCCAAAGGATAACAGATAGGATGTCTTATGAAATGCCGTCTCTCTTTCACTTGCAGCATGATCGACCCCCTCTTCCCGTTGCGAGCCTCGACGTAAGCCATGATCTCTCTTTCTGTTATTTGAAGAACCACGCGAGCGCAATCCTCTTGCCGCGCATAAGCCGTGCGAATTCCATACCTATACAGTAGGCGGTCTTCTGGTCAAAAGACTTGTCACACCACATGATCCTGGCGGAGGCCTCGACTGTCCTATATACGCCATTTTTTACGAGCATTATCTTCACCCGCGCCTTTGAACCCTTCTTGATCGGCCTCTCGCACTTGATGAGCATGCCTGTAAGAGATATGTTGACACCGACCTCGTGGTCCAATTTGGGCAGCGTATCGACGCCGTTCAAGGCGACGATATTGACCCCGAAGTGCTTGTGGAACCCGATGAATCTCCGCCTCTCTTTACCCAGGTCCTGCTTTCCCATTTATACCGCCCCTACAAGATCGTCCACCACGCTGTGGAGATCTTCCAGGCTATACGGCTTGATGAAGAATTTATCAACGGCGAGCCGTCTCTCCCGAAGCTCGGAGAGGGCCTCCTGAAAAGCGGTTACCACGATGACGGGAATGCGTACCTTTTCGTCGCGCAGGCGCTGGAGCAGGTCCGCGCCGCTCACCCCCGCCATCTTCAGGTCCATGATGATGAGGTCCGGGTGCGTATCCTTGATGAAGCCGTACCCTGACTGGGCATCGAACGCGACTTCCACGTCATATCCCCTCAAGGTAAAGAATTCCATGATCGTACCGCAGGCCTCTACCTCATCATCTATATAAATGATCCTCCCGTTCGGCTTTCCTTTCTTATCCATGCTGAGTGGAGCCCCGACTTGAAAGCCGGGACTCCTATTTCTTTTTTTGCGGTCGCGGTGGTGGTTAAACAGCCCCTTCTCCTGAGGCTCCCTCCCCGAGCAGAAAGACATGGCTTCCGTTGTAGCGGAACCGGGTCCCCGGGTTAAAACAGGGGATTTCTGCGAGGGGATTAAAAATATTATACCTGTCTAACGGAACGAAGACAACTCATTTTTTATTTTTTTAACAGCCGCCCTTTTGGCCTACGCCGCGCCTCATTGATCCAAAAGGGCGGGAGGATTTGAATTTTCATGCTTTTTAGTATATACTTTTACTCAAGGTTTCAGGAAAGCGGGGATGATGAAGAAACTCTTGCTGCCTCTTATATGTGCGATATCGCTGCTCGGTGTGTCTACGCAATTATGCGGGTGCGCAGCCCTCTGGGTTACGGGCGCCGTCGCGGCGGGCGCGACCGCGTACGACCTCGCCGCGCATCGCGAGTGTCCCTATTGCAAAAAGATCATAGACAGGAAGGCCGCGACCTGTCCGCACTGCGGCAAGAAGGTGGCTCCCCCCGCACAGAAGGATCCGGTCAAAAAATAGACCCCTTGTTAATGCTCAGTGATTAAGTAACACTTTAGAACCGCTCTTGAGGATATGTATTTTCTGTGGTGAACGCGGATATGCGCAGATCTAACGCGGATTTTCGCAGATCTGCGTTAATCCGCGTGTAATCTGCGAGAATCTGCGTTGATCCGAAGCTTTGGTACTGGAATCGAACATGAAACGCGTTACCGAATTATTGAGCTAGTACACCCTCCCGTTTTCTCCATTTTCTCACTCGCGCGGCTCGCTTCATTCGTTATAATCACAGATAATGCTTCCGTAATTGCCCTCGTTTTTCACGGAAAGCGTGACCCTGGATGGCGGACTTCTCTTGAGGGGCGGTCATGAGGCCTTACTATTTCACAACGGGCGCCTTCTTGGGGACAAGTGCTCTACCGGCGATCGCCTTCCGCCGCTCGGGATTGTGTGAAAAATACTCATGGATCAAATTCTCCATGTATTCGCGGCGCTTGCGGTACAGTCGCTTGAGGGAACGCTTCCTATGCATCGCGAGGGCATAGTGCGTGATGAGCGGCAGTGCCACGGTCGCGTCGAGGTAACATACGATGGCGTTGGGAAGCGCCTCGGGGTCTACCTTTCCCCACGATACGGCCTCATGGGGCGTCGCTCCCGACAGCCCGCCCGTGTCGGGCCGCGCATCGGTTACCTGAAGGAAATAGTCCTGCCCGACTTCATTGATGCGCAAGACCTCCTGGATCTGCGGCTCTGTCTGCAGCATGAAATTCTTAGGGCTTCCGCCTCCTACTAAGAAGACCCCTGATCTCCCTCCGGATCTCTTCGCCGCGAGGACAAAGGACGTCGTCTCGTTCACGTCGATCGAGGGATTGATCCTCAGCTTATTCCCCTCGAGTTCCAAACCGGCGATGTCCATACCGATCGTCGAATCGCCCGGGGAGCTCGTGTAGACAGGCACGTCACACCGATAGGCGCAGGCCAATACCGATATATCCTGATTTCCCGAGCACCTCTCCCACTCGGCCGCATATTTTCCGAGGAGGTGGTAGAACTCGGCCGTCCCCATCTCCTTTTGAAATTCCCGCTGGACGACGATCGAGCGTAATATCTCGTCGGTCGCCATGAGGCAGTCCGAATAGCCGAGGAAGATGTCGTAGATCCTCACGATGTCGTTCTTGCGCAGATCCGCATCGTTCACGATGGGCGAACCGATGTGGAGCGGGAAATTGAATGCGAAGTGGAGGTCGTGGTACATGTTCGCGCCGGTCGCGACGATCCAATCCACGAACCCTGCCTTGATGAGCGGGATGATCACTGAAGGGCCGAGCCCTGCGGGCGTGAGCGCGCCTGCGAGACTCATGCCGACGGTGACACCGTCACCGAGCATCTTCTCTACAAAGAGCCTGCACCCTTCCCTGAGCCTCGCGGAGTTGTATGCGAGAAATGCGTTGTCGATTATCTCCTCGAGAGGCTCCTTCCCGCTTATCGGCTTCGGCAGCACGCGCCTTCCCGACAGGTAGCGCGC
The DNA here is from genome assembly GCA_964354545.1 of uncultured Planctomycetia bacterium. Lineage (GTDB taxonomy): Bacteria > Omnitrophota > Gorgyraeia > 2-01-FULL-45-10 > JAHFGN01 > CAYHAE01. Next base: position 82,560 of record CAYHAE010000004.1, read on the forward strand.
CTTATGCGGGCACTTCTTCTCCTTGAGCCAGTCGGGAAGATCCCGTAAATCCGTTCTTATCCTTCTGTTTTTTTTCAAACGTTCGACCTTTTACTGCGATATAAAAAATAATTCGCGTTCTTTTTTAATAAGTATACAATGTTTTAGTGAAGTTTGCAAGGTCACCTGCTCAATAATTCCATATGCTTCCCTGGATGAAATTATTTTCTTTACCAACGGGGTTGTTCGTGTATAATATACTCTCAAGAAATTACCCGCGTGTAGACCCCCTCGCGCGCTGTAGGCATGGGCGGGAGGCCCCCTTCGGGGCAACAGCAGAAACGGCTAATGTGATCCGATGAAAGTGAGTTCCCGGAAAATGATAGAGATGCTCAAAAAGATAGCGCATGACCACGGGACACCTGTCCTCGTCATTGACCACGAGAAAATCAGGGCCAATTACAGGGAATTTAAGGAGAGCCTTCCGCGGGTACAGGCCTACTACGCGGTAAAGGCGAATCCGGATCCCGAAATCGTAAAGACGCTCTACAAACTCGGTGCGAGCTTCGATGTCGCGTCATTTCCGGAATTCATGCTCGTTCACAAATACATCGAGCACCTCCCTCAAAAGGAGCGGCAGGATTTCATATGGGACAAGATAATCTACGCGAACACCATAAAACAGGAGGAAACGCTGCGTAAACTGGACCCCTACAAACCGCTCGTGACGTACGACAATAGCGAAGAGCTAAAAAAGATCAAACGGCACTGCCCGCGCGCGGGCGTCGTGTTGCGGGTACGGGTACCGAACACGGGCTCTATGGTCGAATTATCGTCGAAGTTCGGCGCTGACCCGGGCGAGGCCGTTGACCTTATCGAGGAGGCCTTCTGGCTGGGACTCGTGGTGGAGGGATTGTGCTTCCACGTGGGGAGCCAGTGCAACAATTTTGAGAACTACATGCAGGCATTGCAGATCTCGTCGTCGATCTTTAATGAATCCGAGTCGAGGGGCCACAAGATAATGATACTCGACATCGGCGGCGGATTCCCCGTCCGATACCACCGCGAGGTGAAGCCGTTCAAAAGCCTCGCGCATAAATTGAACGCTGAGTTTAGCCGGCTCTTCCCCAAAGACATTCAGATCCTCGCAGAACCAGGGAGGTTTATGGTGGCGACAGCGGGGACCCTCGTCGCCAAAATAATAGGGAAGTCCGTCCGGGACGGAAAGATCTGCTACTACCTCGATGACGGCGTCTACCACACGTTCTCCGGCATCGCATTTGACCACTGCACCTACCCTCTCACGGCATTCAGGGATGGGCCGAAAAGGGTATGCGCTGTCTTCGGTCCGACCTGCGACGCCCTCGATACGATCTCCGTGGCCGAGGAGCTGCCTGACCTCGAATTGAATGACCTCGTGTATGCGGAGAATATCGGAGCCTATTCCATCGCTTCTTCAACACACTTCAACGGTTTCCCTCCCGCGAAAGTCGTCCACATCAACAGATAGGGTTTAGGGTGTAAGGATTAGTCTTGTAGTGCGTATTGCGTACGGCGTATTGCGTACGGCGTATTGCGTACGGCGTATTGCGTACGGCGTATTGCGTAC
>CAYHAE010000004.1:84247-96567 GCA_964354545.1 uncultured Planctomycetia bacterium
GGCGTATTGCGAGGTCGTCGAAGGCGACACAGCTTTAGGGGGTTATTATCTCAAAGAAGAAGGGGGACAATACTTCCTTTTCTCACCTTTAGGGCGAAAAGGTTATCCAGGGAAAGGGGGATATGCTCCCCCCTTTCCCTGGAATAGAGGTATATGCGAAGTGCACGTAGCTTCCTCGAAGGAGGGGGTGACAGCGAAGCGAGGATGTGCCATAAGAGAGGCGAGCGGAGCGCCATGGAGGGGGAACCTTTGGTTCCCCCTATGGAATTAAAAAAATCCCTCTCTATGGTAAGATAGATGAGGGATTTTTAAAATTGGTAGCGGGGGTCCGATTTGGTCGCTAAAGCCGTATTATCGGAGCTCAACTTTAGGGGGTTATTATCCCAAAGAAGAAGGGGGACATCTCCCCCTTCTTCTTTGATTTAGAGGGAAATGGGTCTAATTACCGCTTCCTTTAAGGAAAGGGGATACAGCGAGCGAGCAGTTGTGTGGGTGTGGCAAGCGAGCGTCATAAGGGGGAAACAACGTTTCCCCCTTTGAAATTTAAACGAAAAAGGCCTTCTGCTATTACCTGCAAAAAGGCCTTTTTTGTTTAAATTGGTAGCGGGGGTCCGATTTGGTCGCTAAAGACGTATTATCGGAGCTCCTTGAGGGGAAACCCTGATGGTTTCCCCTCAACGCTATGCGACATAACCGCGCAGGCGCTGCTCCCTTTCCTTCCGCGAAGGAGAATCTTGCCCTCGGGGGAAGACGGTCTCTTCCCCCGAGCCCCTTTCTTGTTCAAATCGGACCTCATCTTTAGGGGGTTATTATCTCAAAGAAGAAGGGGGACAACTCCCCCTTCTTCTTTAATTTAGGTAGAGAAGCGGTTGTGCGCATGATTTCCTTTAAGGAAAGGGGTGACAGCGAGTGAGAACTGTTCTACGATGCAGCGAACGAGCGTCATTAGGGGAAAACGACGTTTTCCCCTATGAAAATTTAAACTCAAAAGGCTCTTCTGCTATTACACGCAAAAGAGCCTTTTGAGTTTAAATTGGTAGCGGGGGTCCGATTTGAACGGACGACCTTCGGGTTATGAGCCCGACGAGCTACCAGGCTGCTCCACCCCGCAGTATGGTTATATTATATCAGGCGAAAATAAAAATGCAACTACTTTTTTTCTTCTTCGGGGACCGCCCTGTAGACGATCTCTCCCTTGCGCACGACCCCCATCTTCTCGCGCGCCATTTTTTCCACGAAGACGACGTCCGTCTCGAGCTTCTTGCGCTCTTCCCGAAGCCTCTTGTTCTCTTTCTCGAGCGCCGTGACCGCGACCCGGAGGGACCTGTTCTGAGACCTCAGCTCCTGGTATTTTGAGAACCCGGGTAAAAAAAGCAGCGCAAGCGCCACCCCGACGAGGGATAGCATCATTAGATCTTTTTTTGCCATATCTGCCGGCCGTAGACCGCCTTTGCGCCAAGCATCTCCTCGATACGGAGCAGTTCGTTATATTTTGCGATCCTGTCCGTCCTGCACACGGAGCCGGTCTTTATCTGGCCCGTGTTCATCGCGACGACAAGGTGCGATATCGTCGTGTCCTCGGTCTCGCCTGACCGATGGGATATGATAGCGGTATAACCGACCTTCTTCGCCATATCGATGGCATCCAGTGTTTCTGAGAGCGTACCGATCTGGTTCACCTTTATGAGGATCGAATTCGCAACACCTTTTCGGATGCCCGTCTCAAGTCTCTTCGTATTCGTAACGAAGAGATCGTCGCCCACGAGCTGGATCTTCTTGCCGAGCTTGTCCGTGAGGGCCTTCCACCCGTCCCAATCGTCTTCGGCGAGACCGTCCTCGATGGAGACGATGGGATATTTCTGGACCCAGCGGGAATAGAACTCGATCATGTCAGCGCTGGAGTTCTCCTGCTTCTTCTCCGCCTCTAATATATATTTGCCGTTCTCATAGAAAGAGCTCGAGGCAGGGTCCAGGGCAATGAATATATCCTTGCCGGGTTTGTACCCGGCCGCAGCGATCGCCTCCAGGATAACTTCCACCGCTTCCTCATTGGACTCGAGATCAGGCGCGAATCCTCCCTCGTCGCCGACAGCAGTCGAGAGCTTCCTGTCTTTCAGGATCTTCTTCAGCGTGTGGAAGACCTCTGCGCCCATTCTGAGCGCATGGCTGAAGGTCTCGGCGCCGATGGGCATGATCATGAACTCCTGCAGGTCGACGTTATTATCCGCGTGTGCGCCCCCATTCACTATGTTCATCATGGGTATGGGCAGGGTCCTCGCCCTCCCGCCGCCGATGTACTCGTAGAGAGGCATGTCTTTGGAAATTGCGCATGCCTTTGCGGCTGCGAGCGACACGCCCAGGATGGCATTCGCCCCGAGGCGCCCCTTGTTTTCGGTGCCGTCGAGCCTGGTCAGAAATTGGTCGAGCTGGCCCTGCTTCAGCGCGTCGCGGCCCTTCACCGCCTTCCTTATTTCTCCATTGACGTTCAACACCGCCTTCAGCACACCTTTCCCCATATACCTCGACTTGTCTCCGTCGCGCAGCTCCACCGCTTCGTGTTCTCCCGTCGATGCGCCGCTCGGCACCGCGGCCCTGCCGAGCGATCCGTCCTGCAGGATCACATCCACTTCAACCGTGGGATTGCCCCGCGAATCCAGGATCTCCCTCGCCTTCACGTCCTTGATCTTCGTGCTCATTTTTTAAAACTCCTTTTTACCATCGTAAGGCTTCGCACCTTACACTTTTCCGCCGGAGGCGGATCCGCCGAAGCTCATCGAGCGCAGGCGGGACACTTTACACTATTCTCACTCTCCTGCCTTCGATCTTAAGCCTGCCCTCGACGAACAATTTTATCGCTTCCGGATATATCTTATGCTCCTCGGCATGGATCCTCTCCAGAAGCGTCTCTTCCGTATCGTCGTCTTTTACATCGACCGCCTTCTGTAATATGATCGGGCCGTGGTCAAGCTTGTCATCGACGAAATGGACGGTCGGCCCTGTGACCCTCGCTCCGTACTCAAGGGCGTCCTTCACCCCGTGCGTCCCCTTGAAAGACGGCAGGAGCGCGGGGTGGATGTTCATGATCCTCATTTTATACTCGTTGACAAAATACGCGCTCATGAGCCTCATAAAGCCGGCCAGGACGACAAGGCCCACGTCCTTCGCCTTCAGGTGCTTCACGATCTCCTTGTCGTACTCCTCTCGTGAGCGGAATCTTTTCGCCTCGAGGCAGAGCGTTTCGATCCCTGCTTTCTTCGCCCTTTCGAGCGCATACGCCTTCTCGTTGTCGCTCACGACGAGGGCTATCCGCGCTTTGATATTATTGGACCTCACGGCGTCTATGATCGCCTGGAGGTTCGTGCCGCTTCCGGAACATAAGACCGCGATATTCATCGCCATGGCTCCTGCGTACGTTCACGTGTGAGGTAATATGAACGAGAGATATTATACGTCACAACCCCCTCCCTTTGCAAGGAGAAGCGCGTGAGAACCTCATTGCCGCCACAAATTCGTCCTGGAAACCCGTCTCTCGATGGAGCTCGACGTGGGTTATCTTGCGATAGAGGCTGAGCGCCTTCCTCTCCGTGTCCTTCGAAGAAAGTATCTGCCTCGCGCCTTCGAGCGCACCGTGCGTCATCACCCGGATATCTCCCGGATCGACATCCTCAGGGACAATGCCGATCGCTTTCGCACTCCTCGCGGAAATGCGGCTGCCGAACCGTCCCGTCAGAAAAACCTTCGTGAGCCTCCGGGAACCGAACTTTCCCCTTACTATCTTCACCGCCGCCTGGATAGCTGCCTTCGCGAGCTGTATCTCCCTTACGTCGTCCTGGTTCACGTAGACCCTGCCGCACAGCCTGAAACGCCCGCGCTTCATCCTCCCGTTCTCATCGAGTAGTCCGAGGTCCAGGAGCCCCTTCACCACGTCGATGAGGCCGCTCCCGCACACGCCCTTTGGCTCGGCGTTCCTGCCGATGACCCTGTACACGAGACGCGAGCCGTCTCGTCTGACTGCTTCTATCGCGCCCTCAACCGCGGGCATCCCGCAGGATATGTGCCACCCCTCGAAAGCGGGCCCGGCGCTCGTCGACGCGGCGAAGGTCTTCTCTCGGTCTCCCACGATCACCTCGCCATTCGTGCCGAGATCGATCGCCCCCACGAGCCCTGACGACGAGGGGATGCCGCAGGAGATGATGACAGCGAGGGCATCTGAGCCGATGAATCCCCCTATGTTTGGGAGAAACTCAAAGGCCGCGTCCGCACACACAACCAGTCCCACGTCGGAGGCCCTCGCCCTGTAAATCCTACGCACATGAGACGGAGTAAAGGGCGACCTCGCGAGCTTCCGGGGGGATATCGAGAGCACGAGGTGATGCATCGCGCTGTTTCCCACACATACGATCCTCGCAACGTCCTGTTCGCCGACTGCGACCTTTATCAGAAGAGACCGGATGAGCGTCGTGATGTTCTCTATAATCGCCTTATTCAACCTTGTGAGGCCGGAGTCTCGCGATATCGCATAGTGGAGCCTTGTGATGACATCGGGACCGAATGTGCGCTGGCTGTTGTCGAGACTTTGAAAGGAGGCAGTGCGGTGTGTGGAGAGGTCGACGAGAAGCCCTTCGAGCTTCGAGGTGCCGATATCCAACGCGATGCCGTAGTGCGCCCTAGCCAAGATAGTATGCCATTAACCGCTGATTATATTCTTTATCTTCGCTTCGATGGACTCTTTTGAGTTCACTCCGATGATCCTGGTGACTTCCTGACCGTCCTTGAATATAATGAGGGTGGGGATGTTCAATACGGAGAACCGGGTGGCGAGTTCCGGACTGTCATCGACGCTCGCCTTCCCGACCTTCATCGTGTCCTTAAACTCGTTCCCCAGGTCTTCCACGACCGGCGTCATGAGCTTGCAGGGAACACACCAGCTTGCCCAGAAGTCCACGAGCACCGGAAGTTTTGAATTGAGGACCTCTGTCTCAAAATTACTCTCATTCAATTCTACCACTGCTTCTCCTCCTCCAATGAGCAGATGATTTACGGAGTCTCGTCCGTCTTGTCGGGCGAGGACGACGCAAATTATAGGCCTTTTTAGGCCGTCTGCGAATTGTACCCCATTATTATACCTGCAGGGGTATGTTAATGGGTTTTCTACTCACTACTCACTAAACGCAGTTCGCAATACGCAATACGAACCACCCTACACCCTAAGACAGACTATAGACTGTAGACCACAGACCATAGACCACTATACCCTAATCCCTATGCCCTATCTTTTTACGATCACCTTCGTGGGGCAGACCTCGAAACACTTCCCGATGTTCCGGCATATCTCGGGATCTATCCATGAGAGGTTAGATTCCACCTTTATCGCCTTCGCAGGACACGCCTTTTCGCATTTTTTGCACGCAATACAGCCGGCCTTGCACACCTTGGCGACGACCGCGCCAGGATCGGTAGACCTGCACTTTACATAATACTTTTTTTCGAGCGGGAGAACCACAAAGAGGCTCTTGGGGCATGCCGCCACGCACCTCCCGCACGAGGTACACTTCTCGACGTTCACTTCCGGCAGGCCCGAGGGGCTCGTCGTGATCGCCCCGAACGGGCATGCCCTCACGCAGTCGCCAAAGCCGAGACAGCCGAAACTGCACGCCTTCTGGCCGCCGAATACGAGTGTCGCGGCTTTGCACGTCCTGATGCCGCGGTACACATATTTATCGACGGCATTCTTTCCGCCGTTGCACAGGGCGCTGGCGACCATCTTGACCTTCGTCTTGTCCTCAACACCCAGGATCTCCGCTATCGCACCGCGCGTCTTTTCTGTGGCGACGGCGCAGTTCGACGGCATCACCTCTCCCTTGATGAGCGCCTCCGCAAAACCGCTGCACCCGGCCTTGCCGCACGCCCCGCAGTTTGCCCCCGGCAGCTTTGTGATGATGAGGGCAAGGGTAGGGTCGACCTCGATGCCGAATATCTTTAAGGCATACGCGAGGCCCAGCCCGAAGACAAGGCCAAGGCCAGCCATCGTAAGCGCAGGGATCAGTATATCCATAGTCAACCCGGTTAAAACCTATAATGTCATCACGTCACCCCGTCACGCGACCACCACCTGACTATGACACATGACTGGTGACGTGGTGACCTGGTGACATGGTGACTTACATAACTCTTTTCTCTATATCTTGAACCCGCTGAAGCCCAGGAACGCGAGTGACATCAGGCTCGCCGTGATGAAGGTGATCGGAACGTCTTTCAGGCTCTCGGGTATCTCCGCAAACTCGAACCTCTCGCGTATGCCCGCCATGAGGAGCATCGCGAGCGTATACCCCGCACCCGCGCCAAAACCCTGTACTACCGACTTCAAAAAACTCGCCTCTACGGCCTTACTATGGAGAAAGAAGACATCGGTATTCAAGACGGTGACCCCGAAGACGGCGCAGTTGACGGTGATGAGCGGCAGGTATATCCCGAAAATACGGTAGAGGGTCGGAACCTTCTTCTGTATCACGATCTCGGTAAATTGCACAAAGGAGGCGATCACCAATATGAAGCTCAGCGTTCTCAAATATTCGAGATGATAGGGGATCAGGACGTAGTTGTAGATAGGCCAGCTTATCACGGACGCCATCGTCGTCACGAATGTCACCGCAACGCCCATCGACACCGCAGGCCCCGCATTCTTGGAGACGCCGATGAAGGAGCAAAGGCCCAGGAACTTCGACAATATGAAATTGTTGATGAATACGGTGGAGATGATGATCATCACGAACTGGGCTATGTCCATACGCTTACCTCTTCATAGTAAACCGGTTGATGAGCCCTATGAGGAGCCCGATCGTAAGGAGCGCTCCCGGGGCCACGACCATAAAGATCGGCATGTCGAAACCCTTTACGAACTGGTGACCCAGTATGGTGCCGGCGCCGAGATACTCCCTTATCGCAGATATCACGATGAGCGCCCATGTAAAACCCACCCCCATGCCCACCGCGTCCATGATAGATTTAAAGACCGGCTCTTTAGAGGAAAAGGCCTCCGCCCTTCCGAGGACGATGCAGTTGACCACGATGAGCGGGACGAACATCCCGAGGGACTTCGAGAGGAGCGGCGCGTACGCCTTCATAAAGAGGTCCGCGATCGTCACAAATGTTGCGATGATCACGATGTAGCACGGGATCCGCACCTTCTCGGGCACGATATTCCTCACCGCAGAGACGAATATGTTCGAACCGATGAGCACAAAGGTTGCCGCGACACCCATCCCGATGCCGTTCGTGATGGTCGTGGAGACCGCCAAAGTAGGGCACAGTCCCAGGACGAGACGGAAGGTCGGATTTTCCTTCCATAACCCCTTGGTGAATTCGCCGAGCGTCTTCATCTCTTCTTCAGTTTCTCCAGAAACTCCTGTATCGAAAGATTAATGGAATCTACCACCGCCTTGCTCGAGATCGTCGCCCCGGTGACCGCATCGATGTCCTTGAGAGAGACCGTGAGGGCGTCCTTCCCCTTCAGCTGCCGCAAGAACCACGGGTCCTTCTCCCCGGGCCTCGCCTCTGCTATCTTTGAACCGAGCCCCGGCGTCTCCTGGTGGTCCAAGACTTCAACGCCGTGTATGGTCCCCGCCGGGTCCACTCCGACCATTATATGGAAATAGCCGCCATAACCATTTCCCACTGCCTTGACACAATAGCCGATGAGCCCCTTCTCTTTGTACCCTTCGTAATAGTCGACCCCGTCGAGGCTCTTTTCGACGAACTCGTCCGCCTCTGGCAAAATAGACTCGAGCGCTTCTTTCTCCGCTTCTTTTGCCCGCATGTCTATCGCGGGCTTGGTTATCTTGTATGTCACCGCGAGCACCCCTGACGCGATGAGGCATATCACGGCCAGTACCAGTCCGAACCGGATCATCTGGTTCATCAGCTTTCTTTCCTCCAGCCAAGCCAGCGGGGCTTCGTGTAACGGTCGATGAGCGGCGTTACCGCGTTCATGATGAGGATAGAGTAAGAAACGCCCTCCGGATAGCCGCAGAATTTCCTTATTACGAACGTGAGTATGCCGCAGCCGAGCCCGAAGACTAACTTGCCGCTGCGCACAAGGGGTGTCGTCACGTAATCGGTAGCCATGAAGAAAGCCCCTAAAATAAGCCCGCCGTTCAATACAAAGAAGAGGGCGTCTCCTCGAAAGAACCCCTCGCGGCCATTGAAGGCCCAGCTGAGGAACCCGACCGTGAGTATATAGGTAATGGGCGTGTGCCAGGTGATATACCCCTTCATAAGGAGGAAGATCGCGCCTGCGAGGAGCACGATAATGCACACCTCGCCGATGCACCCGGGCCTGTTACCGATGAACAGGTCCCCTATCGAAAATCTTCCCACCACGTCAAGATCGCCGTGCTTCAGCATGCCGAGGGGAGACGCGCTCGAGACCGCGTCCGCGCTCCAGCGGGGATTATTCCACGTGGTCATGTAGACCGGCCATGAGACCATAAGGAACGCCCGGCCGATGAGCGCGGGATTGAATATGTTGTAGCCGAGGCCCCCGAAGGCCTGTTTACCGATCGCGATCGCAAAGAATGAACCGACAACGGGCATCCACAGGGGAACTCCCGGAGGCAGATTATACGCAAGGAGAAGGCCTGTGATCACCGCGCTCCCGTCGACTATCGTGATCGTCCTACGGCGGAACGCGAGAACGGCCGCCTCGGCCACCACGGCAGCGACCACGGAAGAAAGGATCACAAAGAGCGCGTTCCACCCGAATATCCACACGCCCGCGATGCCCGAAGGGACGATCGCCGCGACGACGGACCACATTATCCTCTTCGTCGTCCTCTCGGACTTCATATGAGGCGATATCGTTACCGCCAGGACATTATCCATAGAGCCCTTTATGTGATCGTGGAGCCTTCAGGCCTAAAGGCCCGAAGGCTCCCTCCCCGAAGCAAAATCCTACTCCGCAACTTCCTATCCCCGGCTTGAAAGCCGGGGATTTCCTGCCTGCCGGCAGGCAGGTGCGGAGGGGATTAAAGGCGAGGGGCCAGTTTTGCCTTGCCGAATTTCATATAATCGACGAGCGGGATCTTCGCCGGGCATTCGTACGCGCAGGCGCCGCATTCTATGCAGTGCGCGACACCCCACTCTTTCGCGTCGAGCCACATCGCTTTCTTCGCTAAGTGCGCGATTGTCGTCGGAGCGAGCTTCGCCGGACAGACCTCGATACATCTGGAACACCGTATGCACACGCTCTCAGGGACAGCAAGGCCCTTGTCCGGGGGAAGGAATACCACGCCGCTCGTCCCCTTGACGATGGGAACATCCATCGTAAATTGCGCAATGCCCATCATAGGACCGCCGAATACGACCCTCTCGGGCGTCTCCTTGAAGTCCCCGATCTCCTCCAGAAGGTCCGAGAGGAGCGTCCCGATCCGCACGATGAGATTTACCGGCTCTTTCACGCACGGACCCGTGAAAGTCACGCACCTTTCGATAAGGGGTTTCCCTTTATAGACCGCTTCATAGATCGCATACGCGGTCCCCACGTTATGGACAACGCAGCCGACGTCCATGGGGAGGCCGCCCGCAGGCACCACTCGATTCACTACGCTCTTGATGAGCTGTCTTTCAGCCCCCTGCGGATATTTGGTCGTCAAAGTGACGACCTTCGCGCGCAGGGCCTCGTATTCCCTGCAGAATGACAAGAGCGCCTTCTCCATCGCTCGTGCGCTCGCGGGCTTATTATCCTCTATCGCGATATAAACGGTCTCTATCTCCAGGATCCTGATGATGACCCCGAGGCCCCGCACGATCTCTTCAGCCCTTTCGGCCATGAGGCGTTCGTCGCACGTCAAGAACGGCTCGCATTCAGCGCCGTTCAGCAGGACCGTGTCGACCTTCTTCCCTTTGGGCGGGGAGAGCTTGACGTGCGTCGGGAACGCAGCTCCTCCGAGGCCGACGATGCCGGAATTCCGCACGATATCCAAAAGCGCTGCACGGGAGAGGGCAGCGGCTTCCGCTTCTTTCCGCGGAGCGAAGAGTTCTTTTTCTTCTATAGTGCCGTCGTTCTCTACTGTGACTGCGAGGGCCCTGCCGAGGACGGGATGGGCATGGTATGAGATCTTCGTCACTTTACCTGAGAGAGAGGAGTGCACCGGGCTCGATACGAACGCCGCCGTCTTGCCCACGGGCGTACCGGTGCTTACCGCGTCCCCTACGGAGACAGCAGGCTCACAAGGAGTGCCCGTGTGTTGGGAAAGAGGTATCACAACTTTTTTTGGGGTCTTCGCTTTTTTTATGGGCCTACGGGACGTGGCGGACTTTAGACCAGGCGGGTGGACACCTCCGTAGAAAGTACTCAGAGCCATTGACTCATCCTTTTTGGAAGACTATTATACATCAAAAAAATCCTTTGTCAACCTCTCGGCCTACTCCCTGAGTCAAAAATTTATTGACATATGATGCTCATTGTATTACTTTAGATACAGACCGTATAAGGAGGACGTCCGGATGCCAGAAGTCAAACTGCACTGTTGCGAAACATGCCGGGTCTACTGGACATGCGAAACGAAGTGGTACCGGGGCGAGAGGGGAGAAGAGAACCTCTGCTGCGCAGTGTGCATCTACTACAGAGTCTGTCTGGATAAGATGAAACGAGAAGGGCGTAATCCTGTCACTAAGAAGCAGTAACCCTCCTTCGTATCCCCAGAAGCAGCCCTGCGATGCCAAAGAGTGCAAAGAGAGCGCCGCTGCCCGCCAGGATCCATACCTTATCAATATAATTGTCGAGGATGCCCGTTGCGAACATGCAGAGCAAAAATGCGAGATGCATGACGGCCTCGATCGAGCTGAAGACCTTGCCCCGTATACCCTCCGGCATCACCTCGTGAACGAGGGTATTCGCCGATACCATGATCGGGCTCACCCCCAGTCCGAGGAGAAACGCTAAGACCCCGCCTACCGTGATGCTCGGGCATGCTTTCACCGAGAGCGTGAAGACCATCGCCGCGATCCCGGTCGCCGCGAAGCCCGTGAATATCGCCTTTTTCTTCGACAGGCGCTGCCCCAGCCTGCCGTAGGTGATGACGCCGGAAAAGAGGCCCGCAAGCAGATAGAGCATGAGAAAGCCCAAATCCTTCGTCGCGTTGCCGTACACATCCTGAACGAACGTCACAAAGACACAGTACACCGAGCCGATGCCCGCCATGAGGAGTGAAAATATGGCGAGGAGGAACCTCATCTCGCTATAGGTGAGCATCGCGCGTATACCTTCTTTGATCTCAACGAATATCGACTTTCTGATCGACTGCTCAAGCGCATGGGTGGCGACGATGATATCGTCCTTGATATGAGTGAGGAATTCTCTCTTCACTATCATCCCCATGAGGAGCGCAGACATGAAGAAACAGAGGCTGTAGATCACGAAACCGCCGACGGCGCCGATGAAGGCGATATTGACGATAAGCCCTGCCACCAAAAGTCCGATGGCATTGCCGATCATCTTGGTAGTGTCCTGCAATGAATTCGCTATTAAAAGCTGGTCTTTCGTGACGAGCTCCGGGATGATCGCCATCCTGCTCGAGATGAAAAACCTCGTGATCGAAAATATCAGGAAGATGACGAGATACACGAACGCCATCTGGCGGAGCACTATGAAGAGCGCGAGGAAGAGCGCGAGGAGCCCTCTCAGTATGTCGGATATGACCATCACGTCCCGCCTGTCCCACCGGTCCACCCAGGCGCCCGCGACGGGCCCGATGACGAAGACGGGAATTACGGTGAACGAGGTGAGCGTTGCGAGGGCGAGCGATGAGCCGGGTGCCTGGTGATAGACGAGCGCGATGAGCGACATCTGGCTGAGACGGTCGCCGAAATGGGAGATGACCTGGGCGACCCATAGTAATGTAAAGTTCTTATTTTTTAATAAGACGTCGCCGAATCGAACCATAGTGCGACTATTATAGCGCACCGGGAGACATTCTTCTATAAGAAAAACGGGCATGGCCAATATCCAATTCAGGTACGTAGGAAATGACACATATTAAATCCCAAATCTCAATACTACCAATACTACCAAATAAATCCCAAACTCCAAATCCCAATAAAGAATACTTTGGATTTGGGATTTTAAGATTATTTGGGATTTGGTAGTATTTGAAATTGGGATTTATAAATAACAAGCCCGGGCCGGACTTCAGGTCTACGCCGCTTGCGGGGAGCGTATACCGAAGTCCGTGAAATGCCCGGGCCTTGTTTACAGTGCCCTCAATATCTCGTCCTGCGCCCTCTTCCAGTCCTCGATGTCCTTGAAGTCTATCTTCTTTATC
>CAYHAE010000005.1:0-94237 GCA_964354545.1 uncultured Planctomycetia bacterium
TGTTACAAGGAACCGTTTTTCTCCTTCACAAAAGACCTAACATTTTCATTGTGCTCACATAACTCGTTTTAGGTCACTAAAGAATCTCATCCACACGCTCACACGGAAAGCGGGCGGGTGACTGGATAATGCGGGCATTTTTCTTTTTACTAAACGCTATACGCTATTTTTTAATTTAGTCACGCACGCGTTTTACGCATTGGGTGTGTGGTAGAGAAAATAGTCAACGTGGCATCGTGCGGAGGGGCCCCCGAGGGATTGGGGCGAGCGGGACGTGAAAACCGCGAGCGGGCATGGTTCCCGAGCCCGCTAAAGAATGTATGCGAGGGAGAGCGAGCGGTTTTCCGCGAGTGCAATTTTCCTCGCTGGGGAAAATTGCACGTTCCCGCGAGACACAAGCCCGAGAGGGGATAGGAAGTTGCGGAATGTGTTTTTACTTCGGGGAGGGAGCCCTCGGGCTTTAGGCCTGAGGGGCTCCACATTCTCGTGCGAGGTGATAAGATGGATGGAAAATCGTATCTGGTAACCGGGGGAGCCGGGTTTTTAGGTTCAGTGCTCGTACACCGGTTGGTTCGCGCCGGGGAACGTGTGCGTGTGTTCGACAACCTGTCGAGGGGCCTTGCGGCGCGTCTCGATGATATCGCAGATGATATTGAATTTGTGGAGGCAGATATAAGGGATTCAGGAGCGGTCGAAAAGGCAGCGAAGGGCGTGGAGAGCGTAGTGCATCTCGCATTCGTCAATGGGACGGAGTTTTTTTATAGCAAGCCCGAACTGGTCCTCGAGGTAGGCGTGAAAGGGATCATCAATGTGATCGATGCGTGTATGAGACACGGCATCGGCGAGCTCGTGGTGGCATCGAGCTCTGAGGTCTACCAGACGCCTCGCGTGTTTCCCACGGACGAAACGGTTCCCCTCACCATCCCTGACCCCTTGAATCCGCGCTATTCCTATGCGGCAGGTAAGATAACGAGCGAGATGGTGGCATTGAACTATGGGCGAAAGCACATCGGCCGGGTCTTGATATTCCGGCCCCACAATGTGTACGGGCCGGATATGGGGTGGGACCACGTAGTGCCGCAATTGATACTTGGCATGAGGAAGCTCAAGGACGTTCCGCGCGATCCGGTACAGTTCCCCATTCAGGGAACCGGGGAAGAGACCCGCTCCTTTGTGTATATAGACGATTTTATTGATGGTGTAATGCTTATGATGGAGAAGGGTGCGCATATGGGTATCTACAATATCGGAACAACGGAAGAGATGAAGATCAAAGAGGTCGCACGCCTCGTCGGCGAGTATTTTGGCAGGCGCGTCGAGATCGTGCCGGGCGAGCGGCGAAGCGGCGGTACCCTGAGGCGCTGCCCGGATATTGCAAAGCTTGCCGCACTCGGGTACAGACCCGCGTGCGCCTTTCGAGACGGTTTACCTATTGCTGCTGCGTGGTATGATAAAAATGCGCACAAGGCACCCGCACGCAGCGCATTATAAAGTCCCGAAGCGTCCTTGGCCTCACGGCTATCGTGCAGGGTCATACGAAAGAGGAGGGGCACCGAAATGGCGGATAAGATAAGGCTTGCCGCAGGAACAGGTTCAAGCGTGGTCGTAGAACGCTGCCAGGTATGCGAATGTCGGGATCTACAGCCGGTACTTTTTTTGGGCTATCTGCCTCCCGTAAACCAGATGCATGCGATCGGCGAGCGGCCGCGGGAGCAGCCTGCATATCCCGCTCACGTACTCTGCTGTCCTCGCTGTCACCTGGTTCAGCTTGGCCTCATAGTAGACCCGGGCATCCTGTTTCCGCCGGAATACCCCTATACGAGCGGTACCACGAAGATACTGCGCGAGAATTTTGCCGAACTGTACAGGGAGTGTCAAGGTATGATCGCGTTAGGCCCCGATGACCTCATCGTGGACATCGGATCCAATGACGGGACCTTGCTCAGTAATTTCAAGAAGGGCGGTCATCGCGTCTATGGCATCGAGCCGACGCTCACGGGGAACTTAGCGATAGAGCAGGGAATCCCGACTGAGATCGCTTTTTTCGGGCGCGGTATAGCAGAAAAAGTAAAGGATAGGCAAGGCCCTGCGAAAGTAGTGACCGCCACCAACGTATTCGCACACATCGAGAATATCCATGAAATCGCGGAGAGCATCCTTTTGCTGCTCGGCGAGAAAGGTGTCTTCATCTCCGAGTCTCACTACCTGATGAGCCTTATCGACACCCTGCAGTACGATACCATATATCACGAGCACCTGCGATACTACTCGCTCCACAGCCTCGCGCATCTCCTGAAAACGCACGGGCTTGAGGTGATCCATGCAAAACGTATCCCCACGCACGGCGGCTCCATCCGTGTGTATTCCGCGAGGTCATCTGCGTACCCCGTACAACCATCGGTGAAGGCCATCCTGAGCGAAGAGACCTCTGCGGGGCCCCTGATGCTTCAATTGAACAAGTTCAGAGAACGCGTTATCCTCTCCAAGCTTCAGTTATATGCACTGCTTCTCGATATCAAGAAGAAGGGCGCGCGTATCTGCGGGATCAGCGCCCCGTCGCGCGCGAGCACGTTGATCACCTATACAGGAATAGACGATGGGATCCTGGATTATGTGGTTGAAATCAAGGGATCCCGCAAGATCGGAAAATATATGCCGGGGACGCTTATTCCCGTCGTAGAGGAATCCCGGCTGTTTGAAGATCAGCCGGAATATGCATTGATCTTGTCGTGGCATATCGCGGATGAGCTTATTCCAAAGCTCACGCAAAAAGGGTTCAAGGGAAGGTACGTAATCCCCTTGCCGACTCCGCGGTTCGCCGGGTGAGGGCAGGAGCGAATAAGATATGAGTGAATTCGATGTCATTATCCCTGTCTACAATGAAGGGAAAAACATCATAAACGTCCTGGAAGGCCTCCGCACGCATGTCAAAACTCCTTTTCAAATACTCATTTGTTATGATAGAGACGACGATGATACGCTTGCGGCGCTCCGGTCGTATCACGCCTCTTTTAATATCCGGTTGGTCAAGAACAGGGGTCACGGGGCACACGGTGCAGTGGTGACAGGGTTTCGCGCGAGCACGGCACCTGCCGCGCTTGTCTTTCCCGCAGATGACATCCATAATGCGGCGATCGTCGATGCCATGTATCGTGCGTTTCGGGAGGGGTGTGACGTTGTTTCAGCGAGCAGGTTCATGAAAGGCGGTCTCATGAAGGGATGCCCCTGGCTGAAGGCCCTGTTGGTTCGGGCGTCGGCCTTCACCCTCTATCGCTTCGCCCGACTTCCAACCCGCGATGCGAGCAATGGATTTCGTCTCTTTTCCCGTCGACTGCTCGATACCATTCCGATCGAATCATCCCGCGGGTTCACGTACAGCATAGAGCTCCTTGTGAAGTGCCACCGGCTCGGCTGGAAGATAGGCGAGGTTCCCGTTGTGTGGTTCGAGAGGACCTGCGGCACAAGCCGCTTTCGCGTGGTGAAGTGGCTGCCGGCGTACCTGCGCTGGTATTTTTACGCATTTGCGACCACGTACCTTAAATACGGCCCTCGCAGCGTTGTTAAGATCAAAAAGGATTAAAGAGATGTACTGGTCAATCATAGGTTCAAGCGCGGCTGTTTTAACGACATGCGCATTCATCCCGCAGATCGTCAAGATCTACAGGACCAAGTCTGCGAACGATGTGAGCGTGCTCACCCTGCTGCAGCTTTCGGCGGGGGTCGTGCTGTGGATCGCGTACGGTGCGTATCTAAAAAATGCGATCATCGTGCTCGCCAACGCAGTGATGCTTGTAAGCCTCTGCGTAACGTTAGCGCTCTATTTCAGATATAAGCGATGCCCGAAAGAAAAAAATATCACGGTTTAGGGTGCAGAAAGGACCCGGAGGACCTGAGGGATATCCCGATGGGGATGGTCCTGCCGCCGATACCCCTGCCGCCCGAGGTAGATCACACCCGCTCCATGACGCCCGTGAGGGACCAGGGTGACGAAGGGACGTGTGTCGCATTCGCGTCGGTGGTAGGCGTCAAGGAATATCAGGATACGAAGGAATACAGGAAACTCATAGAGCTCTCACCGCGCTACCTCTATCACCTGTGCAAGGAGTCCGACGGCATGCCTGACGCAGAGGGCACGTATCCCCGGATCGCGATGAAGGTCCTCCTCACATACGGCGTTGCCCCGGAATCGTTCTGGCCGTACCGTCCGCACCAGGCAGACCTGCCTCGTCCGAATGCGGATAAGGAGGCAGAGAGGTACAGGATCAAGGCATACGCGAGGCTCGAAACGGTCCTTGAGATGAAGAGAAGCCTTGTGGTCAACGGCCCTTTCCTCGCGGGCCTGGAGGTATTTGAGTCGTGGTTTACGAAGAAAGTTGCCAAGAGCGGCGTCATACCCCTTCCCAAGAAGGACGAAGAATTACAGGGAGGCCATGCCGTATGCGTGGCCGGCTATGACGATTCAAAGAGGCGATTTAAGTTCAAAAATTCGTGGGGCACTGCCTGGGCCGTCAAAGGGTACGGCTATTTACCTTATGAGTATATGAAGAGATACTGCATGGATGCGTGGAGCGCCACCGACCTCATTGCCGATCCTATGGCGTTCGTGAGGATGAGGGAAGCGGTGCTCGCTAAATACGCGTAGAGCGCGGCGAAGATGCAGCACCAAATCCGAAATTTGAATATCGTCCGCCAAATACGGATCCGCCTTTGGCGGAAAATCCGAAACAAAGAACCGCAAGTAGATGACATGTTAAATTCGAAATTCGAAAAAAAATGGTTGGTTTCGTGTTTAGGATTTCGGATTTGTTTCGATATTCGGATTTCGTGTTTCGGACTTAACGTGTAGAGTATTATCCACGTTTCAGATTTCAAATTTATTTGGTAAAGATATGAGCACAACCATTCTCGGCATATCCGCATTCTACCATGATTCGGCCGCAGCGATCCTGCACGACGGAGAGATAGTCGCCGCCGCCCAGGAGGAGAGGTTCACTCGCAAAAAACACGACCCTTCGTTCCCCGGGAATGCGATACGGTTTTGCCTGCAGTACAGCGGATTTTCCCCGCGCGAGCTTGATGCGGTGGTCTTTTATGACAAGCCGCTCCTGAAGTTCGAGCGGCTCCTCGAGACGTACTATGCGTATGCGCCGAGGGGCGTGAGGTCGTTCTCGTCCGCCATCCCCGTATGGATAAAAGAGAAGCTGTTCCAGAAAGACCTGATCGTGGGAGAGCTTTCAAAGATCGAGAGGTTTGATACACGGAAGGTAAAACTCCTTTTTTCAGGCCATCACGTGTCACACGCCGCGAGCGCGTTCTATCCCTCCCCGCACAAGGAGGCAGCGATCCTCACCATCGACGGGGTCGGCGAGTGGGCAACGGCCGCGATCGCGCATGGCAGAGACGCGGATATCACGATGCTGAGGGAGATGAGGTTCCCCCATTCGGCGGGGCTGCTCTATTCGGCTTTCACTTATTATCTGGGGTTCAGGGTCAACTCAGGCGAATACAAAGTGATGGGGCTTTCCCCCTATGGCGACCCCGCATCGGAGCGGGTAAAAAAATTCATCAATATCATCAAGACCAACCTCGTCGACGTGAAAGAGGACGGTTCCATCTGGATGAACCAGGCTTACTTCGATTATGCGACAGGCCTGAGGATGGTGAACGATGAGAAATGGGAAGAGCTCTTCGGGTTCCCGAAGAGGGAGCCCGAAGCGGAGATAGAACAGCACCACTCGGACCTCGCACTCGCGATCCAGAGGGTCACGGAGGAGATCGTCATCAAGATGGGAGCGACGGCGAAAAGGCTGACCGGCGCGCGGGCGCTCTGCATGGCCGGAGGCGTGGCGCTGAACTGCGTTGCCAATGCGCGGCTCCTCGCAAAGGGCATGTTCGAGGACATATGGATACAGCCCGCTGCGGGAGACGCCGGCGGATCGGTGGGGGCCGCGTATGCGGCGTACCATACGTATTTCGGCAAGCCGCGGAAGGCCGGCGCCGGGCTCGATGCGATGCAGGGGTCGTTTCTGGGGCCGGAATTTTCCGACCTCGACATCGTGCTCACCGCGCGAAAGGTCAAGGCCCGCTCTGCATATTATGGAGACGCTTCCGCGCTGTGCGATGAGGCGGCAGGCCTCCTCGCCGACGGGAAGGTCGTCGGGTGGTTCCAGGGGAG
This sequence comes from uncultured Planctomycetia bacterium, assembly GCA_964354545.1. Classification (GTDB taxonomy): domain Bacteria; phylum Omnitrophota; class Gorgyraeia; order 2-01-FULL-45-10; family JAHFGN01; genus CAYHAE01. The sequence continues at coordinate 6,176 of CAYHAE010000005.1, forward strand.
GATGGAATTCGGACCCCGGGCCCTCGGCTCACGGAGCATACTGGGCGATGCGCGGAACAAGGATATGCAGAAGAGGCTGAACGTGAAGATAAAGTTCAGGGAGAGCTTCAGGCCTTTTGCGCCGTCGGTTGCCTATGAGGACGCGAGGGAGTATTTCCAGATCGACAGGCCGTCGCCGTACATGCTGTTGATCGCCGACGTCGAGAAGAAGAGGTGCACCCCGTTGCCCCCGGGCTATCACCAGCTGCCGATAAGGGAGAAGCTCTATTTCCTACGCTCAGACATACCTGCGGTGACGCACCTGGACTATTCGGCGCGCCTGCAGACCGTTCACAGGGAGACGAACCCGCTCTTCTGGGAGCTGCACCGCGCATTCAAGAAAAGGACCGGCTACAGCGTCATGGTCAATACGAGCTTCAACGTGAGGGGCGAACCGATCGTGTGCACCCCTGACGACGCATACAGATGTTTCATGAGGACGGATATGGATTACCTGGTGATGGGAAGGTATCTTTTCGATAAGAGAGAACAGCCGGAGTGGCACGAGGAGAGGGACTGGCGGGAGGAGTACGAACTTGATTAATAAACACGAAATCCGAATATCGAAATCCGAAACAAAAATTACGCGAAGACGATGCGTTAAATTCGAATATCGAAATTCGAAAGAATAGCGGGAAGCGGAAAAACATGACCCACAAGACAGGACTTTTGAGTTTATTTCGTATCTCGGATTTAGTGCTTCGAATTTGTTTCGAGTTTCGGATTTAGAATTTCGAATTTATTTCGTATTTCGGATTTAGTGCTTCGAATTTGATACGGGCGGTTCGCATTTTGGATGGGGAGGTTGACATGGAGTTCCTGAAGGACCTGTGGTGTTTTTTGAAAGAGCGGAAGAAGTGGTGGCTTCTGCCGATCATCATCGTGATGCTCTTGCTGGGTGTTTTGATCATGCTCTCGAGCAGTTCGGCGATAGCACCGTTTGTCTACACACTTTTCTAAAACGTGCCAGGGAGAGACGCGATGACCAGACAGGACGTGTCAAAAACCATCATCGTGCTGTGTGCGGCGTGTGTCGTGGGCTGTCTCATTTTTCACGTTCAGTGGCCCTTGTGGGTCGCGCTCGTCCTGATGATCGGGCTCCTCTTTGAGATCCCCGCCGTCGACGTCATCGCTCGATGGTGGATGAGGTTCGGTTCTTTCATAGGGCATATCAACTCCCGGATCGTCCTGTCGGCGGCATTCTACCTGATCTTGACGCCTCTTGCGTTTATATACAGATTGTTCAATTCGGGGCCGGTCGAACATTTCACAAAGGACCGGCACCCGTCATATTTCGAGAACACGGCCAATCCCGGCAAGGAGGACCTGGAGAAGTTATGGTGATACCTGCGCGCGGAAGGCGGACATGGCTAAATTAGCGTTCTTGCAGCACATATGGTATGAGACGATGGGTCCGATGTACCTCTCGGCATCCGTGAAGTCGAGGGGCCACGCATGCGACGTCTTCATAGGGCGCGAGGACCGTATCGTGAGAGAGGCCTTGGCAGCGAGACCCGACATCATCTGTTTTTCCGCGATGACCGCGCAGTTCCCCTGGGCGCTGGGCGTGGCGAGGGAGATCAAGAGGGCGCGAAGAGATGTCCTCGTTGCGTTCGGAGGGGCCCACGCAACATTCTTTCCGGATATCATCGAAGAGGACGCGATCGATATCATATGCGTCGGCGAGGGGGAGCTCTCGCTCTCGGAGCTCGCCGACCGCGTCGATTCGAAGGGTGACGTCACGACGATCAAGAATCTGTGGGCGAAGCGCGGAGGGAGGGTCTATAAGAACGACGTGAGGGACCTTGTCGCTGACCTGGATTCGCTGCCCCTGCCGGACAGGTCCCTCTATTATAAATACGGCTTTTTGGCGAGAAGCCCCGAAAAATCCTTCATGTCAGGGCGGGGATGCCCCTACCGGTGCACCTTTTGCTTCAACCACCTCACTATGCAGCTTTATAAGGGGAAGGGGTCTTTTGTGAGGCACAGAAAGGTCGAGAACGTGATAGACGAGATAAAAGAGGTGAAGAGGCGCTACGGATTGGAGCTCGTCTATTTCCAGGACGATACCTGGGTCCTCAACAAGAAATGGCTCTATGAATTCTTGCCGAAATACAAAAAAGAAATAGATCTACCCTTCATCGCATATGTGAGAGCGGACATGGTCGACGGCGAGCTCGTATCGGCCCTCAAGGACGCGGGGTGCAGGGTCGTGGACATGGGCGTCGAGACGGGGGATGAGGTCCGGCGCAACGAGATACTCAAAAAGAAGATCTCGGACGAGCAGCTTACACGCGCGGCGCGGCTCTTCAGGAAGCACAGGCTCAATTTCAGGACGACGAACATGCTGGGGCTGCCGGGAGAGACGCTCTCGGACGCCTACAAGACGCTGGAGGTCAATATGCGTTTAAAGCCGACCTTCAGCTGGTGCTCCATATTCCAGCCGTTCCCGAGGCTGGAGCTTACCGAGCGGGCGCTCCAAGAGGGTTTCGTCTCGAAGGACGACCTCGCGAGGATCGGAGGTTCGTATAAGGCCAGCCTTCTCGCTATGCCGGATATTGAAAAGATCGTGAACCTGCAAAAATTTTTCATCTTCACCGTGAAGTTCCCTTTCTTCCTTCCTCTCGTGCGTGTTTTGATCCGCTTTCCGCGGAACATCGCGTTCGATACGTTCGGTTTCCTTTCCTACGCATGTATGTACTACCGGTATACAAAGACGAGCTTCGTGAGGCTTCTGCGGGAAGCGGTAAAGATGTTCTTCGAAAGGAGTTATGAACATGTATCGTAAAGAGGCGGTGAGGAGATGAAGAGGATCCCGTTCACACACCCGAGCCTTGGCAGCGAAGAATTAAAGGCGGCCGCGCGGGCGATTTCTGAAGTGGCGATAGGCGGCAACGGTGTCTATACGAAGCGCGCCGAGCGAGCCCTCGCGCGGCGATTGAACGTGCGGTATGCGTACCTCACGACGTCCGCAACCCACGCCCTCGAAATGGCGGTCATGTCTCTGGGCATCGGCCGCGGCGACGAGGTCATATGCCCCAGCTTCACGTTCGTGTCGACGGTAAATGCGATCATAAGACAGGGGGGCCTTCCCCGCTTCTGCGACATAGAGCCGGAGACGCTCACTATCGACATCGATAAAGCGAAGAAGCTCATCACAAAGAGGACGAAGGCGGTCGTCCCCGTCCATTACGCCGGCGTATCGTGCGACCTGGACGCCCTTATGAAGACCGCGTCTCGCCACGGGATCTCCGTCATCGAGGACGCTGCCCAGGCGATAGGCGCTTCGTACAAGGGCAGGGCCCTGGGAACGATAGGCGACATCGGCGCCTTGAGTTTTCACGTCACAAAGAATATCACGTGCGGCGAAGGAGGCGCGTTCCTCACCAATTCCGACGCGCATGCGAAAAAGGCGGACATCATAAGGGAAAAAGGGACCAATAGGAACGCCTTCTTAAGGGGTGAGGTCGATAAGTACACGTGGCTCGAGGTGGGATCGAGCTTCATACCGTCCGACCTCCTCGCGGCCATTCTCGCAGAACAGTTAAAGAGGCTGGATTCTATTACGAGGAGAAGGGCGGAGATCTTCGACCATTATTTCGAGGCCCTCGTACCGCTCGCGCGGGAGGGCGTCATCGACCTTCCCGTCATTCCGGAATATTCGACGCCGAACGGGCACATATTCTGGTTCCTTGTCAAAAAGGACGGAGTGAGGGACGGCCTGCTGCAGGCGCTCCGGAGGCGCGGCATTTCGGCGACGTTCCACTATGTGCCGCTCCACACCTCCCCTTATGGAAAGAAAGTGCTCGGGTATGGAGAAGGGGACCTCCCTGTCACGGAACGCGTCGCGCGGAGGCTCGTGAGGCTTCCTTTGTTCCCGGAGCTTGCGAGAAGGGACGCGGAGAGGATATCGAGCGCGGTGATAACGCTATTGAAAAGGAAGAAGCCGTTATGAAAAAAGATACTGCCGGTGTCGATGTGACAGTAGTGATCGCCTGCTATAATGATGCACTCCACCTGAAGCAGAATTTCACGCAGATCGCGGAGATCATGGACCTCACGAAATATTCGTACGAGGTCATATTCGTCGACGACAGGAGCCCCGACAACTCAAGGGAGGTCATCGAAGATATCATGCGCGAGAACCCCTCGCGCGCGCTGCGGAAGATATATCACGAGAAGAACGTAGGGCGCGGCCGCAGCGTGACGGACGGTTTTCTCGCTGCGAGAGGAAGGATGATGGGGTTCCTGGACATCGACCTCGAGGTCCACGCGCGCTATCTCCCGGCAGTCCTCCTGGAGCTCGAGAAGGGGGCGGACCTCGTGCTCGCCCGACGCGTCTTTGACCTGAGCCACCATTCCATTGTGCGGTTTGTCGTGAGCAAGGGGTACATACGGTTCTCCAACAGGGTGCTCGGCACAAAGGGTATCGATTCCGAAACAGGATTCAAGTTTTTCAGGAGAGACACGATGCTCGACGTCGTTACACAGGTAGAGGACAACCACTGGTTCTGGGATACGGAGCTTGTCTTTCGCGCGAGGCGCGCCAATAAAAAGATCGTAGAGGTCCCCGCCCTTTTCATAAAGCTGCCGCACAAGAAGAGCACGGTGCATTTATTCAGGGATACGTACCTCTACATCCTCAACCTTTTTCATCTGAAGGAGAGGGCGCGGGAGGGAAAACTATGAAGCGGCTCTTGCATCTATTGGGCGGTGCGGCGTTCTGTGTGCTGGGGTTCGCCATTACCTATAAGGCGCTCGACGCGAAGCTGTGTTCTATTCCTGCGGTTTACTGGTCTATGCCTGTGCCGGTCGTCTACTGGGGGCTTGGTCTCGCATGGGCCTGGTGTACGAGCCGATGGTATAAGCGGCCGATGGGCGTTGCTTTTTCGGGAATCCTGAAGCCGTGGTTTCTCGCGCAAGTCGCGATCCTCGCGGTCGATCTCAAGGCGAGGCTTGCAGTATCGAATCCTTTAAACAAGGTGTACTACCTCTACGTCCTTTTGGCGATGTTTCTATTCTTCTCCTATTTTGCATATAAGACAGCGCGTGTCGTAAAGAACGGGTGGGTAGAGAGGGCTCCGGACGACGACCGCGCTCTCATATATCCGCTCGCATTCCTCGCGCTCATCGTGCTCTTGGCAAAGAACGGTTTTATGCGGGATTTGGCAGCGATCGGCACGGTCTTCGTCGTGTCATTCTTCCTCGATGCATGGGACTTCCTGAAAAAAGCATGCAATTCGATAGGCAGGGCTCTTTCTCCCAGAGCAAGATTTCTTATTGTCGTGTACATAATCGCCCTCGTGGCGAGGATTGCGTTCAGCGTCATCCTCATAGGCCAGGTAGGCGACACGTATCCTACTGCGAGCTGTGACGGAACCGGCTATGATGCGAACGGAATGAAGATCGCGAAAGACTTCAAGAGCATCACTGACGGTTCTCTCTGTTTCGGCATATTCGGGCCATATTATTGGATCTTCCTCGGCCTCGTATACAAACTCTTCGGTCACAGCTACTATATCGTTGCGTTCGTACAGAGCCTCTTCGCAGCCCTGCTCGCGCCGCTCGTATACCTCATCGCACAGAGGCTCACGAGCGATGAGAGGATATCCAGAACGGCGGGCCTCCTCACCGCCTTCTGTATGTCGCTCATATACCTGTCCGTAGTGCTCGAACCGGAGGCGCTCATGATACCGCTTCTGTACATAGCGCTCGTCCTCATCGAACGGTACGGCGAAAAGGGCACGCGCCATCTCTGGCGTTCCGCGGCGCTTGGCGTCGTATTCGGGCTTATGAACGGCATCCGGTCGATCATGGTGCTCTTTCCCGTATTCATTGCCCTATGGCTCTTGTTCTTTGTCCCTCACATGAGGCTGCGGCAGAAGTTCGTGAACCTCATCGTCCTCCTCCTCATTTCGATAGCGGTCTCCATGCCCGCCGAATATATGTATTCACGATATCAATTCAGGGATGGCACATGGCATAAGAGGGCGTCATCGCTGGTGATGAGCCAGGGGGTCGGGACGTATGCGGCGCTCAACCCCGAACTCGACAGCCTCGGCTTCAATCCGTTCGCAAGCGTACCGGAATCCGTAAGGGCGTTTCTGAAACATCCGAAGCAGATAACGCTCCTCTTTACAAAGTCGGTAGCGGGCAACGTCCACAGGTTCTTCTTCCTCAACTTCGTCGGCTACTTCAATCCATACGTCCTCGTCATACCATCGAAATACAATAACCTATTCGGCGCATATATGCTTTTCTACATGTACGCATTCATGGTCATCGGAGGCATCAGGCTGTTCTTCGCGCGTTTGGCGAGGGGTTCCGCGTATCTCTTGATCTTCTTATTTGTCTATTACCTTGCATCGCACCCCTTATTCTTCAAGATCATCATAGCGCGGCATAGGGCGCCGCTGCACCCGTTCTTCATCATCCTGTTCGCGTTGGGTTTCTTTTACATATGGGATTGGATCAAAAAGAATTCTTACCAGGCACTATGAACGATAGTAGAAAAAAAGCAGTCCTCATATATCCTCCCACCGGCCTCTACGACAGAAGCGACCGTTGTCAGTCGTATCTCGAGAGCGAAACGGGTCAGCTCATCTCTCCTCCCATGGATCTCGCGTACATGGCTGCCGTGCTCGAAAAGGCAGGATACCATTGTTTCGTGAGAGACTACCCGGTTGAAAAGAAAGGGTGGCCGGACCTCGAACGCGACCTCGAGAGGGAGCGGCCCTCCCTGCTCGCGGTAAGCACGACCCTGTCGACCCTGAGCGATGACCTGAGGGCATGCGACATCGCGAAGAGGATCGACAGCGGCTGTCTTACGGTAGGGAAGGGTGGATATGTGGGAGATGAGAGCGAATCGATACTGAGGATGAACCCCCGCCTCGACATCTTCATAAATTACGAGCCGGAATTCGTCATGGATGATATCGCCCGCTCCCGTCCTCTCGATTCCATCAAGGGGATAAGCTTCAGGAGAGGCGAGGAGATCGTCAACAATCCCCCGAGGCCGTTCGACGGCGACCTCGACACCCTTCCGATGCCTGCGCGGCACCTCATAAAAAACGAGTTCTACAAGATGCCGGATACGAGGGAGACTTTTACCACGATCTTCACAGGCAGGGGATGCCCGTTCCGTTGTATCTTTTGTCTCGCGGGAAAAGTGGGCGGGAAGGCCTTGAGGCTTCGTTCGCCCTCACACGTGATAGCGGAACTCGAAGAGTGCATACGTTCGTTCCGCATAAGGAATTTCTGGATAAGGGCGGATACGTTCACATTCAACAAAAAGTGGGTCCTCGAGATATGCCGTCTCATGATAGAGAAGAAGTTTTCCATACGGTGGATGACGAATAGCCGCGTCGATATGGTCGACGACGAGATGCTGGGGCTCATGAAGCGCTCCGGCTGCACGGTGATCGGATTCGGAGTGGAGAGCGGCAGCCAGGACCTCCTTGACAAGATGAAAAAGGGCATTACGCTCTCGCAGACCAAGGATGCGGTCGCGATGTGCCGGAGGCACGGAATCAAGACGTACCTGAACTTCGTCATCGGGCTGCCGTGGGAAAGCGAGGATACTTTTCACGAGACGATCCGGTTCGCAAAGTCCTTGCCTGCCGATATGTATAATTTCAGCCTCTCCTACCCATTCCCGGGGACGGAGCTCTATGAGTACGCGAAGCAGAACGGGCTTTTGAGGTCTGACGACGCCCTCGCGCGCGTGTACGGGTTTTTCGAGCCCGTCGCGGACACCCTCTATATGAAAAAGGACAGGCTCGCCCAATTGAAGGCGATCGCATTCAGAAGCGTCATGCTCGATCCGCGGTTCATACTGAGGACCATTTCCGCGACGCGGTCCCCGGCGCTTTTGGTGTCGTATCTGCAGGAGGCGATCAGGCTCTTCAGGGTGACGCACGGGGTGAGCAGGATGCAGGAGGCCTCACGGGGTCGACGATGAGCGCGCATGCAGTATCAGAGGTATGGGTCGATAAATTGGAGAGCGAGCACGAGTACTTCCCGCCCTACGTGTGCAGGGAGTTCTTCACCCGGCTGGTCTCCACGCGATGGATATCATCTCTCATAAAGGACCCCTCCGCGGCAGCTTTTCTGGAGGCGGGATGCGGCATAGGACGGTTTGGCATCGCCATTGCGACCGCAGGGCGGAAGGTTACCCTCATGGACTGCTCCGAGAAGAGCCTCCAGGCAGCACGCCGCCTCAAGGAACTCGCTGAGGGCTATTTTGGCCCTCTTGATGTGGAGTGCCTCAAGGGCGAGCTTGAGCGCACGCGGTTCAAAGACGGGATATTCGACGCGACTTTCAATGAAGGCGTGTTGGAGCACTGGAGCGATCGCTGCGAGCGGATAGGCATGCTGTCGGAGATGGCAAGGGTCACGAAGGCCGGCGGGCTCGTATCGGTGAGGGTCGTGAATACAAGAAATGCGTTGTATAATTTTCTTTTCCTGGCGTCGCTGAAGAAGACGATACCATTTTGCCACAGGTACGACCTCAAGGGTCTCAGGCGCGAAATGGAAGACGCGGGCCTCGATGTCGTGTACTGTGACGGCGAAGTCATCAACGACCCCGGCGTGTGGACGAGGCGCGGGTGGCTCATCGGGCTATTGAAGGCGGCGGGCTTCGTGATAAACCGCCTGCCAAAGCGTTTCAGAGAGGTCTTGTGCCCGTCCATCTTCTGCATCGGCGTAGTGAAGAGGTCGCAGCGATGAAGGTCCTACTGGTCAATCCGTCTCAGGAGAAGGTATACGGGGTAAAGATGTCTCCGATATATCCTCCGCTCGGCGTGCTCTATATAGGCGCGGCTCTCAAGAAACGCGGCCATGACGTGAGGCTGCTCGATGTCGACGTCGACGGGGTCACGCCGCAGACGTTCAGAGGGACGCTTGAGTCGTTCAACCCAAGGGCCGTCGGCATCACGAGCGTCACGCCGACGGTCAAAGACGGGCTCAGGTGGGCATCCGAGACAAAAAAATTCGATCCGTCTATCCGCGTCATTTTCGGAGGGATACACGCGACCATAGCCCCTTTGGAACTGATCCGCGAGACGTGCGTGGATTTCGTGGCCTTTGGCGAAGGCGAGAAGACCGTCGTAGAGCTCGCGGAAAGGATCGAGGACGGCACGGGGTCCTATTCCGACATACGCGGCATCCTCTATAAAGTGGGAAGCGACGTTATCCGGAACAGCCCCCGGGAGCTCATCGAGGACCTCGACGAAATAGAGTTCCCCGACACCGGCCTTCTCAGATCCCTCGCATGCTATGCCCCGCCCGATGCCGTCCGCACCCCCGTCGCCACCATCATGACGTCCCGCGGATGCCCGGGGGATTGCACCTTCTGCTGCAGCAAATACATGTTCACGCGGCGCGTCAGGCTGCGGAGCGTTGACAATATTGTCCGTGAGATAGACCGCCTCGTCGATTCGTACCATGCGAAAGAGATCCACATCGCGGACGATACGTTCACGGTCAACAAGAAAAGGGTCGTCGATTTCTGCGAACGGGTCCGGGAAAGGGGATACGATCTGCAGTTTGAATTCATGAACGGCCTCAGGGCCGATTTTGTCGACGAAGATATCTTGAGGGCGCTCAGATCAATACGCGTGAGGAACCTCGGGTTCGGAGTAGAGTCGGGGAGCGATGAGGTGCTGAGGCTCGCGAAGAAGAACATCGATCTAAAGAAGGTGAAGAGCGCATTCTCCCTCGCCAAGAAGTTCGGCTTTGAGACCTGGGCGTTCTTCATCATAGGCCTCCCGGGAGAGACGGCCAGGTCCGTAGAGCAGTCGATACGGCTCGCCATCGAGCTTGATCCGGACTTCGCCAAATTCCTCATCCTGAAGCCTTATCCGGGAAGCGAGGTATTTGACTACCTCTCCGAGCGCAACCTCATCGACAGCTACGATTACGACAACTACGGTGTCTACACACAACCGGTCCACCATCTGCCTGAGATGTCCAAGGAGGATATGGTGAGATGGCAGAAGAGGGCATTCGTACAATTCTATTTGCGCCCTCGAAAATTGTTAGGGCATGCGCTTCGGATAAGGTCATTTACCCAGCTGAAACTTGCTCTGAGAGGCCTGCAATTTATAGCATTCAATATTTTTAGAGGGCGCGAGAGATGACATTTTCATTTTTTCATCAGATAGCGTCAAAAACTGTGCTGACTTTAATCTCTATTTTAACGCAGATATTCGCAAATCAAACGCGGATTTACGCAGATATCTGCGACGATCTGCGTTCGATCTGCGCAGATCTGCGTTAAGAATGTCAACAGGGTTTATTGCGGCATCTTTCATCATATATGCTTGACAACGCATTATGAATAATATATAATCGTTTAGAATGTTCTAAACGTAATAAAAGAAGGGAAAGCCATGAATACCAAATTAGAGAACGCCCAGCACAGGTTTATGGAAGGAATAGGCACGCTGTGTGACAGCTTCGGCCTGAACAAATTCATCGCCCAACTCTACGCCCTCCTCTACTTAAGCGAGAGACCCCTCTCCCTCGATGACATGGCGAGCAAGCTCAAGGTGAGCAAGGGCAACATAAGCCTCAATATACGGGAGCTCGAGAAGTGGGGGGCCGTACGGAACATATGGGTGAAGGGCTCCAGAAAAGACTACTATGAAGCGAACCTGGATGTGAAGAAGGTGATGGCAGGCAAGCTGAAATCCGGCGTTCAGAGGAGGATGGCCGAAGTCTCTGACATGATCTCGGAGTTCAAGCGCATTATCCAGTCCGCATCGTCTGAACTCACGGACGAGGAGAAGGGTATCGTGAAGATATACGAGGAGAGGTTGAAGAAGATAGAAGAGCTCGAGGCGCTCGTATCGAATGCGATGAGCCTCGCGGATAAGCTATTATAAGGGGTCCTCATGAAATATAGTCCGATCATGCTTCGGATCATTACAGGGGCGCACTTCTTATTCTTACCCTTGGTGCCGGGTCCCGCCCATGCGGAAGAGAAGGTGATCAGGGTCGGATATTTCCCGAACATAACCCATTCGCAGGCGGTCATCGGCATCGCGAACGGCGCATTTCAGAAAGAATTGGGTAACGACGTTAAGATAGACGTCAAGATATTCAACGCAGGCCCCTCGGCGATAGAAGCGATGTTCGCGGGAGAGCTCGACCTTACGTATATAGGGCCAAATCCCGCCATCAACGGATACGTTAAGTCCAAAGGGAGCGCCCTGAAGATCGTCGCAGGAGCCACGAGCGGGGGAGCAGGCCTCGTGGTCCGTGAGGATTCCGGAATTCAGAAGATAGGGGATTTCCACAACAGGAAGATCGCATCGCCCCAGCTGGGCAATACCCAGGATGTCGCTCTCAGAGGATGGCTTAAAACGAATGGATTCACCCTGCGAGAAAGGGGCGGGGATGTTCAGGTCATCCCTATCGCCAATCCGGATCAGCTTACTCTTTTTCTCAAAAAGGAGATAGACGGAGCCTGGACGGTGGAGCCGTGGGTGAGCCGCTTGATCAAGGAAGGTCACGGGAGACTGTACCTGAATGAGCGGTCGATCTGGCCGAACGGAGAATTCGTGACCGCTCATATAATCGTGAGCCAAAAATTCATGCGCGAGCACCGGGATCTCGTCAAAAAGTGGGTCGCATGCCACGTCGATCTCACGGGATGGATCAATCAGAATTTGCCCGAGGCGAAAGGTATCTTGAATGAAGAGCTGAAGAGGATCACGGGGAAGGCTTTGCCCGCGGATGTCCTCGACGAGGCGTTCGCCCGCCTGAAGGTGACGTATGACCCTATCCAGAATTCGCTCTTCACATCCGCCCGGTGGGCCTTCGAGCAGGGATTCCTCGGTAAAGAATTTCCGGATCTTTCCGGGATCTACGATCTCACTGTGTTGAACGAAGTTTTGCGCGAGAAGGGCTTGGAGAATATCGAGAATAAATAGGCATGGCAAAGCTGAAACTACACGATGTCTCAAAACGTTTTAGGACCCGGCATGGATTCCTGACGGTATTGAAGGATATCGATCTGGAGGTTGAGGACGGAGAATTTCTTTGCATTGTCGGGCCATCGGGGTGCGGGAAGACAACGCTTCTGAATATTATTGCCGGGTTAGAAAATCCGTCAAAAGGCCAGGCGCTGTACAAGGGCACACCGATCTCCGGGCCCAGCCCGAACAGGTTGATCATCTTCCAGGAATTGGGGTTGTTTCCATGGTTGACGGCGCAGAAGAATGTGGAGTTTGGGCTAAAGATGAAGAGGATCCCGCAGCGCAAAAGACAAGAAATAGCCCTCGAGTATCTCGATATGATGAATCTCATCAAGTTTAAGGATTCGTATATCCATGAGTTGTCCGGAGGCATGAAGCAACGGGTTGCCCTCGCGAGGGCATGGGCCATGGATCCGGAGATCCTGCTCATGGACGAGCCCTTTGCTTCGCTGGATGCTCAGACGAGAGATATGCTTCATGATGAACTCCAGAGAATTTGGGAGAGGACGAAAAAGACCGTTATTTTCGTCACGCACAATGTAAGAGAGGCAGTATGTCTTGGGGACAGGGTGATCGTCCTTTCTGCGCTCCCCGCGGAGATCAAGGCGTGCTTCCAGATCGATTTGAAGCGTCCACGGCACATCGAAGACCTCGGCCTGATGGAGATCGTGAGGTCGGTTTTGACGGAGTTGCGAAGCGAGATCGAGAAAACCTTCAGAGAGGAATTAAGTGCGGCAGAAAATACTTAAGCAGATATCGTTCTATGTGGCGCTTATTTTGTTATGGGAGTTTTTGGTGCGGTTGAAACTGTGGCCGGATTATCTTTTCCCTTCGCCCTTGGCCGTCCTCGGCACCCTGATAGAGGGTTTTCGAAACTCGACATTTTTAATTGCCATTGGAATCAGCCTCCGGCGTATCGCGTTAGGATACGGCATCTCGATAGTGTTCGGGGGGTGTCTCGGGCTTCTGATAAGCAAATTTAGGATTTTGGACGAGACTATCGGGGAACTCATATTAGGTTTGCAAACTCTGCCGAGCATCTGCTGGTTGCCGCTTGCCCTTCTCTGGTTCGGACTGAATGAGCGGGCGATACTTTTTGTGGTCATCATGGGGGCCCTGTTTTCCATTACGATCGCAACCGAGTCCGGGATCAAGAATGTCCCGCCTCTTTATCTCCGCGCGGGGAGGAGCATGGGGGCCAGAAGCTGGCGGCTCTTCTGGGAGGTGATAGTGCCCGCTGCGACACCGTCTTTTATCTCCGGTTTAAAACAAGGATGGTCTTTTGCATGGAGGTCGCTCATGGCAGGGGAACTGCTCTTCGTGAGCTTGGGGCTGGGCCACCTCCTGATGATGGGAAGAGAGCTCAATGATATGAGCCAGGTGATCGCAGTGATGTTCGTGATCGCTTTCATCAGCATACTCGTCGGCAAATTTGTGTTCGGAAAGATCGAGTCGGATATGAGGAGGAAGTGGGGGGTCGGCTAGGGCGCCTGACTGAAGTGCGGGGCTAATCCCCTCCGCAAAATCCCCGGCTTTTGGTTCGACGAGCTCACCATCCCTCGAACCATCCCGAGCCGTTCGACAGGCTCACGATGCCTCGAATGGTGCCGAGCAGAGTCGAGGCACGAAGTCGAGGGGCAAGCCGGGGATGGGAAGTTGCGGAATAGGATTTTGCTTCGGGGAGGGAGTCTCGGCCCTGCCAGCGGAGCTGGCGAGGCCGAGGGGCTCCACAAAAGAGAAGGAGACGATCGGTGCAAAAAAATGTGGTGTGGCATGCGCATAAGGTAACGAGACCGGAGAGGGGCGCCATCAAGGGCCACCGCCCGTGTGTCCTCTGGTTCACGGGGTTGCCGTCATCGGGTAAATCCACGATCGCGAATGAGCTTGAGTCCGTCCTCAATCAACGAGGGGTGCATACCTATGTCCTCGACGGGGATAACGTACGGCATGGGCTGAATAGGAACCTCGGCTTCACGAAAGAGGACCGCAAGGAGAACATACGCAGGATCGGTGAAGTCGCGAAACTCTTCGTCGACGCAGGTGTCGTGACGATCGCGGCGTTCATCTCTCCCTTCGCGGAGGACCGTCGATGCGCGCGGGATCTTATGAAAGAGGGGGAGTTCATAGAGATATATGCGAAATGCCCCCTCGAGACGTGCATGGAACGCGACCCGAAGGGGCTCTATAAGAAGGCGATCGCAGGCGAGATAAAGGATTTTACCGGTATAAACCAACCCTATGAGGAACCGCTTAAGCCTGAGATCGTGCTCGATACGGGCAAGCTGTCGGTAGAGGAGGGGGTCAACACGATCGTCGAATATCTTGTCCGCAATGAGACCATCGGCGAGAAAGGAAAGGAGTTATGAACTGCCCTTACGGAAGAAAGGAGCTCGTCAATGCCGTCGCCGCGGCCGGCGAAAGGGAGAGGCTCCTTAAGAAGGCAAAGACGCTTCATACGATAACGCTCGCGGACAGATTCCTTTCCGATTGCGAGATGCTCGCGATCGGCGCCTTCACGCCGCTCGATGGCTTTATGGGCCGCGACGAAGTCGATTCCGTCGTAAAACATTCCCGTCTTCCGAACGGGCTCATGTGGGGGATACCGATCGTCTTATTGGTCCGAGCGGACGAGGCCTCTTCCGTCAAAGTGAACGACGATGTGGCGCTCTGTGACCAGGGCGGGAGGACGATCGCCGTCATGCGTGTCGCCGAAAAGTTCACATATCCGAAAGAATCCTTCTGTAAAGAGGTCTTCAAGACCGTTGATCCGAACCACCCGGGCGTCAAGACGATACTCGAGAGCCCCGATGTCTTCCTCGGCGGGCCCGTGACGCTTATCGAACGCCCCTTGAGGAATGAAGTGGCGCCCTCATACTATCTCGATCCGGGCCAGACGCGCGCGGAGTTCAAAAAACGCGGATGGTCAACGATCGTCGCGTTCCAGACACGCAACCCTATCCATCGCGCTCACGAATATCTCATCAAGTGCGCCCTCGAATCGGTTGACGGCGCGCTCATCCATCCTCTCGTAGGTGAGACGAAACCTGACGATATCCCCGCCGGGGTGCGGATGACGTGTTACAAGGCATTGATCGAGAACTACTTTAACCGCGAGAGGGTCGTCCTCTCGGTCCTGCCGACCTTCATGCGCTACGCCGGCCCCCGGGAAGCGCTCAACCACGCGATCATGCGGAAGAACTACGGATGCACCCACTTCATCATCGGCCGCGACCACGCGGGCGTCGGGAATTACTACGGCCCGTTCGAGGCGCAGGAGCTTCTCCTTTCGTGCGCGGATAAGATCGGTATCACGCCGGTAAAATTCGATAATGCGTATTTTTGTAAAAAATGCGGGAACATGGCGTCGTCAAAGACATGCGGCCATGACCCGTCACATCATCTCCAGCTAAGCGGCACGAAGGTGCGCTCGATGCTTAAAGAAGGGGTGCGGCCGCCGGAGGAGTTCTCAAGGGCGGATGTGGTGGATATCCTTATCGCGTGGATGGCGGGGCAGGAGAAGGAACTGGTCAAATGAGGGAACGTGACGGCGCGATGCTGTTTCGGATCGTGATGATCGCCGCAGAGGCCGGGGACGCTATAGCGGATGTGTACAATTCTGACTTTACGAGCGAGGAGAAGGCCGACGGATCGCCCATAACGCGTGCGGACAAGAGGGCATCCGAGATCATTTCGTCGGGATTGTCGGCCTGGTGTCCGGATGTCCCGGTCCTATCCGAAGAAGGGGCAGATATTCCCTACGCCGTAAGGAAAACGTGGCGCCGTTTCTGGATGGTCGACCCTCTCGACGGGACCAAGGAGTTCGTGAAGCGCAACGGCCAGTTTACCGTGAACATAGCCCTCATCGACTGCGGAAAGCCCGTCCTCGGCGTTATCTACGCCCCCTCTCTCGATCTCTTCTACTTTGCGCAGGAAGGCGCAGGCTCATATAGGATGAAGGGACGGAAGGCCCTGGCGGGCTTGAAGAGCGTCGATGACCTGCGGTCGCGTGCGGAGAAGATGCCCTTGCCGCGCGCCGACAGGCCTTTCACCGTAGTCGCGAGCCGTTCGCATCTTTCGAAAGAGACGCAGGATTGCATAGATGAGATCCGCCGCACGCATGCCGACCTCGCCTTGGTGAACGTGGGGAGTTCGCTCAAATTCTGCATGGTCGCCGAAGGCGTCGCCGAGTTCTATCCGCGTTTCGGCCCTACAATGGAATGGGATATCGCGGCGGGGCAGGTCATCGCCCAGGAAGCAGGAGCGACGGTGGCGGGGGGCGATGGCATGCCGTTACGGTACAACAAGGAAGACCTGCATAATCCATGGTTCATCGTTAAAGCCGAATATGAGAGGGCGTATGAAGTTAAAAAATAAGAAGGTTCTCGTGACGGGCGCCTGCGGATTCATAGGGAGTCATCTCGTTGAGCGCCTGCTCGACGAAGGGTGTGCGGTGCGGGCGTTCGTATTCTATAATTCTTTCAATTCATGGGGTTGGCTTGATACGTTTCCGAAAGATAAACTAAAAGAGATCGATGTCTTCCCGGGGGATGTAAGGGATCCCCATGGCGTCGCAGCGGCTGCGCGTGGAGCTGATATCGTCTTCCACCTTGCCGCATTGATCGGCATACCATATTCATACCACTCCCCCGATTCCTGTATTGAAACGAATATCAAAGGAACGCTCAATATCCTCACTGCATGCAGGGATCTTGACGTAGAAAGGGTCGTCATCACTTCGACGTCCGAAGTTTATGGGACCGCTCGGTATACACCGATAGACGAGCGGCACCCTCTGCAGGGGCAATCTCCTTATTCAGCGACGAAGATAGGAGCCGATGCCATCGCAGAGTCATTCTATCGCAGTTTCGGCATGCCTGTCACGGTCGCACGGCCGTTCAACACATACGGTCCGAGGCAATCCGCACGAGCGGTCATACCGACCGTCATTACTCAGCTTCTCTCGGGTGCCTCATCGATAAAACTCGGTTCTCTCCATCCCACGAGAGACTTTGTCTTCGTGGAAGATACCGTTGAGGGATTTGTGAAGATTGCGAAAGCGGACGCCGCCGTCGGTGAAGTGGTGAACATTGCCTCGCAGTCCGAAATATCGATAGGCGCGCTGGCGAAAAAGATCATATCAAAATTGAATCCGGACGCTAAAGTGATTGCTGACCCGGGAAGGGTGAGGCCCGAAAAGAGCGAGGTCGAGCGCCTGCTCGGGAGCAATAAGAAGATACGAAAGATCACAGGTTGGCGGCCCAGATATTCTATTGATGAAGGCCTTGACGAGACGATCGCGTGGTTTAAGGCCAGAGAAAATTCAAAGTCATATAAGAGCGATATATACAATGTATAAAGAGATATACCTAGACGCCCCGAGCGTCGGCGACCTGGAAAAACGGTACCTCAATAAGGCGATAGACATGGGATACGTCTCGACCATAGGCCCGTTCGTCCGGGAATTTGAAGAGAAGTTTGCCAGATACCTGAACATAAACAGCGCCGTTTCGACGCAGAGCGGAACGGCGGCGCTCCATATGGCTTTATATGAGCTCGGTATAGGGCCGGGCGACGAAGTTATCGTGCCGGCGCTTACCTTCGTGGCGACGGTCAATCCCGTCATGTACGTCGGCGCGAAGCCGGTTTTCGCGGATGTCGATCTACGGACCTGGAACATCGCGCCGGAAGAGATAGAGAAGACCTTCACCAAAAGGACCAGAGCGATAATCCCGGTCCATTTTTACGGTAATCCGTGCGCCATGGATGTGATCAAAAAGATCGCGCGCAGGCACGGCCTCTATGTCATAGAAGACGCCACCGAGAGCATCGGGGCGACGTACAAAGGCAGGCTCACAGGCACATTCGGGGATCTCGGGTGTTTCAGCTTTAACGGGAACAAGGTCATCACCGCGGGCGGCGGAGGCATGGTGGTCGGTAATGACAGGAAAAGGATTTGCCATATAAAATTCCTGGTCAATCAGGCCAGGGTCGAATCGAAGGGGTATTTCCACCCCGAGATCGGCTTCAATTACAGGATGACGAACATAGAAGCGGCTCTCGCTCTCGCACAGATGAAACGACTGGAAGCGTTCTTATCGAGAAAGCGCAGGTTCAGGAAGATATATGAGGACGCGATCCGAGGTCTCGGATCCATCGAATTTCAGGAAGCGTATGAGGGTGGGGCAAGCTCTTTTTGGTTTACGTGCATTACGACCGGTGCGAAGTCCCATGTCGCCCTCCTTCAGAAGAGAATGAAGGAGAAGGGGATGCCGTCAAGAAGGGTCTTTATGCCCGTGACGGAATTTCCGCCGTACAGGATATATAAAGATGATGACTACAAAAATTCGTATCATATTTACGAACACGGCCTCTGCCTGCCGGGTTCTACCCTGAACTCCGACGATGATATATACAGGGTATGCGATGTGCTGAGGAAGGCGCTGAAGAAGATATGAAAAAAAAGATTATTCTGGCGGGTGGCGGCGGCCACGCAAAGGTCGTCATAGATGCCATCAATAAAATGGGAACGTATACGATATGTGGTATCGTCGATATCCGTATGAAAAAAGGGGAACGCGTTTCGGGTGTTCCGGTGGTTGGGGATGACGATGCCTTCAAGACAATTTTTAAAAAGAAGGTACGTCACGCCTTTATTGGTATCGGCTCGATCGGTAATTGCGACGCGAGGAAGAAGGTATACGGTAATTTGAGGAGTATAGGTTTTCAGTTGCCCATCATTGCCCATCCGAGCGCGGTGGTCGCTCATGATGTCGAGATAGGTGAAGGGACGTTCATCGCCGCGGGCGCAGTGATAAACCCGGGCGCAAAAATAGGAAAGAATGCGATAATCAATACCTCGGCATCGATAGATCACGACTGCGTGATCGGGAACTTCGTCCATGTGGCCCCGGGCGCGGTATTGAGCGGGGGTGTCACGGTCGGTGATGAAACTCATATCGGAACCGGTGCGAGCGTGATCCAGGGGACCAGCATAGGGAAAAAGTGTTTTATCTCAGCCGGCATGACCGTATGCGAAGATATGTCGGACGGCGCCAAGCTGTCTCGTCGTTTTAGGCAACCAGATGACAAAGAATAAAAGAATATTTATCATAGCCGAGGCGGGTGTCAACCACAACGGAAGCGTCGGCGTCGCCAAAAAGATGATCGATGTCGCGGCGAAGGCAGGGGCCGACGCGGTGAAATTCCAGGCCTTTAAGGCGGAGAAGCTCGTGACGAGGGCAGCGCCGAAAGCGCGATATCAGATAGAGAATACGGGCAAGGGCGAGTCGCAGCTTGAGATGCTGAAGCGGCTTGAGCTGTCTGAGGCAGATCACAGAGAGTTGATGCGGCATTGCAGGAAGCGCGGCATCGCCTTCATGTCGACGCCGTTCGATGCGGAGAGCGTCGACTTCCTGGACTCACTCGGCATGGGCATCTTCAAGATACCGTCCGGCGAGCTCACCAATAAAGGCCTCGTCGAGCGTGTCGCCTCAAAACGCACACCGATCATCCTCTCTACGGGGATGTCGTACCTCGATGAGGTGGCGAAGGCGATCGACTGGATCTACGGGGTATGGGGCAGGGCGCGTACGAGGATCGGGCTTACGCTCCTCCACTGCGTTGCGAACTACCCCGCGCGCATAGAGGACACGAACTTGAAGGCAATGGCGACGCTCAAAGCCGCGTTCGGCCTTCCCGCGGGGCTCTCTGACCACACGGTGGGGATAGAGATACCGATCGCCGCAGCAGCGCTGGGGGCGACAGTGATCGAGAAACACTTCACGCTCGACAGGGCCATGGAAGGCCCGGACCATAAGGCCTCGCTCGAACCGCATGAGCTAACGGCGATGGTCCGAGCGGTCAGGAACATAGAAGCCGCCCTCGGGTCCGGGGTCAAGCGGCCATCGGCCTCCGAGCGCAAGAACATATGTGCGGTACGGAAGAGTATCGTCGCGGCGATGGCGATCAGGAGGGGACAGCGTTTCTCCGAAAGGAACATTACGACAAAGAGGCCGGGGAATGGCCTGAGCCCGATGCGATGGGATTCGGTCATCGGAGAGACGGCGAGGCGGGACTTTGCGAAGGATGAATTGATCGAGATATGAAGAGAAAGATATGCGTCGTGACAGGCACGCGGGCCGAGTACGGGCTCCTCTACTGGATAATCAAGAGCATTCATGAGGACCCGAAGCTCGAACTGCAACTGGTCGTTACGGGAATGCATCTCGTGCCCGAATTCGGTCTGACGGTCAGGGAGATCGAACGGGACGGTTTCCCGATCGCAGAACGCCTTGACCTTAGGCTCGTATCGGATACGCCTGCGGGGATCGCGACGTCGATGGGCGTCGGCGTGATGGGGTTCGCCAGAGCGTACAATCGCGTGAAGCCGGATATCCTGCTCGTGCTGGGGGATAGGTTCGAGATCCTGTCCGCCGCCGCAGCCGCCATACCGTTCAGGTTGCCGATCGCGCACATTCACGGCGGAGAAACGAGCGAAGGGGTAATTGACGAGGCGATCAGGCACGCGATTACTAAAATGAGCCACATCCATTTCACTTCTACCGAACTGTACAGGAAGCGGGTTGTGCAGATGGGCGAGGCGCCCGAGCGTGTTTTCTGCGTAGGCGCGCCCGGTCTTGATAATATTCATAAGTGCAGGATCCTGAGCAGAAAGAGATTATTTGAGGTGTTACATATTCCTCGATACACACGGATCGGCATCGCTACGTACCATCCGGTTACCCTTGATAGGAATAGTGCCGGGAGACATATTGGTATCGTGTTGGAGGCGATCAAGAGCACCTCGGGCCTATATTGGATATTTTCCCTGCCGAACGCCGATACCGATAGAAAAGTTATCGCAGAAAAAATCAAAGATTTTTTTGCGCGATATCCGCAAAAAGGCAAGGTGGTCGCTTCGCTCGGACGAATTGCTTACCCGTCTATGCTGAGATATGCCGAGGTAATGATCGGCAATTCCTCTAGCGGCTTGATCGAGGCCCCGTCCTTCGGTCTTCCTGTCGTAAATATAGGAGATAGGCAAGCAGGCCGTCTACGCGCCGAAAACGTTATCGATGTCTCATCTTACAGTAGAGACCTGATCGCGCGTGCGTTACGAAAAGCGCTTTCCGGGAGATTCCGAAGTTCGTTACATGGAATGAAAAATCCATACGAAGGAAAGGATACGGATACGAGCAAAAGGATCGTCCACGTGTTGAAGACGATCCGCCTGGGGGAATCGTTAATCAAGAAAAGATTTTACGATCTTTAGGCACAATCGCTGTCTATAGGACAGAACAGCGTTTCGATAAAATCAGGCTCTTTTTCAAAGACGAAAACGAGCAGCTGCTTTTTCAAAGGCGAAAAAGCTGATCAATTCAAGGAAGAAGATCGTTGCCGGCAGCACGCTTCGACAGGAGAGGAAGATCTCGAATGACACGCAGGTGTACATCAACAAAGGAAGGCTAAGATGAGATACTGCAAGAAATGTGTAATGCCCGATACACGGCCCGGCATCAAATTTGATGAGCAAGGGGTGTGTTATCCGTGTCGCGTAGCGGAACAAAAGAAGAAGGTCGATTGGGATAAGCGTTTTCACGAACTGGAAAAACTATGTGATAAATACCGAGGGAAGAAAGGCGACTATTATGATTGCATAGTTACCGTGAGCGGCGGAAAGGATAGCCATTTCCAGGTACATGTGATGAAGGAGCTTATGAAAATGAACCCGCTCCTCATCAATGTTTCTAATTTCAGCTGGACCGACACGGGTCGCCATAATTTCAACAACTTAAGCGACGTATTTGGGTGCGACATAATCTCGGTCAACCTGAACAGAAAGCTTGCAAGGAAGCTTCTGTGGAAGGCCCTCGTAAAGTTAGGATCTCCGACATGGTACTGGGACAAAGCAGTGTATGCCTTTCCGCTGAGGATGGGGATCGATCTCAAAATCCCGCTCATCGTCTACGGCGAGAATGTCTCATACGAGTACGGCGGTTACCAGATCGAAGAGACTTACAGCGCGAAGGACCAGATACATAATGATGTGGTAAAGAAAGTCGACTGGGACTTCTGGCTCGATGAGGACATAACGATGAAGGGCCTCAATGCCGCGGTCTATCCGGAAGCAGAAGAGATCGAGAGGGCAGGCCTCGATCCGATGTATCTGGGTTACTTTATGTCATGGGACGGCTACAAGAACATGCAGCTCGCCAAGAAATACGGGTTCAAGTCCCTCAACGATACCGGTGAGTGGGATAGAGAAGGATATGTAGAGGACTATGACCAGATAGACTCGATGGGCTACCTTGTCCACCCATGGCTGAAATATCCAAAATATGGCCATGCGCGCGCTACAGACGTTGCATGTTATTGGATCAGGACAGGCCGGCTTACGAGGGAAGAGGGTATCAGGCTCGTTAAAGCGCACGACCATAAGCTTGACAAAAAGGCACTGAAAGACTTCCTGGAGTTCGTTGGCCACAGCGAAAAAGAATTCTGGAAGGTCGTGGATAAGTGGTATAACAGGGATCTCTTTGAAAAGGTCGATGGTCAGTGGAAGCTGAAAGACCCTATCTATAAGGATCTCGAACAGATATGCGCGTAGAAGTTGTGTATCGCGGCAGTGCGCGGAGCCGCCAGGACCCGAGAACGAGTATGGTTTCGTATGTGTACTTTTCAGTTCCGGGCGACCCTGAATGGAAAAGATGAAAAAATATAGAGTCGGGATCATCGGATGCGGCAGGATGGGCTGGCTATTCAACGAAGATAATCTAGCCGCGCAGCCTATAAGTCATATAGCCGCGTACATGGCCAATGAGCGATTCGAGGTCGTATCGGTCTGCGATATCGATAGCGCGCGGCTGCGCAGGGTATCGATGAAATACGCCATAAGAAGGGCCTACGCCGATTATACGGAGATGCTCGCGCGCGAATCGCTTGATATCGTGAGCATTTGTACGCCCACGGCGACCCATTCAACGATCTGTGCGGATGCCGCACGCTCCGGGCTGCGGCTGATATTCTGTGAAAAACCGATATCCTCCTCGTTAGAAGAAGCGGATAAGATGATCTCCGTGTGCAAAAGAAATAATGTGCGGCTTGTTATCAACCACACGAGAAGATGGGATACGAGTTTTTGCGCGGCCAAGAAGCTTCTTGAAAAGGGTGTGATCGGAGCGCCGTCTTTTGCCGCTTCATTTTCACAAGTGGGCCTGCTTAACGGGGGCACGCATCTTTTCGACTTGCTGAGGAGTTACTTCGGCGATGTCGAGTCGGTTTCCGGCACGATAATCCCTGACGAAAGCACCGATCCGGGCGGCAGGGGACTTCTTGATTTTGCAGAAGGCCCCGCCTGCTTTGTAGATGCATGTTGGCGCGAGTATGTACTTTTCGGAGTTGATATCTATGGCGACAAGGGGGTTATACGGGTGGGAGGTCGCGTGAGAAGCCGTGATGTGGTCGGATTGTTTATAGGTAAAAAGAGTAAAAACGAAAGCGGTATAAAAGAATTGGAAGCAGTGAGCTGTAAAATGCCAAAATGGAAAACGCCGATCCTGTGCGCCGTCGACAATATAGCGGGTAGCCTGCGCCGCAATGAAAAGATCGCGTGTACCGGCGAGGACGGCAGGGCTGCGCTGGAGATTGCGATGGCTTTTCATGAGTCCTCGCGGCGCAATGGGATCAAAGTTGCGCTACCGTTGAAGCGCAAAAACGTGAGTATTATACCACGCTACACTTCTTTTACTAGGGATGGCATGCTGAAATGAGAGAAAAGCTCTTCATTCATGGCGGGCGGAAGGTCCGGTACGAAAATTTCGATTACCGTGCTCCGATCGGACAGGCCGAGATAAGTTCGGTTACAAGGCTCCTGAGGAAGAAAACGCTTTCGGGATTTTACAAGGATTTCTTAGGCGGTGAAAATGTGCAGAAGTTCGAGAGTCTTTTTGCAGAATATATCGGAGTAAAAAACGCGATCGCGGTCAATTCGGGGACCTCGGCGCTTCACGTTGCCCTTGCCGCGGCAGGAGTGGGCCCGGGCGACGAAGTAATAGTGCCGCCGTTTACATTTACTGCGACGGCGTCAGCTGTCTTGATGAATAACGCGATCCCTATTTTTGTCGACATCGATCCCGATACGTGGTGTATCGATCCCCGCAAGATTAAGCGTGCGCTCAGTAAGAGGACAAAGGCGATAATCCCCGTGCATATCTACGGGAAGGTCGCCGGGATCGAGGCGATAAAAAGTATCATTGCGGGGCGAGAGATCTCAGTAATAGAAGATGCATGTCAGGCGCCCGGGTGTACTTACCGCGGAAAGAAGGTCGGATCCATAGGTGACGTCGGGTGCTTCAGTTTTGTTGAAACAAAGAATATGGTGATCGGTGAAGGCGGAATGATCACCACCGATAATGATGAGATCGCCTGCAGGTGCCGGCTGATCAGAAACCACGGCGAGGTTTGGACGAAGGACGCGCCGAGAGAATACCTCGCAAATATCCTGGGGTATAACTTCAGGATGACTGAGATCGAGGCCGTGATCGGGATCGCGCAGTTGAAGAAACTCGATCGTTTGAATTCCATACGTAAAAGAAACGCCTCTTACCTCGAGGAGGGATTGAGCGCGTTCGAGGGGATCAGCGCCATGCATTTCGGGAAGAATGAGATCTGTCACCTGTTCCCGCTTTTGTACGACGAGGGGGCGGTCGGCATTTCGAAAGAAAGATTCATGGAGGTTATGCGGCTTGAGGGAGTTCCTCTTTCGGCAGGCTATCCGCACCCGCTGTACAAAAATCCGATATTTCAAGAGAAGATCGCATACGGTAAGCAAGGCTGCCCCTATACGTGCCATTTTTATGATACTGCTATTGATTATAAAAGAGTAAGGTGCGATGTCGCTGAGGAGGTGTGCCGAAAGCTCATATGTATAAGGCAGATCCATTATCCATACAGCGTGAAGGATATGGCCGATATCGTGGCGGGGTTCAAAAAAGTGTTCCATAATAGGGGGATGTTCCAATGATCCGTTCATTGAATGTTGTTGCAGTGATCCCGGCACGCGGCGGGTCCAAAGGCCTGCCGGGAAAGAACGTGATCGATCTATGCGGTAAGCCCCTGATCGCATATACGATAGAGGCGGCGCTCCAAAGCAAGTACATAGACAGGGTGGTCGTATCCACCGATGCGCCTCACATCGCGAAGATCGCCAGGAGATATGGCGCTGAGGTCCCGTTCTTGAGACCGCGCTCGCTCGCTCTCGATACCGCACATACGCCGCCTGTGATCATTCACGCGATCCGATTCCTTGAAAAACATTCTTACGGCGTAGACATCGTCGTTACCTTACAGCCGACCTCTCCCTTAAGAGAATCGAGACAGATCGATCAGGCGATCGAAAGGTTAGTCACGTCAAGGTGCGGCTCTGTCGCAAGCGCAAAGCCTGCGGAATATCCTCCGTATTGGCTCGTGAAGATCAGGGGCCATAAGGCGATCCCGTTTGTAAACGACGGGGTTAATTATTTCAATAAAGAACGTCAACAGTTGCCCAAGACCTATCAGCTTAATGGCGCAATCTATGTTACAAGAAAGAATCGCCTTCTCGAAAGCGGGAATATTATAACCGAGCGTTGCGGGATCGTGCTCATGGATGACATAACATCATCGGATATCGACACCTATAGTGATCTTGAAAAGATAGCGGGTATCGTAAAGAAAAGGAGAAGCCGATATCGCGGGTGTCTGTCCAGAAGATCGGGAACCGGAGGGAAAAGCGCATGGGGAAAATAAGGAATCCAGGGTACTGCTATTTTTACACCGGAAAACGTGTCTGTCTGCGCGGCATTGAAAGAGAGGACTACACCGAACGTATGTACAGATGGGCGAACGATCCCGATTTTAATCGTTATCTGAGCTATGGCTCAAGGCCCCAGACCGCGAGAACGATGGAAAAGCTTTTTGACGACCTTGTGAACAAAGAAAATACGATCTTCGCGATCGACGATAAAAGAACAAGGAAGACAATAGGGTTGGTGGGCCTTCATCAGATCAATTGGCCGGCCCGATCAGCAGAATATACGATCCATCTTGGAGAGAAGAGATTCTGGGGGAAAGGCGCGGCCGCAGAGGCAACCGACCGCATACTTTACTATGCCTTCCACACGCTTAATCTCCATAAGGTCTGGCTAGGTGTCAATGAGGCAAATCGAAGGGCGGTCGCGTTCTATAAGAAAAAAGGATTCGTGACCGAAGGAAAACTGCGGGATGAGATCTTTCGGGAAAATAGCTACTT
Organism: uncultured Planctomycetia bacterium; assembly: GCA_964354545.1. Classification (GTDB taxonomy): domain Bacteria; phylum Omnitrophota; class Gorgyraeia; order 2-01-FULL-45-10; family JAHFGN01; genus CAYHAE01. Next base: position 32,483 of record CAYHAE010000005.1, read on the forward strand.
TGACTCCATACGGATGAGCATGCTCAAAAATGAATATGAGATGCGATACATGAGAAAGTAACTGCCGGGGGTTTATCCGATGCAAAAAGAGCTCTTGTCACAGATACAGATCCAGCCTACGTTCTCGATAAAAGAGGCGTTGAAAAGGATTGACGCAACGGGCTTGCGGATATTATTTGTATGCGATAAGGATGGATGCCTAATCGGTTCTCTGAGCGATGGAGATATACGCCGACGGGTCTTGAAAAAAGGCAGTATGCGTGAAAAAGTCATAAGCTGTTTCAACAGGGACCCTGTCTGCGTCGCGAAGGGCCCCCAGATCCGCGAGGCCGCTCGAAAAATAATGCTCGAAAAGACCATCGATGTGATCCCGGTCGTGGATACCGGTAAAAGGATCGCGGATGTCATATTATGGCAAGATGTGTTTCAGGAAGAATGCCGGCATACGAATGAACTCAATGTGCCCGTGGTCATTATGGCGGGCGGGAAGGGCGAGAGGCTCGATCCGTTCACAAGGATCCTGCCAAAACCCCTCATCCCGGTAGGCGAAAGGCCTATCATAGAAATAATAATCGATAAATTCAGGCAAAAAGGCGTAAACGTTTTCTATATCACGTTAAATTACAAAGGCAAGATGGTCAAGACGTATTTCGACAGTATAGGAAAGCCTTATATAGTGCGCTACCTCTGGGAAAAGGAGTTTTTGGGGACTGCGGGAAGCCTGAAGCTATTGCCGTCGAGTATCGGAGACCCGTTCATCGTCTCCAACTGTGATATTATCGTGAGCGCGGATTATATGGATCTAGTGCGTTTTCATCAAAAACAGAATAATATGCTGACCGTCGTAGGCTCTCTTCAGCACTACAAGATACCTTATGGCCTCGTTTATTTTGAAAGGAATGGAAGAATGAGAAGGATCAGAGAAAAACCGGAATTTGATTTTACGGTAAATACCGGCATGTACGTGGTTTCCAGCAAGGCCTTAGCGTATATCCCCAAGAACAGAAAGTTCGATATGACGGACTTTATACAGGACCTCTTGCGCCATAAGCAGAACGTGGGGGTCTACCCCGTGAGCCAGAAATCGTACATCGATGTCGGGCAGTGGGAAGAGTACAGGAATAATACGGGAGATTGCTTAAAAAATTCCGGCAATGACAACTTCGTCTACAGAACGGGTTAAAGGGGAGGATATGGCTAAAACGTGGAATAAGCTGCACCAGATAGTCTGCTCACGCGATATCGCGGAGGATGCGCGCTATAAGGAATACAGGAAAGCGTGGAGCCACTACTCAGCTGCCCCGGAACTGAGCCCGCGTCCTCTCCACGTGGATATAGAAATTACCAATGCGTGCAATCTGCGCTGCATCATGTGCGAGAGAAACATCATGAAGCGCGAAGTGGGCTACATGGAGCGCGATCTGTTTTGTTCGATCATCGACCAATGTGCGCACTATGGTATCTATTCCGTTAAGCTTGGCCTCTGGGGAGAGTCGCTTCTCCACAAGGACTTTTTTGATATGATAAAGTACGCAAAAAGCAGGAATATCCATACTCAATTCAATACAAACGCCACTCTCATTACACGTGAAGTCGTCGAGCGGCTCATTGAATCCGGTTTGGATAGAATAACCGTTTCCATCGAAAGCGCCTTAAAGGATTCCTACGAAGGCATACGGTGCGGCGCTGAGTTTGATGCGGTCATGAACAATATCAGCGACTTCATTCGCATGAAGCCCCTTGGCCGCAAGCCTCTTCTTACGGTCCAGTTCATCAAAATGAAGAAGAATATGGCGCGCATACCCGAATTCGTTGAGATGTTCAAAGACAAGGTGGATTTCGTATCGGTCACGAATGTAAGCTCTACGTGCGGCGATCCCAAAATATTGAAAGAGTCAACGATTGACTACTCGACTCTCGAAAAGATTCCGTGCAGCGAAATACGGCTTCGCCTATCCGTTCTGTGGAATGGCGATGTGACGGTCTGCTGCAATGATTTCGATGGTTTTTTGAAGATCGGGAACGTAAAGACCGAATCGCTGATGGACTTATGGCATGGCGAAAAGGCGAATGCGATCAGAGAAAAACACACAAGGCGCGATTTCAGCGGGTTGATATGCGATGTCTGCTCAATAAACCGTAAATTTTAGCAAAAGAAAGTCGAAAAAAGGTGCTACCTATCACTATGAGAGAATATAATTTCACGCGCGTCGATAATGCCTATAAAGAGTCGCGCAAGTACAACAAGCCCGGGGCCGTAGCGCCATTCCCGCCTTACTGTACCATACAATTACTGAATACGTGTAATTTCAACTGCGTTATGTGCCACGTTCCGTATTTCAGAAACGATAAGAAAGAACTGGATTTCGAGCTCTTCAAAAAATGCATCGATGAAATAGCGCGACATGGAAGCCTGGTGCGATTGATCGGATACTGCGAACCCCTGCTTTACTCGAGAATAAAAGATGCGGTCCGATATATAAAAAGGAAAAACCTTTTATTGCAGGTCACTACTAACGGCGTTCTTTTAGATAGTAAAATGGCGGAAGCGTTTGTCGAGGCGGAAGTCGACAGCGTCATTTTTTCGTTCCAGGGCTTATCGATGGAAGAATACTGTTTTATGAGAAAAGTTCCCGAGCGCGTCTATGCCAAAGTGCTCGGTAATATCCGGTCTTTGTATAAAAATCGGAAAAAACGCAAGCCTCATATTAAAATAACAACCACTATCACGAACAGGGACGAACCTTCAGATTCAAAAAAAGATGCGTTTTCAAAAGCGCATAAGGAACATGCGGATGAGATTCAGGTTACCGGCGTCACGAATTTTGCATTTCTTGAACAATTGCCCGGCGGAAACAGGATAAGCCGCCGGCTGGGGATCTCGCAGCCAAGAAAGAGAGAAGGGGCGCGGTGCTTTCTTCCTAATTACGAAATGATCATTAGGCACGAGGGCGATGTATATAGTTGCTGCGGAGCCATTACACGCGACCTCTTATTAGGGAACGCGGCAGAAGAGACCCTGTTAAATCTATGGAATAATGAAAAGGCGGCAAGGATAAGAAGAGCTGTTTCGGGCGGCGTACTCGACAACTTTGAAGACTGCAAGGTATGCGCCGTTCGGTATGAAGACGAGAACATCTCCAGCACGGCGGATATATCCAAATATGATAGGATCTTCTTAAGGGACAGGTCGCTATGCAGGGCATACTGCCAGACGACGAAGGTCTAAAGGGGGACCGATGTTCATCAAGGTGATCCGACGGATTCGTTTCTGGGCCCTGGCCGACAGGATAGGACCCGATATCCCGTGGACCCACTGGAGGCTCCATTTTAAATCGACGATGCTCGATCTATGCGCATCGAAGTTCAAGCAATTCGATGCGACCGCTGAATTCAGACCGGGCGCCTACGCGATCTTCTGTTCTAAGATCAGTATCGGGAAGCGTGTGGTCATACGGCCGGGTACTATGCTTTTCGCGGATGATCACGGGGACATTACCGTAGAAGATGACGTCATGATCGGGAGCGCGGTGCATATGTACACGACGAATCACCGCTTTGACAACGTCAGCATCCCGATCATAGACCAGGGCCATTATGAAGCCGAACCGATAGTTCTCAAGAAAGGGTGCTGGGTGGGGGCGTGCTGTGTTATTCTGCCGGGCGTAACGGTGGGGGAGAATGCGGTGGTCGGTGCCGGAAGCGTTGTCACGAAAGATGTGCCGCCACGGGTCCTTGCGGCGGGAAACCCTGCGCGGGTGATACGGAATTTGTGATCTTTAGGAGGGACATGCTCAGTTTCGATCTGTCGGAAATGAGGCGAGCGGACGGCTCGGTCTTGTATTGGGAAGCCGAGGCCGAAGCATCCCGGCACGCCCTGAAGGTGGCGGATCGGGTTGCCGTGACGGCGCCGTTCAGGGAGCTGTTGAGGAGGCTCCCGAGCAAGCGCCTGCTCCTCTATTGTCAGTATGCGGTCAAAGAGGAGATCTACCCATTCGTGCGCCAGGCATGCGTCATCCGCTGGTACCGCGATAACGGCAGGGCGATCCCTTCAGGCGATGATGTGGTCCCTGTCCCGCGAAAGGGCTTGTGCGCCGCTCTTGAGGACTGCTGGGAGTTCGATGGCATCCCGCTCAGGAAGATGAGCCCCTTCGAGTTCGTCTTTAGGCGGGAGGCGCGTTCGCCCGGGCAGGCGATACGTCAGGCCTTGAAACCTCCCGTCAAGGCGTTCCTGCGGTTTATCCAAGAACTGCGCAGAGACCAGGTTCCGGGGGAGGCGCAGGGGCACAGCGGAACGATCGCATGTCATTACGTCGAAGGTGTCGACCCCTCCCGTCGGAACGATCTCAGTTGGTTTGCGGGTAGCGGTCTCGAGCCCGAGCAGGTTCTCATCTATTTCGACAGCCGTGACAACAAGACCGGCCGCCCCATACCACGAAAAATCATTCGTGATATAGAGGAACGCGGGTTTCGCTGGGTCGCGCTGCTTCCAGGGGTTGTCGAGGAGCAAGGCATGCGATATTGGAACGCTCCCCGGGTGCCCGCACACGAGTTCCTCTCGAAACGACTCGCCGGGAGCGATGTGGAGCGGTGGGCCGTTGAGATGGGAAACCATGCGATCGAACAGGTATTCTATTGGCGATCATTCCACAGGGCGTTTGGCGTGAAGGTGCACTATATCCCCGAAGAAGGGTTTGCGAAGAACATTGCCCAGGCCATCGCGTTCGATGCGGAGGGCACCCGCGCGGGGGTCCTTGTCGGAAGACAGAGGTCGGAGATCTCGGCTCCTCTTGGATGCTGCATCGGCTTCCAACCGAAGCATGTCTACTTCGTCTGGAGCAGGAGGTATGATCTCAAACTCCTACACGACGACCACGACCGGATCGAGGCGCTCGTCGTCTCAGGGTATCCGTATTGCACCTCGCTTTCATACGAGGACAGGGTCGGCGCATTGCGTCGCAAAGGGGTTACATTTGTGGTCGCGCTCTTCGATGAGGGGCATGGTCCGCACACCTTTTCATCCTCGAAGAATATCGAGCGGCTCTACCGGGCGTTCCTTCAGTGGGTCGTTGATGATCCGGAGGTCGGGCTCATTATCAAATCTAAGAAACCTTCGGTGATCAAGGGGCTACCCGCGCTACATCCGCTTCTCGATCGCGCGGTCGCGACCGGCCGCTGCGTGAGGCCTGCCAGAGAATGGGGGATGTTTCCCGCCGAGGCATCGAAAGGTGCCGACATGGCGGTCGGCGTCGATATTGCGACCGCAGTGGTAGAAGCGGTCCTCAATGGCTGCCGGGGGGTCTGCTTCGATGCGGCAGCCGCGCCCGATCATCAGTTTTATCAGTGGGGCCGGGTCATATATGCCTCGCTTGAGGAGATGGTCGCGGCGATGAAACGTTTCAAGGCGGACACCTCGAGCGAGCCCTCGCTCGGTGATTGGTCGGCGCATCTCAATGAGCTCGACCCGTTCCGCGATGGACAGGGAGGGGCGCGGATGGGAAGCTACATGCGATGGCTGCTCGAGTCGTTCAATGACGGGAAATCACGCGAAGAAGCTATCCGTTTCGCGAACGGATCGTACGCCGCGCAGTGGGGCGCGGATAAGGTGATCATGATGGATGATGAATGCGTGCGCAATGCGCTTTAGAAGCGCACTTGTGCAGTGAGCATAGCGTTTAGGGGATGCCAGGCACCGGCGGACCCCGCGATATGAGGGATAGGACGAAATGAAACAGTATGACAGCAAGAAGTTTACGGTCTTTTGTCTGATGATATTCGGCCGGTCAGGCTCGAAGTTCTTTCAGGGGATCCTGGATTGGCATCCTCAGATAATATCGTTTCCCAGGAACCTCCACTTCAATAGTTTCTGGCAGAAGGTGGAGAGGCGCAAAGACGATGTCGCCTACGTGGTCGACACCTTTATCGAAGATCATCCGCGCGCATTTTCAGGCGCGCTCTGGTATCTCTTCAATAAATATGACAGGGCAGATGAGCTTGGCACCAAGAGAGACGAGACCTTTTCGGTCGACATGAACGCGTTCCGGCGGAATGCGCTCGAACTCCTGCAGGGTAAAGAGATGAACAGGAGAGAGGCGTTCGTCGGGCTTCACCTTGCGTACCATGCGGCGAGCGGAAGGGAACTCGCCGATAACTCGATCATCTTCTGCCACATCCACGCGATCCGGCATATAGACGAATTGAGAGCGGTCGCAGAGGATTTTCCCGACACGAGGGTCTTGATACGGACGCGGCATCCGATCGAACGCCTAAAATCCTGCGCGGCGTGGATGAAGATGCAGAACGTCTATTCCTGCGGCCAGCCGTACGAAGAGGAGATCGAAGACCTCGAGGGGACCGAGCCGATCAGGGTCCTCTTTCCCGCGCTTGATATGCGCGTCCTCACCTTTGAGCAGCTCCACTGGCATCATCGGGAGGCGATGGAGGCGTTCGTGCGCTGGGTGGGTATAGAGTGGAACGAGAGCTTGATGGTGAGCACGATCCACGGAAAGCTCTGGTGGGGGGATAGCAAAGTGTTGCGCCACGGGTCCAATCCAAAGTGGAGGCTCTATAAGCCGAAAGGATTTCTGGAGAAGAAGGATTGGCGCGTCCTCCTTGCCCTTAACGGCGAGCGGCTGAAGCAGTATGGTTATGCGAGCGCGGAAGAGGTGCGCATGGCGAGGCTGGGGCGGCTCACGCTCCTCGGGGCCCTGCTTCTTCCCACGAAATATGAATGGACGACGCTGAAGACGATGTTCAGTCTGAGCCATTGGTGGACGGCAGTCCGCACCATCATCGACGATACCACCTCCGAGAGGAGAAGAGGTTTTGACTTTTATACCAAGAAACGGGTGAAACATCGCGATGAGGTGCTTTTGGGTATACCGGTATCGGGGATCGCGGCCGGCTATCGCGTAGCGCGGCAATTAGTGCGGCACATCTGGCTGCTCAATCCTCTCAAATGGGTCTGGTTCTGTATGAAGCGCGTCGTCATGTATTGGCAGTACGCCGAAGGGCATAGGAAGAGAAGAGAGATCTTGCTGCCTCTGCTTCTGGAGAAGACCGCTCCTCCGGCGGCGGGCAGCGCTCCCTGCGAGAACCGGACGGGAGATCTCACAAGAGATGTTCAGCGTCTCTTAAGCGGTCGAACGTGATACGTAAAATCAAGAAGGATATCGCCGGCCACGAGCTTAGTCCCCTCCGCAGAAACCATCGGGCTTTAGCCCGAGGATTGGATTCCGTTATAACGGAATCCATGCGTTTCTGCTTCGGGGAGGGAGCCTTAATGAAAAGCTCGCATGCTGATGGGGATATTTCCCCAAAGAAAAAAGGTGCCCCGGCCTTTAGGCCGGGGGGCTCCACAGATAGTGATTATTATTCAAATGCTCCTTTTCTATCGGTATTCGAGTGAGGAGCATCGCGGGGTTAAGACCGTACGGTTATGAACGAGGTATACCAATGGCACACAGGACCACACGACGTCGGAAGCAGGCGCCCTTAAACATCCTCGTCATCGGCATGGGGATGTACGTATGCGGCAGAGGAACGGAAACCCATGGAACGATCATGCCGGCCATTTACGAGTGGAGGAAGAAGAATGAGTTGGGAGAAGTATATGTTGCCGGGACGGGCCCTGAGGGAATAAGTATTGCGAAAGCAAAAATAGACGAGATTGAGCGCAATACGGGAGTTCATGTTCCGCTCACGTTTTATCCCGAAGGGGAGCTCTACGATCTTCAGTGTTATAGAAGGGCTATCCGCACGATACCGAAACCGGCGTGCGCGATCGTCGTGGTGCCCGATAATTACCACAGAGAGGTAGCAGGTGAAGCGATTGAGGGCGGGCTCCACACGCTTGTGGTGAAGCCTCTTGCGCCGACCCTCAAAGAGGTGTACGAATTGATCGAGTTGCAGCGAAAGAAGCGCGTATACTGCGCGGTTGAATTTCACAAACGTTTCGACCACGCGAATCTGAAGCTCAAGGATTCTCTGCGTGAGGGGGTTATCGGAGATCCCCTCTACTTTCTCGTGGAGTTCAGTCAGCGGAAGAGTGTCCCCGCTGAACGTTTCAGAAAATGGGTCGAGGCAACAAATATCTTTCAGTATCTCGGAATTCACTATGTCGATATTATCTATTTTGCAACAGGTGCGAGGCCGGTCCGCGCAATGGCATTGGGGCAACGGGGGTGGCTCTATTCAAGGGGCATCGATACCTATGATTCGATAGAGGCCATCATTGAATGGGAGATGCCCGGCGGTCAAAGATTCACTTCTTCGATCCTTACTAACTGGATCGATCCGGAGTCAACTTCTGCGATGTCCGATCAGAAGATAAAGGTAATAGGGACGAAAGGGAGGTTTGAGTCCGACCAGAAGCGGCGCGGGGTCATGATCGTGAGCGACGAGAGGGGGATAAAAGAGCCAAATCCGTATTTTTCGGCTTCATACGGCACTCCCCCTATGGTTTCATATCATGGGTATGGGATCGAAAGCATACACCAGTTCCTGAAAGACGTTATCGATATCGAGTCGGGGATTGTGACGATAGATGCGCTCGAAGATAAAAGGCCTACGTTTGCGCAGTCGATCGTGCCCACCGCAGTTATCGAGAGCGTCAATAAGAGTCTCAAGGACGGAGGGCAATGGATAGCCATTCAAGAAGTGGAAAAGTGACGGCGAAGGAGCTTCGCGTAGAGGCCGGGGTCCTCGAGCGCTTCATAACGCGCGTGCTGCGAAAAGAGGGCGTTCGTGCTGACGTCGCGAGATATGTCGAAGAAGGGCTCGTGCAGACTTCGTTGAGAGGCGTCGATTCGCACGGCGTGCGTCTTTTTCCCCATTATATTGCCGAACTCAAGGGCGGACGGGTCAACCCTGATCCGGAATATAGGTTCCGTAAAACATCATATTCAACCGGAATACTTGATGCTGATCATACCTTTGGGCATGCGGCAGGCATGGAGGCCGCGAAGCGCGCGATCGGCCTCGCACGTAAGGCAGGGACAGGTCACGTTGCGGTATGCAACTCAAATCACTTTGGCGCAGCTGCCTGCTATGCGCTGGAGATCGCGCGGCATGACATGATCGGCATGAGTTTCACGAACACCGATGCCCTGGTAAAGACCTACGCGGGGAAAAGGCCGTTTATGGGGAATAACCCGATATGTTTCGCCGCACCCTGCAAAGGCGAGGAACCTTTTTGTCTCGATATGGCAACGAGCGTCACCACCTTCAACAGGATCAGGCAGCTGAGGGATGAGAGACGGCCTGCGCCGGAAGGGGTCGGGGCAAATCGGGAAGGCATTGAAACAACCAACCCGGATGATATCACCATGCTTTTGCCGATCGGAGGCTATAAGGGGTACGGCCTCAGCATGGCCGTTGAGGTCCTGTGCAGTCTTCTCACCGGGATGCCCTATGGACCGCATATCCCCAAGATGTTCGAGGCGCCCATGAGCGCACATAGATTTCTCGGGCATTTCGTCATTGCGATGAGGATCGACCGGTTCCACGATAAAGAGGCGTTCAAGGAGCGGCTTTCGCAGATGGTGCATGAATTGAGGAGTGAGCCGCGCCTGGATAAGAGGACACCCGTACAGGTAGCGGGTGATCCTGAAAAGAGGAGCGCTGTCGAGAGGAAGAAAAAAGGGATCCCTTTTACCCTGCGGGAGTTCAAGGCATTCAAGGAGTTGAGCCGTGAATACGGAGTCGGATTTGACCTGCGCCCCGGACCCGCGTTGCGTTCCGCTTCACGGGATGGCGTGGGTTCCCTGCCTGGACGCCGGGGGAGGCGCTCTATGGAGCCCGAAGAGGGAAATCGCGGCCGTAAGATCACGGAGCTTCATCTTATGCGCGCGAGAGGTAATCGATGAAGGATGATGGGCGCACCGACATACTGATAATCATTCCGCCGGCAGGGACGACAAATACCGTCTTTCCTCCCTATGGCGCGATGTATGTAGCGAGCGCCCTGCGGGAAAAGGGTTATTGCCCGAAAATATTGAATGTCGATACCGGGCGGATCGCTGATCACGAGGTGATCGAGCGGATCAGGAGGGAAAATCCCCGCTACATCGGTTTCAGCGGTATAGTCGCCCCCTCCTATAGGTACATCAAAGAGCTGAGCCTGGAGCTGAAGGATGCCTTTCCCGATCGGATCCAGATCCTTGGCGGCGGTCTCTCAAGTGCTGCGGAAACGGTGCTTGCGAATACGGCTGTCGATATTGTCGTATACGGCGAAGGCGACCTGACCGCCGGAGAGCTCATGGATTGCCTGGAACGCAAGGGGGACTTGAGCAGCGTCCCCGGAATATATTACAGGTCCGGCACCGATATCTGTTACACCGGCGAGAGGGAATTAGTGCGGGACCTCGATGCCCTGCCGTATCCGGCGTTCGACCTTGTCGATATGGACCGGTATCTCCCCAACGGCGTGGAGTTGATCCACCGCCACACCAGGAACGTCAACGACAGGCGGATATACGATAGAAGACGGAAGCGAAAGATGATGACGCTCCTCGCGGGCAGGGGGTGTTTCGGAAGATGCAGTTTTTGCTTCAGGGCATATCCCGGGATACGCTTTCACTCGATGCGGTATGTCTTCGACCTCATCGAATACTGCGCGGATAGATTCGACGCCGGATTCTTCTCGTTCGGAGATGAGTGTTTCACGGCGAATAAGGCGCGCCATTGGGAGTTCATCAATGAGTACAGGCGCCGGAAGATGGACTTTGTCTTTCGGATCCAGGGCGCACGGGTCGACACGTTCGACAGGGATATTCTGCGCGCGTACAAGGAGATCGGGTGCTGGATGATAGAGTACGGGTTCGAATCGGGAAGCCAAAAGATGCTTAACATCATTGATAAGCGCGTTACGGTCGAACAAAATCGGCGCGTTGCCCTCTGGACACGCGAGGCGGGCATTCATACGTCGCCGACGCTGGTGCTCGCGATGCCCGGCGAGGACGATAAGACGATACAGGAGTCGATAGAGTTCCTGAAGTCCCTCGATTTCTGTTTCAAGCAGTACCAGTGGACGTTTGCGCTCCCCATAGCAGGATCGCCGCTCTACGAATACGCGCGCCTGGTCGGGGCGATCATCGATGAGGATGAATACCTTTCGTCGATCGCGGGCGAGGTCGGTGCCGCCGGCGTATTTCACGTGAACCTGACCTCGTGCTCGGATGAGGCGGTGGTTTCGTGGCCCGAGAGGATAACGCGCGAAGTCGACGCGCATTATTTTCGCACACACTATCGTCACGCGTGGCATGCGCGATGCGCGAAGATCGCAGCGCTTATCGACATTCATATAAAGCGACGGGATCTCCTCACGGTCCTCGCGAAGAAGGCGGGTTCGCTCCTCGCTCGCGCAGGCGCATCGTCTCCAAAGACGCGTGTCGTCCGGTATAGGGCGCGGGACGAATATAGGACCGGGGAACTCTTCAAGCCTCACTGCTCGGCATCGGTTGACCCTGCGGGGGCGCTTGCCCTCGTCAATAAGCGCCTCCGGGAAGGATCGCTCGTTCGCGTTTCCGGTCATCCGTACGGCGGGCCCGCCGGAAAGGATATATGATAGCATGGATCGTGCTCATACTCATCGTGCTCTGCGCGGTCATTGAATCGCTCTCATATGCGATCTACCGTACGAACAGGAATGTGCGGGAGATCGCGAGGGATATGCTTGGCAAAAAGAGGCCCCCCAGCAGCGACATCGAGACCTTCATGCTCAGATACGCGGAACATCCTTTTCTCGGCTATGCGCTTAACCCCGAATTCAGGAATTCGTTCGGAGAGGCGATCCACAACACATGCGGGTTCCGGTTCGAAGGGGATCTCTACAACCTTGACGGAACGGTGGTCTATTGCGCCGGAGACAGTTCGACCTATTGCAACGGGATCGAGAGAAATAAGGATACGTGGCCGGCACTTCTCCAGAACGCCCTGCGTACCCACCCTTCTTACAAAGAAGCGGTGGTGGTAAACGGCGGATGCGGGGCATGGACGAGTTTTCAGAGCCTCATTCGTTTCTTGACATGGGTCGATGTCATCAGGCCCCAGCTCGTCATCGTGTATCATGGAAAGACCGATTTCATACCATTCATGGCGGGCGATGCATCTGTCCGGAAGATATTCCCCGACTACAGCAATATCATGTGTTCGCTGAGGATGGGTGCCCTCGCGCGCGCGTGGGGGGCGCTGGCGAGGTTCTCATATGCCGGGAAGATCGCCTACGGTGCCTACGTGAACACTGCGTACGAGAACATCCATTGGAAAGTGCTTCGGCAGAAGAAGGCAAAGCTTCCCAATGAGATCCGCAAGGGGTTGCGGCGCGTGACGCCGGAAGCGTTTGATTTTATCTTCTCGAGGTACCGTTCGTTCGTGGATGCATGCGTTGCGCGGAAGATACCCATCCTGCTGGTCACTCAAAGAGTGGCGAGCGTCCTCTATCGGCCCTATATGAGCGAGCTCAATGACCGGATCAGGTCGCTTGCCTGTGCACCGGAAGGGGTCTACGTGTACGATTTCGACCGCGAGGCCTCGGGCGCAGATAGGTTCCTTTTCGACAGTGTCCACTTCACGCACGAAGGTGTGCGTTTCTTCAGCGAACGGCTGAGGGATTTCATATGTTCTCAGATCATCCCTCCCTTACGCGGAAAGGCGCGAGAGACATCCGAGGTGCTCGCGCAGGGGAGAGGAGGGACGGTGTGATGAGCAGGCTGCGGCGCGCATGGCGCATGATCGCAATGGTACCCGCGCGTATGGGGTCGACAAGGCTTACGATAAAGAACCTCGCCCTCCTCAACGGGAAGCCGCTCATCTATTACGCGATAAAGGCATCGAAGGATTCGGGCGTATTCGAACGCATCGTGATCAATTCGGAGCATCCGCTCTTCGCAAAGATCGCGAGGCGTTACGGGGTCGAGTTCTACAGGAGGCCGGACGAGTGGGCGACGTCGGACGCGAAGTCGGATTCCGTCGTATACGATTTTCTCACGAAGAACCCTTGCGATATCGTCGCGTGGGTGAACCCGACCTCGCCCCTCCAGACAGGCGAAGAGGTGAGGCGCGTCGTGGAGTACTTCCGGGAGGAAAAACTCGATTCTCTCATCACGGTGAAGGACGAACAGGTCCACTGCATGTATAGGGGGAGGCCCGTGAACTTCCGCATGGATGAGGAGTTCGCGAAGACCCAGGACCTGAGCCCCGTCCACCCGTTCGTCTACTCGGTGATGATGTGGCGGTCCCGGCCCTTCATGCGGGAATTCGAGAAGAAGGGCCGCGCGCTCTTCTGCGGGAAGTTCGGCGTATACTCTGTGAGCAGGCTCACGGGCATCATCATCAAGCGCGAAGAGGACCTTATGCTGGCGGATTATATCATGCGGGCCGCGGCGCGGGGAAAGAGATATAAGGTGCGCTATGACAGGCTCGTGAAAGACTATAGACCACAGACTATAGACCATAGACCGAAGACCATAGACCAGAGACAAACGGCTGGCGCGAAGGGACAGCGATGAAAGATCTTGTATCGATTATCATCCGCACCAAGAACGAAGAGCGATGGATCGCCCAGTGCCTCCAGAGCGTCCTCGGCCAGGAGTATAAGAAGTTCGAGGTGATCATCGTCGATAATCAATCGACGGACAAGACCGTTGAGAAGGCGAAGACGTTCCCTATCTCGAAGGTCGTGACGTGCGGCGAGTACTTGCCCGGGAAGGCGCTCAATATGGGGATAAGGGAGTCGAGAGGGGACTACATCGCGATACTCTCGGGCCACTGTATCCCTGTCAATAAGCTGTGGCTCACCAATCTGCTCAGGAACTTCAATGGGGGCAGCGTTGCAGGGGTCTATGGCCGACAGGAGCCGATGGAATTCACCTCAGACGCAGACAAGCGGGACCTCGCGCTCGTCTTCAGCCTTGACAGGAAGGTCCAGCTGAAGGACAGTTTTTTTCACAATGCCAACAGCATGATCCGCAGGGACATTTGGCAGGAGACACCGTTCAATGAGACTGTCACGAACATCGAGGACAGGGTGTGGGCCAAAGAGGTGCTCGAGAAAGGGGCCCAGATCGTCTATGAACCCGAGGCGAGCGTTTACCACTACCACGGCATACACCAGAACGGCGATGAGGAGAGGTGCAGGAACGTGGTGAGGATCCTCGAGAGCCTCCACGCCGACTATCAATATAAGACCATCGACGCCGAAAAATTGAATACGGTCGCCTTCATTCCTGTAAAGGGGCCTATCAGGTACCTGAACGAGAAGCCGCTCGTCGCGTACACGATCGAGACCGCCCGCGAGTCGAAGTACATCAAGAAGATAATCGTCTCGACCGACAACGCGGAACTCGCCGCGCTCGCGAGAGAGCTCGGGGCAGAGGCCCCGTTCATCCGGGAGCCCGCTCTTTCCAGTGAGAAGGTAAATCTCGCTCAGGTGCTCCAGTACTCGCTTCATAGGATCGAGGAGCTCAAGGTGTTCCCGGACCTCGTCGTATCGCTTGAGGTCACGTTCCCGTTCAGGCCGAAGGGGCTTTTGGACAGGATGATCGCGCACCTCGCGGAAGGAGGCTTCGACAGCGTCGTCGCGGCGCGGTTGGAGAACAGGGCCATATGGAAAGAGAGGGAAGGGGCTATCGTCCAGATCGACGAAGGCCTCACGCCTCGCCAGTTCAAAGAGCCGACCTACATCGAGCTGAAAGGGGTCGGTTGCGTGACACATCCCGAATTCCTCCGGCAGGGGACGCTCCTCGGGGAGAAGATAGGGCTCTACGAGGTGGACGATCCCTATTCGCACCTCGAGGTGAGGAGCAAAGAGGATTTTTCGATGGCGTCGTTTTTGATGAAGGAGTGGGCACAAGAGCGATGGATGTCTTTATAGGCCGAGAGTTTTCACGCTATTACGAGAAAGCGCCTCTTACGCTCGTCGACATAGGGGCGCGAGGCGGCATAGAGAAGAATTGGAGGAGGGCGCGGCAGAACCTCTGCGTGATAGGTTTTGAGCCCGACACGCAGGAGTGTGAGAAGCTTGCTCTCGCAGCCGGCAGAGGCGCGAGGCGCTATCTGAACTCAGCGCTCTATAAAAGTAAGGGGACCGTCGAATTTCACCATACGAGAGCCGGCGGCGCCTCATCGATATTCAGGCCGAACAGGGATTTTGTCGATCGATTTCCCGAGTCGAGCCGCCTCGATATTGTCGGGACGGTCGCCGTCGAGGCCGATACGTTGGACAACCAGCTTCGCTCTCACGGCATCAGGGACGTCGATTTCGTCAAAGTAGATACCCAGGGCAGCGAGCTGTACGTACTGCAGGGCGGGCGCGATATCATATGCGGCTCCGTATTCGGAATGGAGATCGAGGTCGAATTTGCCCCTGTCTACGAAGGGCAGCCTTTATTCTCTGACGTCGATGCCCTCGTGAGGGGGTGCGGGTTTTCGCTCTTTGACCTCAAACCATATTATTGGAAGAGAGGCGCGGGGCAGTCGTACGGCAGGCCTAAAGGGCAGATCATCTTCGCGGACGCCCTCTATCTGAGGGATACGGACAGCCTGCACCGCATGCTCGGCCCTCTCCAGGGAGACAGTTCGAAAAAAGCGAAGATCGCAAGGGCGATCTCGATATGCGCTATCTATGGGTATCTGGATTATGCGCTCGAGATCTTTACGTCGGAGAAAGACCTTTTTACCCGCGAAGAGCAGAGTTCGTTCATGAAGGCGCTCGAGAAGGACGTTTCGCTCTCGCGGAAGATCCCGGATTTTCGCGGAAGAGGGCATATCGCGAACTGCATCCATTCATTGTACAGGCTCATACATCCCTCCGGGAGGAGCTGGCATTCGAGCGGAAGGGCTCTCGGTAATGTGGAATAGGGCCCAAGGGATACCGGTATGAAGGTAAATAAGATAGTCTTTTTCAACACGATACAGGATGCGGACGCATACCTCATGAAGGTAGGCTCTCGTGTTCCTGAGGACTGCCTCCTCGTTGCGTTGACGCCATCTGTACGGGCGCACCTGAAGAAGAAGGGAATCGCTGCGCAGGACACCGCGTCTTATTTCACGAATGACTCGCACAAGGAGCTTTTGGAAAAGACGAAGAACGCGGTGGACTGGATGAGGACCAAGGCCGCGTTCGCCGACCTTGGCCTCGGTGTCCGGCGCGCGTATGGCGATGCGTTCGTCTATTGCACGCGGCGCGTCATTACCTATTGCCTGTGGGTGACGGAGGTCGTTTCACACGCGGTCGCGGCGCACCGCGCCGACGTGCTCGTCGCGGCCCGTTCCGGCGCGAGGCCCGTCGCGAGCCTCTACGTGGAGCCTGACGAGCGCTATGTGGGCGAGATCGTGTACGAGATCGCGCTCGCAAAGGGTCTCGGATTTGAGGAGATCTCCGAAGGAGGCGGCCGACGCGCAATGCGGCCGTGGACAAGGGCTCTCGGCCGGCTCCGGTTCCGTTCGTGCGCGTCATTCATTGTACGGTATGTGAGATTCCGGCTGTGGGCGCTTGGGATACAGGCGCAGAGCGCATTCACGCGAAAGAGGCCCGCGTTCTATACCACACGTCTCTACCAGATGGACAGGCTCGCAGGAAGGATCCAGGGTGAATATGAGGGGGGACGGCTGCGCCTTTTGAGAAGTTCCGCCATACCCTCTTTTCCGATCCCCCACGGCCTGTTGCGGGCCCTGTTTCCAAAGTTTGCGGAGGCGATCATCTCGCAGAAAAAAGTCCTCGAACTCATCGAACGTGAGATGTGCGGGAATGCGGAGCTCTTCTCCCACAAGGGCATTTCTTACGGGCGCCTCGTCTCACAGAAGATACGCAATAACCTTGCGGACCACGTGATCGGGATGAATGTGTGGACGATCGCACTCGGCCGTTTCATCGATGCGATACGTCCGCGCTCTATCCTCTCGAACGGGACGAGGGACGACGACGTCATCATCGCCGAGCTCTGCCGCGAGAAGAAGATCCCCGCCGTCCTCATCAGCCACGGGTCTCATATCCGGCCGAAGAACGAATATGAGACGATAGAGTGGGGTGAGCACGGGAGGCTGCTCCTGAGAGGCCCCTTTTCGCACTTTGTATTGCAGACCCCCGTTTCAGAAGGGTATCTCGAGACATTTCCCACGTCCGGTTCAATTGTAAAGACCGGCCCTCTCATTTGGGGTAAACCCATCAACCGGGAAAGGAGCAAGGCGCTCTTTACGACGATGTTCGGCACTTACAAAGAAGTGAAGATCATCGTTCACGCAGGCACGCCGAAACCGAATAACGCTCTCCGTTTCTATGTCTACGAGACGTCGGACGAGTATATCCGCGCGGTGTGTGACCTCGCCGATGTCGCTGCGAAGGTCCCTAACACCATTCTTATAGTCAAATTCAGGCCAACGGCCGACATCTCCGTAGAGGGAATGCAGGCGCTCGTTCCTTTTCGAGACAACGTGAGGCTGAGCGTGGGAGAGCCGTTCCTCGACGTCCTTGGGATGGCAGACCTGCTCGTGAGCTTCTCATCAACGACGATCGAGGAGGCGCTCCAAAACCGGATCCCCGTATTGCTCTATGGCGGAGACGGGAGGTATCAACACATATCTGCTCAGGTGATCGAACCTGGAAGCGATGTGCGGCCGTCTGCGGTGTACCAGAGCAGAAAGAAAGAAGATCTCGAGTATGCGCTGCGCAGTATCGTGCAGTTGAATATCGACGGCAGGAACAGGGATAGACACCTCTTCGAGCCGTATATCTACCCCGAGAGCGCGCGCAGGCCGTTGGCAGACGCTTTGACCCGCGCGTGAACAGGAAAGAGCGGATACTATGAAAAAAAATACGACATTTCCCACAGTGTGGTTCTTCCTGAAACAGTACCGGGCCATGTACGCCATCATCCTCTTCGTACTGCTCGCAGACGCGCTCTTTGAGAACATGACCATCGCGGTGCTCCTGCCGCTCCTGCAGTCGTTCCTCGGCCAGACGAGCGGTCTCACGCGGGGAGGCCTCTTCGCGTTTATCGCGAACCTCATCGGGCGCCTCCCCTTCGGCGACCCCGTCATCAGCACATGTATCCTCGCCCTCGTGCTCGTGGCCGCGAAGGAGGCGCTCGCGTTCATCCGCGAGGTCCTCGTGTCCGGGTACAGCGTGGCGAAGGTGATGAGCGATGCGAAATTGAAGGTCTTCGAGAAGTATGCCCGTTCCGATTACCAGTTCTTCCTCGACAGTAAACAGGGCGCGCTTGTCTACAATGCGCTCGTCGCGACCGCGCGGCTCGGGAACTGCCTGCTCTACATACCGCAGCTGGCGACCGCGCTATTGCTGATACTGTCGATCGGCATCGTGCTCATGGCCATATCGGTGCGTCTCACGCTCATGCTGCTTGTCGTGGGACTTGTCTATAGCGTGGCCACCCACGTGCTTGCGAAGAAGGTGTCATACGGCATGGGCAAAGAGAAGACAGAGGCGAGCACTGACTCGCAGGTGATCACCAACGAGTTTATCGACGGGATCAAGCAGATCAGGACCTCCGGGACATCGAATTTCTGGCTTGCCCGTTTCAGAGGGCCTGTCAAGAGGTTAGAGAGGGTCTTTATCAGGAATGCGGCCTTGGTGGCCGCTCCCGGAAGGGTGATGGAGCTCATGCCGGTCGTATTCCTGGTGGGCATCACGCTCGTCCTGAGATACTGGAGCAAGGTATCCTCCGAAGGGATCCTGTCCAATCTCGCGGTCATCGGCGTGTACGCATTCGCCCTCTACAGGCTCGTGCCGCACCTTACCTCCCTCGGACGGTTGAGGATGCAGATTATGGAGACCTTGCCTGACGTCGAGCTCCTCCATGTCCTTCTTCAGAAGAAGACCGCCAGTATCGCATACGGCGAAAGAGAGCTGCGTAACCTTGAAAGGGAGATACGATTCGAAGGCGTGACCTTCGGTTATAAGGGGAAGAAGGATGTCTTAAAAGACGTGAGTTTCGCGATCGAAAAAGGTGCCACCGCAGCGCTCGTGGGAGAGTCCGGGGTCGGGAAATCCACGATCGTGAACCTCCTTATGAGATTGTTTGACCCTGACAGCGGGAGGATCACCATCGACGGCACAGACTTAAAGGACCTCACGTACGACACGCTCACGAGGATGATCGCGGTCGTGAGCCAGGAGACGTTCATATTCAACGGTACCGTCAGGGAGAACATCGCCTTCGGGGCGCACGACGTGCCGCCAGGCGACGTCGTTGCCGCGGCCACGCTCGCGTACGCGGATGAGTTCATAAGGCTCCTTCCTCAAGGGTACGAAACGATCGTTGGCGACAAGGGGTTGAAGCTTTCCGGAGGCCAGAGGCAGCGCATCGCGATCGCCCGTGCAATACTTCGCGATCCGCAGGTGCTCATCCTCGACGAGGCGACGAGCTCCCTGGACCACAACTCGGAACTCATCGTCCAGAGCGCGATCAACAATATATCGAGAGACAGGACGACGCTCGTGATCGCCCACAGGCTTTCGACAGTGATGAGCGCCGACAAGATCGTCGTGCTCCACGGCGGCCGGATCGTCGAAGAAGGGACGCACGGTGAACTGATGGGAAAGAGCAGTGTCTATAAGGGCCTCTACGAAGATCAGACGGTCGGGGCGGGGAGAGAGGGTTAAGGTAGGGTTATGGAAGGTTATGGGAGGTTACGAGTCCGGCATGCGCACTGCAACCTTACGTAACCTTAAGTAACATTCCGTAACCTTATGTAACCTCAGATAGAGGAGACTGGACAAGATGGATCTAAAGACAAGGCTCAAGGCAGGCGGGGTGACGATAGGTTCCTGGGTCACGCTTTACCATACATCCATCGCGGAGATAATGGCAAAGGCAGGATTTGATTGGCTCACGGTGGATATGGAGCACTCCTCGATAACGCTCGATCAGGCCCAGCATCTCATACAGGTGATAGAGCTTTCAGGCATCGCGCCCCTGGTGCGCGTTGGCGAGAATGACGCCGCGCTCATAAAGAGGGTGATGGACTCGGGCGCACACGGCGTCATCGTCCCTATGGTGAATACGAAGGACGATGCCCTGAGGGCCGTCTCTTCGGTGAGGTACCCTCCGCGGGGCACGCGGGGGGTAGGGCTTGCGAGGGCCCAGGGCTATGGGTTCGAGTTCCAGAAGTACAAGACATGGGCGAATAAGGGAACCATCCTCATCGTCCAAATAGAACACATCAACGCGGTGGAGAACCTCGATGAAATACTGGCGGTTGACGGCGTCGATGGCTTTATCGTGGGACCCTACGACCTCTCGGGTTCCATGGGAGTCCCGGGAGAGCTGGGGCACCCAAAAGTAAGGAGCGCTCTCAAAAGGATAATGACGGTCGCGAGACGCCATAAGGCGGTGCCGGGATTTCACATCGTCCCTCCCGATCCCGCACTCGCGGCGGAGAAGATAAGGGAAGGTTACCGTTTCCTCGGGCTTAGCTTCGACGCGTACTTTTTGGGAACGATGTGCAGGGAAGGGCTCTCCATGATAAGGAAGAAGGTGAGGAGATGAGGACCGTAGGGATCATACCGGCGCGCATGGCATCGACTCGCTTTCCCGGAAAGCCGCTCGCGAGGATATGCGGCATCCCCATGATAGGCCATGTCTACGCGAGGAGCGCGATGTCACGGAACCTCGACGCGGCCTACATTGCGACGTGCGACAAGGAGATCGCGGACTACGCCTCTTCAATAGGCTGCACGCCGATCATGACAGCCGTGACGCACGAACGGGCATCCGACAGGGCAGCGGAGGCCATGCTCGCCATAGAGCGCATGACGGGGACGAGGGTGGACATCGCGGTGATGGTCCAGGGCGATGAACCCCTGCTCTATCCCGAGATGATCGACGAAGCGATAAGGCCGATGCGGGAGGATCGTTCGGTCCGGGTGGTGAACCTGATGTCTGCGCTGCGGTCGAAAGAGGAGCAAGGCGACCCCAACATCGTGAAGGTAGTCGCCGACCTCAAGGGCGATGCGCTCTATTTTTCGAGAGAGCCCATCCCTTCTGGAAAGAAGGTGAAGGGCGAGGCCGGGTGCGCATATAAACAAGTGGCCATCATACCGTTCAGGCGCGATTCTCTTTTAAGTTTCTATGAGCTGGAGCCCACGCCGCTCGAGGCCGTCGAATCCGTCGATATGCTGCGGTTCTTAGAGCACGGACATAGGGTAAGGATGGTGGTGACGAAATTCGAGACCTGCGGCGTCGATACGCCGGAGGACCTGAAGAAGGTAGAGAAGTTGATGGAGCGCGATCCGCTCTTTTTGAAGTACAGGGAGACCGTGTTGAAATGAGAAGCCGAATCCGCACGATCATAAAGATCCTCATAGGGGAGATCGAAGAATGGTGGGTGCACCTCTTTATTCAGAATATACCGGGGAGAGCGGGCCTTGTGATAAGGAGGTTCTGGTGGCGCGGCAGACTACGCGAATCTTCCGTATTCTCCCTGTATCCGGAGTGCGTGATCACGGGCGCCGAGAGGATCTCCATGGGGAAGGACGTGATCGTATCCCGCCGCACGTGTCTCTATGCGCACGATGACGGCGTGATCGCGATCGGGAACAGGGCCAGTTTCAATAGCGGCGTTATCGTGAGCGCGGCAGACGGCGGCCGGGTCACCATCGGCAGCAACGTCCTTGTCGGGCCCAATGTCGTGATGCGTTCGCGCAATCACGTCCACTCGAGAAAGGACATCCCCATTCGCGACCAGGGGCACATGGGAGGCCCGATCGTAATAGGCGACGATGTGTGGATCGGCGCGAACGCCGTCATACTGCCTGACGTGACTATAGGCAGCGGCGCCGTGATAGGAGCAGGGGCGGTGGTGACGAAAGACGTGCCGGGGTATGCGCTCGCGGGCGGAGTGCCCGCGAAGGTCATACGTGAGGATTGTAGAAAGTAAACGATCGAGGTCATGTATGAAGAAAGAGATCTATAATGTGGGGATTGCCGGGTACGGTGTTGTGGGGAAGAGGCGGAGGGAGTTCATAGACAGGCATCCGAACCTGAAGACGACAGCCGTCTGTGACCAGTATTTCAAGACGTCCGGTGTCCTGCCCGACGGCGTGCGCTTTCATCCGCACTATAGCTCGCTCCTCAAAGAAGACATCGACGTATTGTTCGTGAGCCTCCCGAACTATCTTGCCAGCGAGGTGACGATCGCCGGCCTCGAACGAGGAATACACGTATTCTGTGAAAAGCCGCCGGGACGAGATCTCCGGGATATCGAGCAGGTCATCGAGGCGGAGAAGCGCCATCCGGGTATCCTTCTCAAGTATGGATTCAATCACCGATATCACGATTCCGTGCGCGAGGCGCTTCGTATCGTGAGGTCCGGCGAACTCGGCGAGATCGTGAATTTGCGTGGCGTGTACGGCAAGAGCAAGATCATCCCGTTCTCGGGAGGCTGGCGCGCGGAGAGGAAGTACTCAGGAGGCGGGATCCTCCTCGACCAGGGTATCCACATGGTGGACCTCATGCGCCTCTTCTGCGGGGATTTTGTGGAGGTGAAGAGCTATGTCTCCAACAACTATTGGAAGCACGATGTCGAAGACAACGCCTATGCGCTCATGAAAGACGCGAAGGGCAGGATCGCATTCCTCCATTCAAGCGCCACGCAGTGGCAGCACCGTTTTGCCCTGGAGATCGCGTTCACCGAAGGTTATGTGGAATTACAGGGCATCCTGTCGGGCTCCAAGAGTTATGGCGAGGAGAAGCTGGTCAAGGGGAGACGGGATGAGTCAGAAACGGGCACTGCCAAGGAAGAGGCGATTACGTACCTCGAGGACAACTCATGGCGCGACGAGATAAACGAATTTGCCGACGCGATCGTGAGCGGCACCCCGATCGAGTTCGGCACGAGCCGGGAGGCGCTCGACACGATGAGGCTCGTCTACACGATCTACTGGTCAGATCCTGAATGGCGCAAGAAGTTCGCCATCGAAAACCCCGGCCGCGCCATGGTCGGGGACACAGCGAGGGTATAGAATGGAGAAGAGACTGCTTTCGAATAAACTCACGGCCCTTTTTAACGAGAACAAGGACCGGAACGGGTACCTCAAGGGCTACTGCCGCTATCTTTCGGATTTGCTGGAAAAGATCGATTACGCATCGATCGAAGCGGTGATGGACTGCCTTGAAGATGCGCGCACGCGCTCCTCGATCATATTCTTCGCGGGCAACGGCGGCAGCGCTGCGACCGCGTCGCACTTTGCGCAGGACCTGGCGGAAGTAGGGAGGAAGACCGGGAAGGCCTGTTTCAAGACGATGAGCCTGGCCGACGGCGTCCCTGCCATGACCGCGATTGCGAACGATTACGGATACGACGCCGTCTTCACGGGGCAGATGTCGGGGCTCTTCAAGGAGCGCGATGTCCTCGTTGCGATCTCGGCGAGCGGGAACAGTCCCAACGTGGTCAAGGCGGTAGAGTATGCGAAGACCCTGGGAGGGATCACGATAGGTATGGTGGGGTTCGACGGCGGAAAGCTCGCGCGGATGTGCGACCACGTGATCCACGTCAAGACCCAGTGGGGCGAATACGGTCCCGTCGAGGACATCCACCTCGTCTTGGATCATATGATCACGTCCTATTTCGTATTGCAGGGATCCCGCCGGGGCAAGGAGAAGAAGCCGGCCGGCACTACGGGGGTCAGATGAACCAAAATGAGCGGCGCTACTTCAGCGAGAAAGAACTCGAGCTCTATGATGCCACGTCGCTGCCGCTTTCGTATCTTGTGAAGTCACTGTGGGTCAAGATGCGCAGGCAGACATGGGGCCGGTTCACCGATCGGGGCGCGAGGTTCGTGTGGACTGCAAGCGCGGTGAGCGATGCGACAGGGCCGGCCGATAATGTCAGGAATTACGTCGAGCGGGAGAATGTCCGCTCGATGCTAAAAAAGGTTGTCCGGAACTATCCCGTTAATTCCGCATGCGAAGTGGGATGCGGATACGGCCGGCTCACCATGGTCTTGAAAGAGTTTACGCAAAAGGTTGCAGGTTTTGAGCGAGAAAAGATCTTGGTTGATATTGCCAAACCCCTCTTGCCCGCGATAGAGTTTTACCACGTCGAGTCTCTCGACAAGATCTCCGAGCTTGGTATGCAGCCCTTTGATTTTGTGATGATGTGCACGGTCCTGCAGCACCTTACTGACGATTTTTGTCAGAAGGTCATCGAGGATATTAAACGGCTTGCCCCCATGGGGCACGTCTTATTAATTGAAAAGACCGAGCCGATCGCAATTACAGCAAATACAAAGGACGACACGTCGTTCATCAGCCGGGACCGTTCCGTCGAGACATATACCATGTTGATGAACCCGTTTAAATTAGCCGCGACGGCAAAACGCATGGCGGAACCAACGTATTTCAATCCCCATCCCGGAACATGTATGTTGTTTAAGAGCCCTTTATTAAAATGAAGATCATGGACGGGAAAAAGATAGTGATAGGGCCGTCTACCTTCGGCGAGACGGACCGTAGGCCTCTCGAGAGATTATGCGATGCGGGTTATGATGTCGTCGAAAATCCGTTTAAACGGAAGTTGACAAAAGAAGAATTGATCGGCCTGCTCAGCGATAAAGTGGTCGGGCTGATAGCCGGGCTGGAGACCGTTGACCGGGAGGTGATGGAAAAATCAAAATTGAAGGTTGTCTCCCGCTGCGGTTCAGGCATGTCCAATGTTGATGCACAGGCGGCGAGGGAGCTGGGCATCAGAGTTTATTCCACGCCCGATTCCCCCACCGCGGCCGTCGCAGAGCTCACGATGTGCGCGCTCCTCTCGCTCGTGCGTTCATTCCCTCACATGAACTACTCAATGCATCAACGTAAGTGGGGGAAACGTATAGGTGTTCAGCTAAGCGGCAAAAACATCGCGATCATAGGATTCGGCAGAATAGGCCGAAAGGTGGCCCAGCTCGTGAGGGCATTCGGTGCGCATGTAGTCGCTGTTGACCCCGCGCTTTCAGGCACAATAGACGGTGTAACGGTTGTCGATTGTGACACTGCCCTGAAGAAAGCCGATATCGTTGCCCTCCACGCAAGCGGAGACCGGCCCCTGCTCGGTGAACGCGAATTTAAACTATTGAAAAAGGGAGCGTATGTGCTCAATGCGGCACGAGGCGGGTTGATCGACGAGAAGGAGCTCGCGAAGGCTATTGACAGGGGACAGGTGGCCGGTGCATGGCTGGATACGTTTGCCGAAGAACCCTATACGGGGCCTCTGTGCGACTACGAGAACGTTATTCTGACCCCACATGTCGGTTCTTATACTCTGGAGTGCAGGCGGCAGATGGAATTGGAATCGGTGAAAAATCTCCTCGCGGGGCTTCACAATGAATAAAAGACAGATATCTCCACGAGGGCTTGAGGATCTTCTGGGCCTGGCACAAAAGACGGCAAAGGAGGCGTTTAGAGCGATCGCGGGCGATCTCGCTATGACGAGGGCGATCGAGAGCGAAGCGAGGCGCGATATTAAAGTCGTGGCGGATAAGAAGCTCGAGGGGCTTATTATTCAAAGACTGAGAAAGGCGTCCGGCTTTTCTATTTTTTCAGAGGAAAGCGGTGCGTTTTCCGGCGCGTCAGGCTGCGGGGATTTCAGGTGGATCATCGACCCTCTGGACGGGAGTTTCAATTTTTCCCGAGGCATCCCCATGTGCTGTATTTCCATCGCCCTCTGGCGCGGCATGCACCCATTTCTCGGCGTGGTCTATGATTTCAATCGAGATGAAACCTTCGCCGGTATAGACGGTAAAGGCGCGTGGCTCAACGGCAGGCCGATCAGGGTAAGCGACGTCGCCAAGACATCGAAGGCTGTCGTATGCACAGGCTTTCCGATAAGTACGGATTTCTCCAAAGAAGGCCTCGAGCATTTTGTCCGGACTGTAAAAAGATTCAAGAAAATCCGTATGCTCGGCTCCGCGGCCCTTTCACTGGCATACGTCTCCTGCGGCAAGGCGGATTGTTACCAGGAAGATGATATAAGGATATGGGACGTTGCCGCCGGCATAGTTTTGGTAAAGGCGGCAGGCGGTACGATTAAGATGAGGCCTTCCGGCAAGGAAAACGCATTTCATGTAAGGGCGGCGGGCAACCGCTCCCTCTTTACTGATGGTGAATAATATGAAATCGAACTCACATACAGAAAGGCCTCGCGCAGATAACGCCCTATGGGTGTGCTGGGAAGAACCGACACCGTTGCCGGATGAGAACGCGACCATAGTAAGCTTTTTGCGGCCGGGCAGGGAAGACGCGTTGAGGAAGAATTTCAAGGGAACTTTGATCTCGGCACGCGAGAATGCGCCTCGCGTGAAAGAAAAGGCTCGCGCGATCTACATAAACCTCATCGCCAGGATCGGCGCGACTGCCCTTGGAGACGGGGGTACATTACGAAAGGTGCTTGAAAACGATGACGGTGTCAGCCTCTGGTGGTTTCACAAGGTCTCCGAGAGGGATTGCGAGAGCGACGCGACCTTCAGGCTGATCACGGAGATATTGATCATACGCTCTGTGGCTGATTCGATGAAGTGCAAAGACATGTTTTTGTGCGGCGGCTGCAAAGAGGTAGCGCAGGTCCTAGGCGATCTCTATCTCATAAAGGAGATCCACTGTAAGCGGATGTATCCATCCGGCTGCTATATCGCGAAAGGAGCGCTGTCGAGAATAAAGTATTTTTGGCAGTTCCTATCAAAGTGGATGGCCGTGAAGCGCGCGGTCAAAAGCCTGCCCAGGAACCATTTCGACGCGGTATTTTCCGGATTCTGGGATTGGAGCGTGAGGGAGGAAAAAGAGACGGGCAGGCTGAATGACCGCTTTTTTAAATCGTTGCCGCAGAAACTGGCCGAAAAGGGTCTTGTGACAGGGTGGTTTCTATGGTTTGACCCTCACCGCGAGCCCGGCTCCGCGACCCGGAGCATGCGCGATGTTTTGATGCCGGTCGGCCGCCACGACACTATGGTCATACTGCAGCGATTTATCACGTTCACCGATGTGGTGCAGGCGCTCATTAACCTTAAGGGCCTGTGCGTATTTTTACGTTTTTTGAGAGATAAGAATTTCCGCGGCGCTTTTCGTGAGGAGGGAATAAATTTTTTGCCCATCTTAAAAGTTCCTCTCGTGCACGGCTTTCTCAATTCAAGCATACCGCACCAGGAGCTGGTTTACCGCGCGTCTAAAAGGGCTTTTATGGCGTACAGGCCGGAGGTATCGATAAGCTTTTTGGAGCTGTTTTTACATTCGAGGGCGTTCTATTGCGGAGGGAGGAAGGGGTCTGCCGGCACGGTGCATTGCGCCGTTCAACATGCGAGCTACAGCCGCGAGAAGACATTTGCGGTGCTTCATCCCGATAGCGAATACAGGGGGGAGCCGGATAGCTGCCCGGTGCCCGCCCCGGATTATGTATTTGCGATGGGGGACCTGGGCAGGGAGATCTTTATCGAAAGCGGTTTTCCGAAAGAGAAGGTTTTTCTCACGGGCTCACCGCGGTACGAGCACATTACGCAGGCCGGGAGATACCACCGCGACAAATGGGGAGATGTAAAAAACATCCTCATGGTGACCACCCTCAATGTCGATCTAGAGATGGAGATGGTCGATGCCGTGTACGCTGCGACGGAGGGACTTTCCGGTGTAAAGCTATTTCTCAGGAGCCACCCCTTTGCGAGGATGGATGAGCATCCGGGCTTCCGCATCTATAAGGACAGGGTCCGCCACACTCAGGGGACGCTCGATGAAAACCTGAAAGACGCCGACCTCATCATATTTTCTTACTCAACGGTTGCCGAGGAGGCCATAATAGCGGGCCTCCCTGCGTGGCAATGGTGTTCGACCTCCTACAACGGTTCCGTCTTCCGCGATATCAAGGTCGTCCCCTCGTTCTGCTCGGTTCGCGATCTGAGGGAATCGCTGAAGAAGTTCATCGAAGAACCGCGTTCGTTTATGCCCGATATGGAAACAGGACAGGGTGTGGCGCGAAAATGTTTTTACGCAGCCGACGGAAAGGCGAGCGATAGGATCGCGGATATTGTGCACGGTTCAATGGGGCTATTTTTCAATTCTCACACGGCCTCCGTCCGGGCTGGCAGCAAAGAAGAGGTGTATAGCCCGTGAACTTTTCCGATCGAACGGCCTTAAGGACACACGAATGAGAGTGCTTTTCATAAATTTCAACCTTGGCTCTACCGCGGGGATAAACAATGGTATCGCGATCCTATCCGCGGTGTTAAAAGCAAAAGGACATCGGGTAGGGCTTCTTTTTCTGTGCGAAGAGCTCGGGTACAACTTTGATCTCTCCCGTATGCAGGGGGACGTAGAGGATTTCAAGCCGGATATCATAGGGATTTCTCTCATGGAGCCTCAGAGCAAATATATGGAGGAGTTCTGCAAGGATGCACGGCGTTATTATAAGGGATTCATAGTATGCGGCGGCCCGTATCCCACAATGGCGCCGGACGATGTCCTTTCTGTCAAAGACGTTGACGCCGTATGTGTCGGTGAAGGGGAGGGGGCTCTCGTCGATCTCGCCGAGGCGCTGGAGAGAGGCGAGGACTATCGCCATATCAGGAATATATGGTCGAGGTCTGCCGAGGGCACGATCGTCAAGAACAGGCTCCGTCCCTTTGTCGATCTCGCGACATTGCCGCCTGAGGATAAAGAGCTCTTCGATATCGAAACGATCGTACGTGTGAAGAATTACCAGCTTGAGATGATGCTCGGCAGGGGTTGTATTTATCAATGCGCATACTGCATCAACAAATCATATATCACGCGGTATCAAGACCTATGCGAAAGGCCCGTGGGACTCCGCGATTACGTGCGGGTAAAGGACGTTGATACGGTGATACAGGAGATCAAGGGAACAACGCGGCGCCATCCGACGATCAGGAAACTCGCTTTTATCGACGATAACTTCCTGATGTACGAGGGATTTCTCGAGGATTTCTGTCTTCACTACAAGGAAGAGGTGCGAGTGCCTTTCATGTGCAATGTGAATCCCATGTCGTTCACACAAAAGAAGGGTGCGCTTCTCAAGGAGGCGGGATGCGATGACATACGTTTTGGGGTCGAAAGCGGGAGCGCGAGGATCAAGCGGGATATCATGAAACGGCACATTACAAACAGGAGCGTGGTGGAGGCGTTCAAGGCAGCCCGGGACCTCGGCCTCATGACGAGCTCTTTTAACATGATCGGCCTCCCCGGGGAGACGAAGGACGAGGTCTTCGAAACCATCCGGCTGAATGCAGCGATCTTGCCTGACACGGTGAAGGTGATGACCTTCTATCCGTTCAAGAACACCCCCCTCTACGACAGGTGCGAGGAGCTCGGGCTGATAGATTACGAAAAGAAACACGGGCTCGATAACTATGACACGGTAACGTGTTTGAAATTTCCTCCCGCACACCGGCTTTTTTTGAAGAAGATCCAGATCGTATTTAACGTATACCTTAATCTGTTTCTCGGCGGCGAAACGGCGTCAGAATACGCGCCGCATGCACGAGAGATCGAGGAGATGGACGAGGAAAGGTGGGGTTCGTACGATTTCGATTCAGTCGACCGGGCACTCTCCGAAAAACTACGCAGGCGCGGGGTGGTGCATTATTCAAAATTCATGAACAGGAGCCTCGCGGTAAAATTTCCAAGCAAGCACGTGTAGGCGCCCGAGGTGAAATATGCCGAATAAGGGTCCGAATATTTCTGTGGTCTTTCCCGTGTACAATGAAGAAGGAAACCTGCACGTTCTCTACCAGAGGGTAAAGGAGGCGTGCGCCAAGTCAGGCGTGGATTATGAGATGGTATTTGTTGATAATGGAAGTACCGATCGTTCTTTGGACGTGATCAAGGGATTAAGGAATCACGATAGCAAGGTGCGGTTCATGTCCCTCTCCCGCAATTTCGGCCACCAGAATGCCCTTTTTGCGGGCATGTCGCACGCTACCGGCGACGCGGTCATCACCATGGACGCCGACCTGCAGCATCCGCCGTCCCTGATACCTGCGATGGTCGATGCGTGGAAGAAGGGCGCCGAGGTCGTATATACGATAAAAGAGGATTACCGCCTCGCGCTCAAGAAGCACTTCCTGATCAAGTCTTTCTACTGGCTCATGTCGAGGATATCGGGCGTACAGTTGTCGTTCGGTCAGTCCGACTTCAGGCTTCTCGATAGACGAGCGCTTGAGGCCGTTATCAGGATACCGGAATATCATAAGTTCCTGCGGGGGCAGGTGAGCTGGATCGGTTTTCGGCAGCAGGGTATATCGTATAACGTAGAGAAGCGCTTGAGCGGAGAATCGAAATTTTCGTACAGGAACCTCTTTTCATTTGCCCTGGACGGGATATTCGCATTCTCCAGATATCCGCTTCACCTGATAATGCTCGCGGGGCTCGTCATATCCTCGGTTTCCGCTCTTTATATAATGTGTGTACTGCTTGTATGGGCCCTCAAGGCCCTCGGTATCGAAATGAGCGTGCCGCTGCCGCCGGGGTGGGTCGCGCTCGTGGTCTCGATTTATTTCCTCGGAAGCATTCAGCTTATCGCGATCGGCATTTTAGGCGAATATATCGGGCGCATCTACGACCAGACCAAGGGGCGCCCGGTCTTCATCGTGAGGGAGATGTCGTAGAAAGAGGAGTGCGCATGGTAAAAGTCGTTATCCTGTGCGGAGGCCGCGGCCATCGGCTCAAGCCGCTGACGTCAAAGGTGCCGAAACCGCTCGTGACATTGAACGGCAAACCTGTCATCCGGCATATCATAGAGTTTTATATACGCAAGGGCTTTCGCCATTTCGTCCTCTGCGTGGGATACCGCGCCGATGCCATCAGGCGGTTCGTCGCCGCCCATTCGTTCGATGCCGAGATCGAGATCTCCGACGCAGGTCCGGATGCGGGCATACTCAAGCGCCTGTACCTCGCGCGCCATCTTATCGCCGGGAAGGCCATCGTAACATACGGAGATACCTTCATCGATATCGCCCCGCATCGCATGCTACGAGAGCATGAGAAGGCAGGGTCCCTCGCGACCATCACCATTGCGGACATACGAAGCCCGTTCGGGCTCGTGCAGTGCAGAGGCAAGAGCGGCGTGACCTCATTTGAAGAGAAACCCCTGCTCCAATACTATATAGGCCATATGATACTGGAGGCCGCGGCGCTCGATAGCCTCGACCGTGACCTCATATCGATGCCGGACGGCGAAGGGCTCGTGCAGCTCTTCAAGCGATTGATCAAGAAGAAGAGGCTGAATGCGTATAAGCACTCGGGGCTCAGGATCACGTTCAACACGCCGCTTGAACATCAGAAGGCGGAGGAAGAGTTCGTACAATTCTTTACAGAACAGGAAGGGTGACGATGGAGAATCTTAAAGGAAAGAAGGTCCTTGTGACAGGCGGGAGCGGTTTCATCGCCTCACACCTCTCGAGACGGCTGGTGCAGGAGGGCGCGCACGTGTTTGTCCTCACCCGCTATAACAGTATCATAGACAATGTGCGCCTCACCGACATATGGGATGAGATAGTCCCGGTCGAGGCAGACCTGCGCAACCTCGACGCACTCGAGAAGATACGGTCCTTCGCGCCGGAGATCGTCTACCATTTTGCGGCCTATAACCATGTAGGAGACAGCTTTTCGAATGTCTCTGAGGCGATCGACGTAAATTGCAAAGGCACCGTGAATCTCCTGGATGCCTATGAAGATTATAAAAAGTTCGTATACATCTCTTCTTCGGAGATCTACGGATTCCAGAATGCTGTCCCGTTTGCCGAGGATGCAGCCCCATTTCCGATCTCGCCTTATGCGGTCGGGAAGTATGCCGGCGAGCTCTATGCGCGGATGAAGTGGAAGGTCTTCAACAAACCCATCGCGGTCCTGAGGCCGTTCAACGCCTTCGGGCCTTTCCAGAGCCCCCGCGCCGTTATCGCGGAGCTCATCATCAAATGTCTCAACGGTGAGGACGTGGTCACGACCAAGGGCGTACAGACGAGGGATTTTAATTATATCGAAAACCTGGTCGACGGTTTTATCCGGGCCGGCACGAATGACGATGCCGTAGGCGAGATCATCAATATAGGGTCAGGCGTGGAGATATCCATCGCAGATCTTGTAAAGAAGATCCATCTGCTCACGGATTCGAAGTCGAGGTTGCGGATAGGAGAATTGCAGTATCGGCCTACTGAGATCTGGCGCATGGCAGCCGACAACAGGAAGGCGTCGAAGATCTTCGGGTGGTCGCCGCGAATCGACCTGGAGAAGGGATTGATAAAGACGATCGAGTGGTACCGGAAATTTAACGCTCTCTTCGCCGATGCCGCCTCGACGCTCTACGAGTTGTGCGAATGAGGAAGGCAGCGGCGCTTTGCAATAAAACCGTCTTGGTAACCGGAGGTAAGGGCTTTCTCGGCACACATCTGGCGAGCGCTCTCGTGCCGCTCTGCAGGAAGCTCGATTGTTACGGCGGCGACGTGAGGGATATCTGGCGTTTCGCCAGGCCCTACGATATCGTGTGCCACCTCGCCGCGCTCAATAAGGCGGGCCCCGGTGGCAGTACCGATGCGCTCTTCGACGTGAATGTGAACGGCACCCTGGCTGTGATGCGCTATTGCGCCACGTCAGGCGCCCGGTGTGTATTCGCGTCTTCATCCGCAGTATACGCCCCGAGCCCCGTTCGCAGGCCCCTTGGCGAGGGCGCGCGCATTGCGCCCGCATCACCTTACGGGATGAGCAAGATGCTCGCGGAAGATGTGTGCCGGCATTATGCTCACGATCATGGCGTTCGGGTAGCGGTGCTCCGTATTTTCAATATCTACGGTAACGGCCAAGAGGAGCCGTTCCTTGTTCCGTATGCGATGCGGCAGTTATCGCAGGGCAAACCGGTCGTCCTGAAGACACCGGAGGCAGTGAGGGACTTTATACACGTCAGGGACGTGGCGAGGGCATACATTGCCGCATGCCGGCATGAGCATAAAGGGTTCAGGGTGTTCAATGTGGGGACCGGCCGCGGCATGCGTGTGGCGGATATGGTCGAACAGATCGCCCTCGCGCTGAGCGCGAACCCCCGGAAGGCAATAAGGCGCGAGCGGCACGATAAAAAGGAGGATTTTGTGATCGCAGAGCCGCGTCTCATCCGGAAGGTCCTGCGCTGGCACCCCACGCTGTCAATAGACGATGGCGTTGCGCTTGTGTGCGGCGGAGGGGAAGGGCTCGGATGAGGATGAGCGCTCACGCATCTTAAGAGCGAATTGAAGAAACAGATAGAAGATGCCGTTGGACGGTATAATTCGCTCACCCGCAGCCCCTCGTTCCAATACTGCCTCAGGCGCCGAAAGGACTGCCTCGAGGGGTTATCTCGGGGTATCGGCGAGGAGAAGACCATGCTGGATCTCGCTGCAGGCACGGGTAGCTATTCCGCAATCCTCGCGAAGCATGGCGACGTGGTAAACATGGATCCATCGTTCAATGCCGTAAACCTATGCATGCCGATCCGAATTCTTCAAAAATCACAGTAATTGTTCCTGTCCATAACGCCGCGGGCACATTGCGACAATGTGTGCACGCATTGAAGGAGCAAACGGATTCAAACTATGAAGTGATAGTTGTGGATGATCATAGTAATGATGATTCTCCCCACATCTGTAAGGAATCGGGTTTTAAAGTATTAAGGCTTGCCGTGAATAAGGGACAGGCGGTGGCCAGGAACGCAGGAGTCAAGGAGGCAACCGGACAGATCATTGCATTTGTTGATTCCGATGTAGTGGTCCCTCCCGATTGGCTTGCACGGTACAGGCAGCTGCTTAATAAATATCAAGATGCGGATATGATCTGCAGCGGTTATAGCGAAAATGTCGGTAATGATAAACCGGCGATGTTCGCGTTTTATGAATCCGTATACCGACGGATGAAAATTCCTATGTATATATCTTCAAGCACCTCTTCAAATTGTATCATCTATAAGGAGGCATTTGACGAGGTTGGCGGTTATCCGGAATATTATATCAAGCCTAAGAAAAATGTGGCTGAACAAAAAGCGGTAGCTACCACAGAAGATTCAGAATTAGGATTTTTACTTAGCGTCAAAGGAAAGAAAATAGTATGGAGTCACGACAATCCTGTGCGGCATTATTTTCGAAAAACATGGGGAGGATATATAAAGCAACAAGCAGGGTTTTCGAGATATGCAGTATTAAGTCTTTTTAAATTTCCCAAGAAAATTTACAGCATACCCATTTATGGCGGGGAAAAGATAACTCCTAATTTGGCCATTGCATCTGTGATGGTATCGGCATTATTTATCCCATTTTTTGGCGTATCAGCTATATCGGTAGCGTGTTCTGTTATTATAGAGATAGTGTGCATTCTCTCGGTCTATATTCTGAATAGGGGATTTATCGGTTATCTCAAGGTGAATATGAAAGATTGCTCGTATCCCCAACTGCTTTTTTGGATAGCAGTTTCTCGTATAGCCTGGCTCTACGGCGTGATATTAGGCGTAAAGGACGGTTGTGTGATGTGGTGGTATAACCGCACCAAGGGAATAGCGTGAGATAAAAGATGAAGATTTTATTGACAACCCCGCCCCAACCGGCATATTCTATTTTACCACATAGATATATGGAGCTGCACAAGTTTCTAAAATGGCTGGGCGGGAATAGGCCAATTTTAGGCATTCAACCGCCCTATGGCCTTATGTATCTATCGGCA
Organism: uncultured Planctomycetia bacterium; assembly: GCA_964354545.1. Lineage (GTDB taxonomy): Bacteria > Omnitrophota > Gorgyraeia > 2-01-FULL-45-10 > JAHFGN01 > CAYHAE01. The sequence goes on from CAYHAE010000005.1 coordinate 67,156, forward strand.
TATTTAAAGCGGAGTGGTCACCAGGTATTTGTTGTAGACGGCTTATTGTCTTCGCAGCAATATATTCTGGAGATGATCAAGAAGGAAAAGATCGATATGGTAGGCATTTCCAGCGTCTCATGGAATTGGAGCGAATCAAAAAAACTGGCGCATGTGCTGCGCAAGGAATACCCCTATCTGAAATTGGCAGTCGGCGGCGCGCACGTTAACAGCGAGCAAGGAAAGGTCTTGGAAGAATGCCGTTATTTCGACTACGCATTTTATGGAGACGGGGAAGAGGTCTTAAGCAGGGTTGTATCGGCGCTATCATCGGGCAAGAAACCAGAGCTTAGCGATGGATTTGCGTTGAGAGAGGGAGACAGGGTCATAGTTTCGGAGAAGAAAGCCTTTATCGAAGACATAAGCGGGATGTTACTGCCGGATAGAGAATCGCTGGGTTTTGATAATTATCGGCCTTCGCCTCTTTCTTATAGGCGAATTCCAGCGACAGCGATGTTTGGTTCGCGAGGCTGCCCCTATACATGCACTTTTTGTCATACCGAAAAGCGTGTGCGTATGAGAAAGGCCGAGAACCTTATCGAAGAGATCGAGCTGCTTCAAAAGAAATATGGGATTAAAGAGATACTATTTTTTGATGACACATTTACCCTTGACAAGAAACGCATTTTCGAATTCTGCGAGCTGATAGTCAAGAAGGGGATCGATCTGAGCTGGTGTGCCAGTGTTCGTTCCGATACCGTTGACCCAGAGATGCTCAAGGCGATGAAAAGGGCGGGGTGCTGGCGACTGCTTATGGGTATTGAAAGTGGCTCGCAGCGCATATTGGATCTGATGAAAAAAAGGACAACGTTGCAGCAGATAGAGTGCGCCGTTGATATGATCAATGCCGCAGGAATTCAAGTTTATGGTATGTTTATATTCGGCTTTCCTACGGAAACCTTCGAAGAAGGGCTGGAGACCATCAGGTTTATGAAGAAGCTTAAACTTGACTACGCCAGCGTATGCGGGTTGACGCCTTTTCCCGGGACGGAAATATACACGCAAGTAGCTCACGAGCCCGGCTTCAAGGGTTTTGATTATATGAACATGTTTGATATATCTTATGTGCCTACGACAATGAGAGAGGAGCAGGTGAGGGATCTATTAAAGCGAAGTCTTCGCGAGTTCTATCTTCGTCCTTCTTATATAGCGCGGCAGATACGCACTATACGTTCCATGGAGGACCTCATGAGGTATGTAAGGGGTTTTATATTGATTTTTCTTAGGTAAATCTTTGCGAGGTATGTGCTCGTGCTCGAGAAATAGCGCAACCGCAGGCATTGTTATGGAACAGAGTATTCACGTCAAACCGATATCGCTCCTCGTGCTCCTCGGCATGTGTATCGTAAGCGTCTCGTGGCTGCTGCCGACGATAGGCAACAACACGGACGATCCGAACATGATCATCTATTTTAACGGGGATGAGGGCGGACAGATGGACCTCCTCTGGCATTATTTCAGCGGCGAGAAGAGGGCCAGCTTCCAATGGGATTTCGATTACGGGCTCGAATTGCGCTATGCGGCGGATATCATCCGGATCGTGTGCGCGCCCTTTTTCCATTTCACTCCGGGAACGCTCGTCCTCGTGATGAGGTGGTTCCACCTGATCGCCTGGGTCGGCGCTTTGATCGCGGTGTGGTGTTTTATGGCGTATCACTTCAGGGATCTCTGGCTTGCCGCACTCGCGGTCCTCCTGGTGGGCACGAGGCCCGCATTTTCCTATTTTGCGGTCAATCTGAAGCCGGAGCCGCTTGTGTTATTGTGTATGATCGCGGGGTTGCATTGTACGTTGCTGATCCTGGAGAAGCCTTCTGTCTTAAGGGTAGCCGGCGCAGTTGCCATGGCGAGCCTCGCGTTTATCGTGAAATTTGCCGGCGTATTCCTCCTGCCGGCCATTGTCGCCGCCATGTACTTTGCTCTGCATCCTGTCGCGCATCGCGGAGGCAGGAGCGCTCAGGAAAACTTCCCGCGCGTTAAGAGCGCGTGGGCCCTCCCGTCCGCATGCGGCTCACTACTTATCGGGCTTCTCTGCGTGGTCATCATCTTCTATGTGCGCAAATCGACCGGCCATACATGGTATGAGCAGTATGGGTTCTGGGGAAGCCTTGCCAAAAGCGCGTCTATGCGCTCCTTGTTCCTGGCCGGCCTCGCGCTCGTATGCCTGTCAGGCGCGCTATGGGCCCTGAATAGGCGGGCGAGGGGATCTTTAAGGACGATCGCGGATTTTGTGGACGCCGTTAATTCATATGCATGCATCGTGTGCGCATTATTTGCGCTCTCGACATTGGCCTTCGGCTTTAGGTGGCTGATCTCTCCGAAGGATTTCATACTCACGTATTCCCAGATCGCGCCCAATGCTTCAGGGACGCAGGCGTTACAATTGGCGAAGGCCGGCAGCGTCGCGAGCGCGGTCTTACATTATATCGTCTCACGCGTTATGGCATGTGACCCGCTCATCCTCGGCCTCTTTTTCTTTTATGCGGTTGTTGAACTGCGCGCATTTGATAAGAATAGGGACAAGGATCCGGTGCCTCTATTCAAAAGGCTGACGCTCCTCGTTTTTCTTCTACCGTACGCGCTGTTTATGTTTTCCGGATTGCGGCTGGAGCAGCACCATATGCTTCCGTTCTTCGTTGCGATGTCCGCGCTCGGCCTGGGAGGCATCAGGATGTGGTTGGACGAATTTCGCGGCCAGGCGGGAATGAGGCGTATCACGGTCGCATGTGCGGCGCTGGTCCTCAGCCTTGATATAGTCGGCAATGGGACTAGATTGGTACAGGCGAGGGCGCATCAGTTCGAACAGCGGGAGGATGTTGCATTTGAGTTTTCGAGATGGTGGCACAAAAATATCCCGCGCGATGCCGTAGTCGTCGCCGATCATTATACCAGGGTCTACATCCCGCCGGAATACAGGAACGTGACGGCATTTAAGGGGTATCAGGCTGACAGGGCAGAACAGCTGCGCGCGCTTGTCCGCACGCTCAAACCCCGGTTTATCTATTATAACGCGGGCCCTGCGGGTTCGGAGCCCATGCCTCACGTCGACTGGATGTTGCCGGGGGTGCGGCTGGAACTGGTCAAGGTTTTCCCGAGCGAAGGCCGCCGTTACCAGAGGATAACAGGTGACAGGCTTGTCATCTATAAGGTGCTGTATTAAAAAAGAGGGTATCCGACAATGAAACATGCACATGAAAAGAAAGTCAGTATAATGGATGTGGTGATCCTGTGCGGGGGGATGGGGACACGCCTCAGGGAAGAGACTGAGATAAAACCGAAACCGATGGTCGAGATCGGGGGGAAGCCCATCCTGTGGCACATCATGAAATTCTACTCGCACTACGGCTTTAACAAGTTTATCCTTGCCCTCGGATACAAGGGCGAATATATAAAGAAGTATTTTTACGATTACGGGTACCTCTCGAGCGACCTCACGATCATCCTAGATCCGAAGATACCCCCGAAGGTCCACTCGCTCTCTCGCGAGAACCATTGGGAGATCACCTGTGTTGACACGGGGCTCGCCACGTTAAAGGGAGGGAGGATCAAGCGGCTCGAGGGATACATAAAGAGCGACACTTTCCACCTCACGTACGGCGATGGCTTGAGCGACGTGGACCTGACGAGGCTCATCGCCTTCCACCGGAAGTCGAAGGGGATAGGAACGGTGACCGCGGTCCGGCCGCCTTCACGTTTCGGGGAGATCCTCATCAAGGGCGATCTCGTGAAGGAGTTCGAGGAGAAACCCCAGCTCACGACCGGGTACATCAACGGAGGTTTCTTTGTGTTCACGAGGAAGCTCCTCGATTACCTTACGCCCGACGAGAATTGCGACCTTGAATTCGGCGCACTCCAGCGGCTGTCTCGCGAAGGGCAGCTCTCGGCGTACAGGCATGAGGGCTACTGGCAGTGCATGGATACGGTGAGGGACACGCAGTACCTCAACAAGCTCTGGGAATCGGGAAATCCGCCCTGGAAGGTGTGGGAGAAATGAAAGGACACAGGACAAAGGACACAAAGTCACTAGGTCACCAAGTCACCACGTCACCAGGAGACAGGACACGACGAACATCCACCGTCCTCCTCACCGGCAACACGGGCTATATAGGGACCGTGATGACGGGGTGCTTACGGGAAGCGGGGTATAAGGTCGTGGGCCTCGACAGCGACTGGTTCAAAAGGAATACCCTTTTTCCGGTCCCTGAGGACTCGCGGCCAGATACACAGATCGTATGCGATATCCGCGACGTGCGTGCCGAAGACCTCGATGGGATCGATTCCGTGATCCATCTCGCAGGGCTCTCCAATGACCCCCTCGGCGAGATCAACCCGCGGCTCACCGATGATATCAACCACAAGGCGACCATGAGGCTCGCGGAACTGTGCAGGGCACAAGGCATCGGGCGATTTTTGTTTGCGTCGTCATGCAGCATCTACGGAATAGCGCCTAAGGACGCACCGATAGACGAGAGCGGTGCGGTTAACCCTCTCACGGCATATGCGAAGGCGAAGGTCGACGCGGAGCGTGGTCTCGCACAGATGGCAGATGACGGTTTTCATCCCGTATTCATGCGTAACGCCACCGTCTATGGGCTCTCTCCGAGGCTCAGGCTCGACCTCGTCGTCAACAACCTCCTCGCGTGGGCGTACCTCATGGGCGAGATCGCGATCATGAGCGACGGCACGCCCTGGCGTCCGATCATCCACATTCAGGACTTCTGCGCGGCATTTATCGCGGCACTCGGGGCGCCGGTGGAGAAGGTCCAGGGCCAGGCATTCAACGTAGGCGTTGACGGCGAGAACTATCGGGTGAGGGAGATTGCCGAAGAGGTGAACAGGGCCCTGCCTCAGTCGACGATAAAGATATTGAATAAGACAGGGCCGGACGAAAGGACGTACAGGGTCGATTTCTCAAAGATCAAGACCGCGTTGCCCGGGTTCACACCACAGTGGGATCTCAAGAAGGGTATTGCTGAGCTCCTCGAGGCGTATCGACGGTATGGACTCACGCGCGAAGACTTCGAATCGGACAAGTACTTCCGCATCAAGGCGGTGAAGGCGCTGCGTGCGTCAGGAGAGCTGGATGAGGAGCTGGCGTGGACACACAAGGACACAAGGTAGATCCTTCGCCCGCTAAAATGCTTCCATAAGGTCGCATTTTTTAACGCGGGCGCAGGATCACATTTGCTTCGCAAATGTGAGGAGGTTCACATGATAGACGGCGTAAAGGTGATACCGCTCAAAAAGATCTGCGACGAACGGGGGATGATCATGCATATGCTCAAGAGCTCCGACCCCCACTTCGAACAGTTCGGGGAGGTCTATTTTGCTACCGCCTATCCAGGCGTCGTGAAGGCGTGGCATGAGCACACGAAACAGGTCCAATTCTACGCGTGCATCGACGGCATGATCAAACTGGTCCTTTACGATGCCCGTGGCCACTCGCCGACAAAGGGTGAGCTTATGGAGCTCTTCATCGGCGATGACAATTACCAACTCGTCCGGATACCCACGGGGGTCATCAATGGGTGGAAGAATATAGGGACGGAGACCGCGATCCTCGCGAACTGTACGACGCAACCTCATGATCCCGACGAGATGCAAAGATGTGACCCTCACAGCGATAAGGTGCCCTACGACTGGGCGAGGGTGGATAGATAATAAAATTCGTCCGCGAAGCGGATCCGCCTTCGACGGAAAATCCGAATATCGAAATCCGAATATTGAAACCTCAGAAATCGTTGCTACAAAAGCGCGGTTTCGAATTTAGGATTTCGAATTTAGGATTTGTTTAGGATTTCGGATTTCGAGTTTAGAATTTATATTTAAAGGAGGCTCTGTGGCTCAAAATTCTACGAACGATGTGCTGGTGATTGGCGCGCAGGGCCTTATAGGCCGGCAGGTCGCGAATATCCTCACCGAACACGGCGTGAGCTGGAAGGGCACGTTCTTCACGAGGCCCGCGGAAGGGCTCCTGAAATTGGATATCACCGATCCTGCCTCCGTGACGAAGGTCTTTACGGAAGTCCGGCCGAGGGCGGTGTTCCACTGCGCAAACCTTGCAGGTGGCGTCGATTTCTGCGAGACGAACCCGAAGAGGGCCACCGCATTCCACCTGAGCGCGACGAAGGAGATAGGGGCATGGTGCGTAAAGATTGGAGCGCCGCTCGTGTTCCTGTCGACCGATTACATATTTGACGGCATGCGGGGTCCCTATAAGGAAGACGACGCGACGAATCCCCTCAATTCGTACGGGGTCCTGAAATTCGAGGCCGAGAGGTTGATCCAGGCCAGCCTTACGTCGTTCATCATTGTGCGGACCACGAACGTGTACGGATGGGACCCCGATACGAAGACGCCGAACTACATCATGGCGCTCTACAGGGCCCTCAAAGAAGGTAAACCCTTCAACGCCCCCTCGTACCTGTGGGGGAATCCTACATACGTCGACGACCTCGCTCGCGCCGTTGTCGAGCTGTGGGAAGGCGGAGCGAACGGGATCTTTCATGTCGTGGGAGGCAGCTTCGTGAACAGGCACGAATGGGTGCTCGAGGCGTGCAGGGTTCTGGGGTTAGACGCCTCCCTCGCGAAAGAGATAAAATTCCCCTCGCCTAATATGGTCCAGCGGCCGATGAGGTCCTGGCTCAACCCCGAAAAATTCACATCGTCGTACAGGACCGTGCTGCATTCCATGGCCGAGGGCCTGGAACTCATGAAGGCGGACATGCAAAACTCACAATATCCGGTTTGATTATATGTTAAATCCGAAATCCGAATATCGAATTTGTATCGAGTTTCGGATTTAGAATTTCGGATTTGTTTCGTATTTCGGATTTCGTGTTTCGAATTTAATCCCCTCCGCAGAAATCCCCGGGCTTTAAACCGGGGATGAATGCGAGCGATAATATTTCTTCTTCGGGGAGGGAGCTCTCGGGCCTAAAGGTCGGAGGGGCTCCACATATGAATATGCCGCTATTTACCGTTATAATCTCGACCTATAACCGCCGGGACCTCCTCCCCCGCGCGATACGGAGCGTGCTCGGCCAGACGCTCGGGGACTTTGAGCTCCTCGTGATCGACAATGGGTCGACGGACGATACGCGCTCGGTCGTAGAGGATATCAAAGACCCGCGGATAAAGTACGTCCTCAGCCCGCACCCCACAGAATCGTGCGATGGGCCCAGGAACCTCGGCATCCAGACGGCGAGAGGGGCCTTCGTCGCGTTTCTCGATGACGATGATATCTGGTATCCGGAGAGGCTCGCGAAGGTCAAGAAGGCGTTCGACGAACATCCTGATGCGTCGTGCGTGTGCCACAACGAGATGAAGAACGTGAACGGCCGCATAGACGGCGTATTCCGGTACGGCCCCTGGACGGACGATCTCTACGACCGGCTGCTCTACGAGGGGAACTGCCTCTCTTCGTGCGGAACGACTATCAAGACCGACGTAGTGAGGCGGTTTGGCGGATTCGATACGAGGCGCGACTATACTGAGGTGGCAGATTTTGACCTCTGGATACGTATGGCGGAGAAGGGCGTGAAGACCTTTTTTCTCGATGAGCCGCTTGGTGAATTTTTCCTCACAGAGAGGAATTGGAGCGTCGTGAGCCCCCGTTTCTGGGCAAAGCAGGCTCTCATGGTCCGGACGCACATCCTTCGCAGCGAGAAGAAGCCTTTTTTCATGGTCTCGAAGAAGGGCATGAGGAAGCTGTTCCAGCTCTATTTTATCACCGCGAGAGCATACATGCGCTCGAAACAGTATCTGGATGCCTTCCTGTGGTTTCTCAAGGCATCTCTCTTTCTCGTGAGGCGGCCGAGCCTCATCTTTAGTCCGCGTCCGAGGCCACGATATCATGCATAAGAACTACCTCCCTATATACGATGACGGGCGATGTGTCCTCTTTGCCCTCGGCAGGAACGCGATGTATGCCGCCTGCCTCATGATGAAGCTCGGACAGGGCGACGAGGTCCTCACGCCCGCCTTCGATTGCGACGGCGCGTTACAGCCTTTCAGGGTCCTCGGCTGCGAGCTCCGCTTTTACCGCTCAGATCCGCATACCTTTTCTGTCGATATCGGGGATATCAAGAGGCGGATCACGCCGAGGACGAAACTGCTCCACATCGTCAACCACTTCGGGATGCCCCAGCCGTGGAATGACCTCGCGTGCCTGCGGAGGGAGACCGGCATCCCGATCCTGGAGGACAACGCATACTCTCTCTTTTCAAGGTTCCAAGACAAGGCGTTCGGGACGTTCGGGGACATGTCGATATTCTCGATTCGGAAGAATCTCCCCGTCATAGACGGCGGGCTCTTGCGCATCAATAATCCCCGCTACGCGAACGAGGTACCGCGGAAGGACCCGAAGTGGATCTATCCGACGGAATGGGGTGCCGCCTTGAGAAGCGTGAAGTCGGTGTTCGGGGAGGGCTCCTTCGCGGCGCTGCTCAAGCGCGCAGCGCGGAGGTGTGACCCCGCGAGCGCGCCCCCGCCGCCGCTCTATTCTGACTCAAAGGACGGATATCCTGTCTGGCCTGCGCGCGACCGTGTCGGCAGGGACTTCTCGTGCGATTACGTGAGGCCCATGTCGAGATGGGCGAGGATGCAGCTGGAAAAGTTCTCGGAGAGCGATTACAGCGAAATAGCGGAGAAGAAGAGATGCTACTACGCGTTCTTCTCGAACCGGCTTAAAGATATAAAAGGGATACGTATCCTGTGGCCTGAACTCCCGGACGGCATCGTACCTTTTTGCCTGTCATGCATGGTCTCCCGCAAGAGGGACGTCCTGCTCGAGCAGCTCCGCCTGAGGTATGATGTCATGGCCTGGCCCACGCTCTCGAAACTTGTGCTCGACAGGCGTGAGGAGTTCCCCGAGGTAGGGCTTCTGGGGCGCACGCTCCTGCAGATCAATCTGCCCGTTGACAGGGTCCGGTCGCCTGAGTTTGCGCGCCATGCGGGGCGCCTCGTCAGCGATATATATGCGTTCTCGGAGAAGCACCTTTCCCACTCATCCTCATGAGGGGCATACGCTCATGGAATCACGTTGGATAGAAGAGATCCGGTCCTTTAAGGATATCGCGCGCGAATGGGACGAGGCGGTCTTCCGCGCATGGGACGAAAACCCTTTTTTGCTCTCGGATTTTATCATTACGTGGTGGGGCCGTTTTTACGAGAAGGCCGAACTGCGGATACTGGTCGTCTATGATGAAGGGAAGATCGCGGGCGGTATCCCTCTTTACCTCTCGCGCACAGGTCTGCTCGGAGGGTTTGCCCGAGTCCTGTGCCACATCGGTGGTCCGGTCGCAAATTATACTGAACCGCTGTATGCGGCGCCGAACGTGCAGATGCTATCCCTGCTCAGGAAGGCCCTGGACAAAAGAGATGATTGGGACGCCCTCTACCTCTCGGACGTAAGGGAAAAGAACAGGCTGATCGCCGAATGCCGCGGCCTCCCTTTCCACGGGCAATTCACGCCATACATCGTACAAGACCATATGAACTGGGCGATAGACCTCGCGGCAGGGCGCGAGAAGTACATGGCTACTGTATCCAGAAAGTTGAAGCACGACCTGAGGGCGAAACGCAGGCACCTGCTCAAAAAGTACGGCGAGATAAGGCTCAAGGAGATAAAAGGCAGGGAGGAGGTCGCCCGCCTGTTCGATCTCTATACTCGGTTTTCATTGCAGGCATTTAACAAGAGGGGGCGGTCGAGCGCTTTCGAAGATGAGCAGTACACGGCTTTTTTCAGAGACTTCCTGGCCCTCATGGACGAGAGGCAGCGGCTGGATGCCCACGCGCTTATGGCAGGAGATGAAGTCCTTGCGATCAGTTTCGGGTACCGGTTCGCGAAAGGGTATAATTGGGCATTGACCGGTTTCAATTACGAAAACAGCTACTACAGGCCCGGATATCTCCTGGCCGAAGAGCTCATAAAAGAGATCTGCGGCCGAGGAGGAGATTATCTTAACTGGTACGGTCACGAGACCTTTTATAAGACGCAGTGGTGCAATAGCACGATGCCCCTGTACCGGTTCTACCTTATCAGGCACACCGCGAGAGGCATGCTCTATAGCGCGTGCCGGGCCGTAGAGCGTATTCTCAGGTCGAATAGGTCAATAGTCGGCATTGCCAAAAAATTGAAACGTTCGTGACCGTAAAGGAATAGAGGGCCGCCGGATGAGGCGCAGCGTAAAATACCTTGTGCGCGAGGTCGCGCGCAGTGTCACCCATGCGAAGAATACCCTGATAGACCCGAGGCCGAAACTTGTGACCCTGCTGTATCACAGGGTCCTGCCGGAGGTTTCATTGAACCCTTTCTCGACGGTCGTTTCGTTCGACACATTCGCAGAGCAGCTTGACGCGATCGCCCGGAAATATCCGGTGATCTCGCTCGGAGATGCAATGGACCAGTGCCGGTCTGAAAAAGCGAAGGCAAAGGTCCAGGCAGTGCTCTCGTTCGACGACGGTTACTGGGACAATTACGAGTTCGTATTTCCGCTCTTGAGAAAGAAGGGGCTCACAGGCGTCTTTTCCCCGGTCACCGATTATATCGGAAAAGATGTGCCGTTGTGGGAGTGGGAGCTTGTCGAGCTATTGGGCCGCGACAAGACGGTGCGGAGCGTCACCGTGGGAGACCGGGCGATCTCGGCGCGGCCGCTGGAACCGTGGCGCTTCTTTGCAGTGCGGATATTCGGCGCGATGAAGTCTCAGGACCCAAAGACACGGCAGCGGGACCTCGATTCACTCAAGGAGCGCGTGCACGATTCTGGCGCGCGCGTGGAGAGCTCCGGAAGGCGAGGGAGCATGACATGGGATGAGGTGAGGCGGATGATAGACTGCGGCATGGAGATAGGCGCCCATGGGATGACCCACCGTTCCCTGGGCCAGATACCCCCTGCCGAGGCCTCGCAAGAGATCCTCGGCAGCAAAGAGGCGATCGAGCGCGCGCTGGGAAGACCGTGCCGTCACTTTACATTCCCGTTCGGGAGCGGGACGGATTTCAACGAGGCGCTCGTCGATTACGCAAGGGAAGTCGGATTTCGCTCATGCGCGTCCAATGTCCGCGGATATAATCATATTGAGAAGGGCACCTTCTGCCTCTTCCGCGTTATCATGGAAGAGTCAACAAGCCTCGATCACCTCCTCGGATAGCTTCCTGCAAGATAAGAATGGCGGGATATCTTCACATCTATACGCAGATGATCGCAGATCTCATGTAAACCGTCGCTTTCACTGATGATCGCTGATCTGCAGAATCTGTGATTCACGAGATCCGCTTCCTGACGAACCCGTCCGCAAAAATTTCTCTTTATTTATTACGTAATATCAGGTAATATGTTATATATTTTAATCCCCTCCGCAGAAATCCCCGGGTTTTAGCCCGGGGATGAATGCGGCACTCGTGATTTCTGCTTCGGGGAGGGAGCTCCGGCCTTTAGGCCGGAGGGGCTCCACTTTCACACAAAGAGGGCCAGGGGCTACCGGATGCTAAAAGGACAGGATATAATCTGCATATCGTCGATCGATTGGGACTTCATATGGCAGGGCCATCAGGTGATCATGTCAACCCTCGCCGACCAGGGGAACAGGGTGCTCTTCATAGAGAATACGGGCGTACGGTCGCCGAGCTTACGGGACCTGCCGAGGCTGAAGAAGAGGATATACAATTGGTTTCACAGCACCAAGGGCATCAGGAAAGAGAAAGAGAACCTCTACATCTATTCGCCCATAATCCTCCCGTTCCCCTATTCGAGAATTGCGCGGCGGATCAATAAATTCCTCCTCGTGGGCGCGCTGGAGCGGTGGGTCAAATCGATCGGGTTTTCGAACCCGGTCCTCTGGACGTTTCTGCCGACGGGCGTCGCGCTCGATATCATCGATTCGATAAATTCGAAAGCGGTCGTCTACTATTGCATCGATAACCTTTCGGAGAGCTCTCCCGGGGCGAAGCGGATACGCCAGACCGAGATCGATCTGCTCCGGAAGGCGGACCTCGTCTTCGTCACCGCCAAGAATTTATACGACTTCTGCGCGCGCTACAACAGGAACGTCCATATCTTTCCCTTCGGCGTCGATATGGATGTGTATGAAAAGGCGAGGTCGGGTGATATCCGGCCCCCGGAGGACATCGCGTCGATCAGGCACCCGATAGTCGGATATATCGGGGGCATACACAAGTGGATAGACGTTGAGCTCGAGAAGTTTTTGGCACAATCTCACCCCGACAAATCGTTCGTATTCGTGGGGCCACTCCAGATAGATGTGGAGGCCTTGAAGGCCCTCTCGAACGTCCACTTCCTCGGCCAGAAGCGGTATGAAGACCTGCCGCGGTATGTCTCTCAGTTCGACGTGTGCACCATCCCCTATCTCATCACGGAGTATACGAAGAACGTCTATCCGACGAAATTGAACGAGTACCTCACGCTCGGGAAGCCGGTCGTCTCGACCGCAATTCCCGAGGTTGAGGCGTTCAACGAGAGGAACGAGAATGTCGTGCGCATCGGCCGTTCAAAAGAAGAGTTCTCTTCTTTGATCGACGCCGCGGTGAGCCGGAAGACGAGCGCGCAAGAATACGAAAAGAGGGCGCACGTTGCCCTTAAGGAGAGCTCGTGGAGCGTCAAGATAGAGAAGATGTGCGCGCTCCTCGAAGAGAAGATCGCGGAGAAAGAAAAGGAGAGGTCCCTTCGGTGGAAGGACAACCTCCTCATGCTGTACAGGGCGTCGAAGAGGCGCATGGTGCCCGTGCTCGCCGCGGCGCTCGCCGCGTATCTTATCCTGTTCCATACCCCTTTTATCTGGTATGTGGGCAGGCCCCTCAAGGTGGCCAACTCCATCGAGAAGTCTGATGCGATCATCGTCCTCGCGGGCGGAGTCGGGGAATCGGGGAAGGCCGGCCAGGGGTATGAGGAACGCGTGAAATACGGGGTCGAGCTCTTCAAGAGCGGATATTCTCCCCATCTCGTATTTTCATCGGGTTATACCTATGCGTTCAAAGAAGCAGAGGTGATGAAGGCCCTCGCGGTATCCCTGGGCGTTCCCGGCGATGCGATTACCTTGAATGAGAACGCGAAAGACACATACGAGAATATAAAATTTACGCGCGATATCCTTGTGCGCGAAGGGTGGAAGAAGGCGATACTGATAAGTTCTCCGTACCATATGCTGCGGGCCTCCCTTGTGTGCAGAAAGGCCGCGCCGGGCATCGCCTACTGCTACGCGCCCATACCGTACAGTATCTTCTTCGGGCCCGAGAGCGCGGTATGGCCGCGGCACATCATCGCGATCCTGCACGAGTACCTCGGCATCGTGTACTATTGGTATAAGGGATATATTTAATCCCCGCGATCTTTCAGATTTCAGGGGAGACGTCGCCCCACAAGGGGCGTATTCAGTGCGGGTCCCACGGGTGAGCATGCCAACGGTAGCCTGCCCGCGGGGCTCCAGAAAAGGAGCGACGCGCAATGGGATCGAGACTTAGAAGGAGAATCGAGAAGGCGGGTTCTGCGCTCAATAATGCGGTGTTCTTTGTGCTCCTGCTCATCCTTGTCCTCTCGCCGCTCGTCTTCTACCTGTCGAAGTCGACGAGAAATCCGTCCGAGTTCAGGCCCGAGGAGAAGCGCTACGTGACGCTCGAGGCTAAGGTGAGGGACGTGGCGCCGGAGGTCTTATCGCGTGTAAAGGTCGGAGATATCCAAAAAGACGATAACGGGCAGGAGAACGTACGCATAATCGCCGTACTCAAGGCGGAACCTGCCCTCGCGGGCGAGGTCTCGCTCGACGGCGGTCCCCGCATACAGGTCAGCTCCGGGCAGAAGGACCTCTATCTTCTCCTGAGGGCGAGGTTCATGATGTCGGGGAGCAGGATGCTGCTGAATCCGACGACGTGCATGCTGAAGGCCGGCAGGAGGCTCGACCTGGAGTTTCCCGGCTACTGGCTGTATGTTGAGATCATCAAGGTGAATGAGCCGCTCACATGATTAAGGTGATGAGGATAATCGCGAGGCTCAATATCGGCGGCCCCGCGATCCACACGATACTCTTATCGAGCGCCCTCAACAGGGACGGGGATAAGGACATGTTGATATGCGGCAGGGCAGATACGTCTGAGGGCGATATGATGTACCTTGCGCGTTCCAAACAAGTCGAGCCGACCGTCATACCGTGCCTCGGGCGCGACATATCGCTCGTGAAGGACGCGAGGGCGTTCCTGAAGCTCTTTGCCCTTATGAAGAAAGAGAGGCCGCACATCGTACACACTCATACTGCGAAGGCGGGCACGCTGGGCAGGCTCGCGGCACTTTTCGCGGGAGTGCCGGTGAAGATACACACTTTCCACGGGCACATATTCGACGGGTACTTCTCCCCCGCCAAGGCGAGGCTGTTTCTCGCTATCGAGACCTTCCTGGCCCTCTTCACCGACAGGATCATTGCGGTGAGCGAGCGCGTGAAGGATGACATCGTCAACCGGCTGCACGTGACGAGCGAGGCGAAGTGTGTCGTCGTGCCCCTGGGCCTCGACCTCGCGAGGTTCCTGGAGTGCGAGCGGGTGAAGGGGACCCTGAGAAGGGAGCTTGGCATCGGAGACGATACGCTTCTCGTCGCAATAGTAGGGAGGCTCGTCCCTATCAAGAATCACAGGATGTTCCTGGACGTTGCGCGCAAGGTGAAAGAGGGCCTTGCCGGCCGCCGGAAAGTCCGGTTCCTCATCGTGGGTGACGGCGAGATGAGGGCGGGCCTGGAGGAGTATGCGAGAAAGCAGGGCCTCGGGGACTCGGTGATATTTACCGGCTGGATCGAAGACCTTGCGAAGGTCTATGCCGATGTGGACGTTGTTGCGCTCACGTCCTTGAATGAGGGCACTCCCGTCTCGTTGATCGAGGCGATGGCCTCGGGGAAGGCCGTCATCACGACGGACGTCGGCGGGGTGAGGGACCTTGTCTCCGGGGACGAGACCGGTTGCCTGATACCCCGTGACGACCTCGAAGGTTTTTCGAAAAAACTTTTGGAGCTTTTGGACGAGAAGGAGACCCGCGTGCGGTATGGCGCACGGGGAAGGGAGAGCGTGAGAGAGCGGTATTCTTACACGAGGCTCGTACGCGATATCAAACGGCTCTACGAGGAGTGCGTGAGAGAAAAGGCGGGAGGGCGGGGAGATGCCGCGAACATATAGGGGGGCCGCAGGGAATGCGTAATCTCATCACAGGAGGGGCCGGATTCATCGGTTCGCACCTCGCCGAGGAATTATTGAGGAGGCGCGAAGAGGTTGTCGTCATCGATAACCTTTCAACCGGCAGCATGGACAATATCAAAAGGATCAAGCCGAACGCATCATTTTCCTGCCACATCGACACTATCATGAACGAGGAGTTGATGAGCCGCCTCATCAAGGAATGCGATATCGTCTATCATATGGCGGCGGCGGTAGGTGTAAAGTATATAATCGATAATCCGCTCGAGTCCATCCAGACGAACGTGAGGGGGACCGAGATCGTGCTGGACCTCGCGAATACGCACGGCAAGAAGAAGGTCATAGTGGCGTCGACATCGGAGATATACGGAAAGGACAGGCCCGGAAAACGTTCTTTCAAAGAGGATGACGACAGGGTCCTCGGTTCCACGACGATCACCCGGTGGAGCTATTCAACCACGAAGGCGCTCGACGAGTTCCTCGCATTGGCGTACTGGAGGGAGAAGAAGCTTCCGGTGGTGATCGTGAGGTTCTTCAACACGTGCGGCCCGAGACAGACCGGACGATACGGCATGGTGATGCCGAGGTTCGTAAAACAGGCCCTCCTC
The DNA here is from genome assembly GCA_964354545.1 of uncultured Planctomycetia bacterium. Lineage (GTDB taxonomy): Bacteria > Omnitrophota > Gorgyraeia > 2-01-FULL-45-10 > JAHFGN01 > CAYHAE01. The sequence continues at coordinate 82,987 of CAYHAE010000005.1, forward strand.
GGCAAGCCCATCACGGTGTACGGGGACGGAAAACAGACGAGGAGTTTCACGTACATTTCGGACGTGGTGGGCGCGGTCATCGAACTCGCGGGCAATCCGAAGGCGGTGGGCGAGATCTTTAACATCGGGAACCCCAAGGCGATCACGGTGCAGGAGCTCGCGGAGAAGGTAAAGGCGCTTACAAAATCAAAGTCGTCCATCGTCCATGTTCCATACGAGAGGGCGTACGAAAAGGGTTTCGAGGATATGAGGCACAGGGAGCCGGATATCGCGAAGATAAGGGGCCTCATCGGATTTCGGCCAAAAGTGGATCTGGACGAGATGCTCGAGAAGATCATCGAATATTTTGAGCAGTAGGACAGCAGAATGTAAATGAGTTTTACGTGCATAGTACAACCGTAGTAAAGGATTCTCCATGCGCAGGGTAGAGATAAAAAGGAACGTCGCCCTTGCGATCCTCCTCGTCTTCTTCGCAGGTCTTGTCTCCGGCATCTGGCTTCAGCGCAACGCGGTGCCGAGGCTCGTGAGAAGGGCGGTGAGGAGCTGCTTCACGAGGACGGGTACGACAGCCATCCATCCGGACAGGGCGAGCATTACGCTCGCGACGAGGACGCTCGGACCCATACCCGACGGTGACGGGCGCTCTACGCGCGAGCTGCACGAGATGCGTACGCTGGGTGCGCGCACGGTGGCGCTTGTCTTGATCGATGTATGGGCGCGCGACCCGGATCCCGGGTTTCAAGAACGGTCACTGCCGCACATGAGGCGCACGATCGTGCCGCTTGTGGAGCTTGCACGAAGGCATGGCCTCGCCGTCATACACTCGCACAACCGTGAGCCTGAAGCGGAGGAGATGAAGCCGGTCAAGGATGAATTCGTGGTCGATCCCGACAACCTCCCTGACGATACAGATGAGCTTGATCGCTATCTCAAGGCGCACACTATCACGACGCTGCTCTACGCAGGGTACCAGTCGAACGTGTGTGTCCTCTTCAGGCCCACAGGGATGCTCGCGATGAAGGGCCGTGGGTATAATATCGTTTTGGTGCGTGACTGCACGCTCGCATATGAAACGCCGGAGACGCTGGGCGGCGAGTGGAACAACAAGGCAATGGCCACCCTTGTCGAAACGAGCCTCGGGGCAACGACCACCCTGGAAGACATACGGGAGGCTTTTGGAGAGCTTCCGCGGAAAGGGGAGCCGGGGCCGGATGCGGCGGAAAAGGAAATAGCGCAATGATGGTAAGCTGGATCGATCTATGCGAGGTCTTTATTACCACCGCCATTATCTCGTACCTCATCACGCCGCTGTGCAGGAGGGTGGCATTCATCACAAATTACCTGGACCACCCCAAAGACACAAAGGCGCACGCCCACCCGACCGCCCTCCTGGGAGGCGTAGGGATCTACATCGCGTTTATGGTGGGGCTTTTCACGACGATCCGCCTCGGACAGGACTCAAGGCTCCTGGGCATAGTCGTGGGAAGCACCGTGCTCCTCGTGGTGGGGCTCATCGATGACAGGCTGGGGATGATGCCCGAGGTGAAGCTCCTCGCGCAATTCCTCGCCGCGATGGCCCTGGTAAAGTGCGGCGTGAGGATCGAATTCTTTAGGCACTATTACCTCGCGGTGGTGCTCACGTACGTGTGGGTCGTGGGGGTCACGAACGCCTTCAACCTCCTGGACAACCTCAACGGCCTCTCGGCAGGCGTTGCGTGCATCTCGTCGCTTTTCTTCGGCGCGACGATGTGGATGGACAAGCGGTTTGAGATCGCGGCCATCGCCTTTGCGCTCGGGGGCTCCTGCCTCGGATTCCTGAGGCACAATTTTCCCCGCGCCCGCATCTTCATGGGCGATACGGGCAGCTTGATGATAGGGTTCGTTGCGGCGTCCCTTGCGCTCCTGGGGGATTGGAACACCATCGAGTTCTCAAAGTCCCTCGCGATACCTCTCATCATACTCGGCTATCCGATATTCGATACCGTACTTGTCATCGTGATGAGGGTGCTGGAGGGCCGTTCCATATTTCAGGGAGGCAAGGACCATTCCTCCCACAGGCTGGCGCTCCTCCGCCTTAGGAAGAAGAGGGCGGTCCTTGTGATCTATGCGCTTTGCGCAGGGCTCGGCATCTGTGCGCTTCTCGTGAAGGCGCTGCCGCTTAAGCCGGCGATGGTCGTCGTGGCGATCGTCGCGGCCTCGGCGCTCGGCTTGGGAGTGAGGCTCGGCATGGTCACTACGGGCAGATTCGGGAGGAAGAAGGGAAAGTCGGACTATTGAATAAATACAACTATGATCCTATATCAAAAGCGGTGATAAAGTGGTGTATATACGCGGTCGTCTTTGCCGCGCCGTTCTCGAAGTCCATATCCGAAATCGCTATCGCCCTGTCGATCGCGCTATGGGCCTCGCGAAAGGTCCTGCGAGGGGAGTTCCGTATTGAGAGGACCGAATTGAACCTGCCGTTCCTTCTCATTGTCCTCACGATAATACCGTCTTTTGCGAACACGGCGTTACCGCTCTTGAGCCTGAAGGCGCTCTTCAGCAAAGTCCTGAAATATATCGCCTTCTATTACGTCATCGTGGAGACCATGGACCGGCCCTCATTGAAGGACCTTCTCATCCTTGCGTTCATCTCGGCCTCGGTGATCCTCGTCGACGGGTTCATCCAATATCATTTCACCTATCAGGACCTCATCCGAAATTACCCGTCATTTAAGTTCCGCGCCCCGGTCGACGGATTTTTTAAGGGATTTCCGACCGCGTCGTTCCCGTACCAAAATGATCTGGCGGCGTGGATACTCCTCGCGTTCTTTCCGCTCGCGTGCGTGACGATATTCGATCTCGAAGGGAAAAAGGTCCGGTACCTTACCGCGGCGCTCGCCGCAGGCCTCTTTTATCTTTTCTTTTTGACAAAGGCGCGCGGGGCGTGGCTCGGGTTCGCGTTCTCGATCCTCTACATCGCGATTGCGAAGCATAAATTCTGGCTCATAGGTCTTCTGGTGCTCCTCGTCGCGGTACCGTTCCTATGCAGGATGGAGATGGCGCAGTACCTCTTTGGACTGGGAAGCGTCGGCGACAGGGTGTTCATGTGGAGGACGGGATGGGAGATATTCAAGGAGCATCCCGTGATCGGCAACGGCCTCAATACGTTCTTTGTGAAGTTTCAGGAGCACCGGAACGACCAGGACAGGGGCCTCAGGGGAAGCTATGCCCACAACTGTTACCTCCAGATGGCCGCCGACGTCGGCCTCCTCGGCCTCGCGGGTTTCCTCTGGTTTACGGTCTCCTATTTCCGCAGCGTGATGCGGAACCTTAAGAGGGTCCGGGACCCGTTCTTCGGACCGCTCCTGTGGGGGCTCTCCATCGGTGTGTGTGCTTTTCTTATCCATAGCTTCTTCGACACGAATCTCTATTCGCTCAATCTTGCGACGCTCTTCTGGTGTGCGGTCGCCCTGAGCGAGAGCATCATAAAAGTGTGCAAGGCGTGACGCGAGTGGTGAAGTAAGCTTATGTGCGGATGATCACAGATTCCGGGCAAGAAGTATGTCTACAGATGATCACAGATGCCGTTGGTCTGTGACCATCTATGAAGACGCTCATGTACATGCGATCAGCGATCATCTGTGACTAAAGGGGGCACTATTTCCGGCACAATCGTATCGCGAGGCGGCTCTTGAAGATACTCATTGTGAATCCGCTCGGCATCGGCGACGTCATATTCTCGACGCCCCTTATCGAGATCCTGAAAAAAAATTTTCCAGGAGGCTCCATAGGGTTCGTGTGCAACAAGAGGGCGTATGAGATGCTAAGGACGAACCCGTACCTCGGGAAGATATTCGTATACGAGAAGGACGACTTTGTCGATGCGTGGAAAAGATCCAAGACGGGGTGCATGAAGGATATAGTTTCGTTCCTGAGGTCTATCAGGAATGAGAAATTCGACGTCTCGATCGACATGTCGCTGGGGTATAAATACAGCATGCTGTTGAAATTCCTCGGCGTGAAGCGGCGGCTTGGATTTGATTACAGGAAGAGGGGGTTCTTTTTGACAGACAGGATCGAAATCGACGGATTCGACAGGAAGCACGTCGTGGAGTACCATCTCGGCTTCCTGAAGTTCCTCGACATCGATCGAACGAAATACGATGTAGCGCCCAAGATATACCTCAACGGAACGTGTGCCGAATGGGCGGCTAAGTTCCTGGAGGGCCACGGTGTCGCCCGCGGCGACCTCGTTATAGGGGTGCTGCCGGGGTGCGGCGCAAGCTGGGGCCGCGATGCGGAGTACAGGCGGTGGGATAGAAAGGGCTTTGCCCAGGTCGCGGACCGCCTCATCGATAAGTACGGTGCGAAGGTCATACTCTTTGGAGACTCGAAAGATGCGGATGCGTGCGAAGAGGCGAGGGCCCTGATGAGGAACAAGGTTATCATGTCCTGCGGGAAGACATCGTTCGACGAGTTTCTCCATCTCCTCATAAGATGTGCGCTCGTGCTCACCAACGACGGAGGACCCCTCCATATCGCGGCCGGACTCGACGTGAGGACAGTGTCGCTATTCGGTCCGGTAGATGACAAGGTGTACGGGCCCTATGGCGCCGGCGATCGGCACTATGTCATATCGAAAAAGGACGTCGCCTGCAGGCCCTGTTACAGGAAGTTCCGGCATAAGGTGTGCGAGGAACGTCGCTGTCTCAGGTCGATCACGGCCGACGAGGTTTTCAGCGCATGTGAAAGGATGATCGCGCATGGAGTGTGATATAATCATACCGGTGTGGAACCAGCTCGAGTTCACGAGGGACTGCATAGAGAACCTCATCAAGAATACGCGCATCCCCTACACCCTCATCGTGATAGACAATGCGAGCGACGATGACACGAAGCGTTATCTCGAGGGCCTCAAGACCAGGGGGTCTCTGCGCGTCGAGTTGATAAGGAATGAGGTAAACGCGGGTTTCATAAAAGCGGTGAACCAGGGCTTAAGGATCTCACACGCTGCCTTTGTCTGTATATTGAACAACGACACTATCCCCGCGCCCGGATGGCTTGAGCGGATGATAGAGTTTGCCGCGACCCACCGAGACGTGGGGCTCGTCAACCCCCAGTGCAGCGGACATGGGGATATGCCCATCGACATGTATGCGAAGAAGCTGGAAGACTCAAGAGGCGCCTACATGGAGATGAACCAGTGCCAGGGCTTCTGCATGCTCGTGAAACGAGAGGTGATCGCCATGGTCGGCTATCTCGATGAATCGTTCGGGATAGGAGGTTTCGACGATACGGACTATTCGATGAGGGCATACCTTGCGGGATATAAGTGCGTCGCCATCAAGGACGCGTATGTCTATCACCGTCTCCACGGTTCATTCGACAGGGCCGGTGACCGCGAGGCGTGGGTCGAGAGGAACCAGAAGATCTACTACGAGAAGTGGGGGAAGCACCTGCGCGCGGGGATCGCGGTCTCTCTGCGGGCGCCCGACGACGAGGCCCTCGCGCACCTCGCGACATTCTCCTACGGGCTCGCGAGAGAATGGTCCTGGGTGCATATATGGCTCAACTGCAGGGCCGATCAAGATGAGATGCAGAAGGCCTTTGAGGGGTCCTTCGACCGGTACAACCTTCCGCCTCACCAGAACATAAGGGTAGAGTACTTCAACCTTCCCCAGCCCGCCTTTGACCTTGTGGTCTCGGGTAAATTGCTGGAGAGGATCCGCCCCAGGATGAAGGAGAAGAGGTTCGATATGCTTGTGGCCTTCGGCGATTTCGGCATCGACGCGTTCAGGGCGGCCTCTCTCTCTGCGAAGGTTACCAAGGTGCGCACAATGACGATCTCTCATCGTGAAAAAGTTCTCAACTGGCTCAATAAGGGCAAAGAGACCGCCCTTTTTACGAGACAGAAGGTACGGGAAAGTGAACAACACGCTGTGTGACATCATCATACCTGTCTGCAACAGGCTCGATCTGACCGAGAAGTGTTTCGCGAGCATAAGGGCGCGCACTCACAGCCCCTATCGCCTCATCGTGATAGACAACGGGAGCGATGCCGAAACGAAGACCTTCCTGGAGGACTACAGGTCCTCACATGAAGGCGCGATACTCGTTCGGAATCACACGAATGCGGGATGGGTGAAGGCAGTCAATCAGGGCCTGCGGTTGTCGGCGGGCCCCTTCGTGTGCATAATGAATAACGACACGGTCGTAAAGACCGACGGGTGGCTTGCTCAATTGATAGAGATCGCCCGGCTCGAAGGGGACATAGGCCTCGTGAACCCGAACTTCAAGACGAAGAGGGATGTCTCTACGAAGAAGCCGTACATAGAAGCAGACTTCTGCAGGGGATACTGCATCGTAGTAAGAAGGGCGGTGATCGAGAAGGTGGGGTATCTGGATGAGTCCTACGGGCTTGGCTACTATGACGACGACGACTATTCGGTGAGGGCGATCCGTGCCGGATTTCGGTGTGTCCGTGCGAATTACGTCTTCGTCGAACACGTACGCGATTCGACCTTTTCGAGCATGTTCGGAGACGACAGGATGATCGGGCTCCACGAGAGGAACAAGATGCTCTTCTATTTGAAGTGGGGCAGGAGGCTGAGGCTGCTCTTCATCATCACCAGAGAGAAGGACAGGAAGAACGTCTCGGACCTTTTCTTCTCGCTCGCGAGGCGGCAACATGTCGTGTACGTATGGAATGTAACGGCGCCGCTCGGCCTTGAGCACATCAATATAAGAGAGCGCCTCTTTCCCCGCCTTGCGCATCAGGCGGTTTTCTGGCTCCTCCTGTGTTTCAACAAGCGAAAGAGAGAGGCGAGGCGGTACGATATCGTCTTCGTCGACGCCCCGAGGCTGCAGGCGGCATGTTCGGTGGTCAAGGCCCGTATCTACAAAGTCGATGCGGCACACGACATGGACCGGATCAGGGAGATAGTCGATTCCAGCGCAGGTGTGCCATGCGATGCGACATAATCATACCGGTGTGGAATCAGCCCGTCTTTACGAAAGACTGCATCGATTCGGTCCTGGAGAATACGGATATAGACTACAGGCTCGTCATCATTGACAATGCGAGCGAAGACAAGACACGGCTCTATCTGGAGGGCCTCAAAGGCGTGGGAAAACCGCCGGTCGCGCTCATGAGAAATGAGCGCAACCTCGGATTTGTAAAGGCGGCGAATCAGGGCATCCGGTGCGCGAGCGCCCCTTACGTGTGCATACTGAACAACGACACGCGTGTCACAAAGAACTGGCTGCGGGAGATGATCGGCGTCGCGGAGAGCGCGGGGGATATCGGCATCGTAAATCCGTCGAGCAACAACCTCGGGCAGAAGCCGGCTCGAGGAGAACCGATCGCCCTGTATGCTGCGGCGCTCGAGAGGGAATCGGGGGCCTTCATAGAGCTCGGGGCCGCGGTCGGTTTCTGCATGCTCATAAAGCGGGCCGTCCTCGACGAGATCGGGCTCTTTGACGAGATCTACGGCATGGGGAATTTTGAGGACACCGATTTTTCGAGGCGGGCGGTGAAGAAGGGATACCGGTGCGTAAGGGCGCGCGGGGCATATGTCTGGCACAGGGAGAGCTCATCGTTCAACGGGATAAAGACGTTCGAAGAGGATTTCAGGAGGAACAGGGCGATCTACGAGGCGCGGTGGGGCGCCCCGAGGAGGATCGCGTATGTGCTCGACTCGGACGATGCGGCTATGCGCTTGAGGTTTCAGGGCGAATCGATGGGGCTCGCGAGGGACGGGAACTGGGTGTGGTTCTTCTCGCGAAATCCGATCGACACTGTGCCCCATTCCAATATCCGCCACGTGCGCCTCGCGGGGAGGTGGTTCTTCCTCAGGGCCCTCTTTGCCATAGTGAAAAAGAAGAAGAAGTTCGACGAGGTATGTGTCGGCAGCGGGAGGTTCGGAAGGGTGCTGAGGCGCTTCTCTTTTATCCACAAGGCCAGGGTAAAGGTGTGTGACCAGGACGGTTGAAAAAAGGTGAATACATGGAAAAAAGGCTGCCCATCTCGGTAGTCGTGATCACAAGGAATGAGGAAGAGAACATCGCGGAGTGCCTGAAAAGCGTTCCCTGGGCGGACGAGACCATAGTCCTGGACGACTCTAGCGCCGACGATACGGTTAAGATCGCGCGTCAATTCACCGACAAGGTATTTTCGAGAAAGATGGACATCGAGGGGCGCCACAGAAACTATGCGTACAGCCTCGCTCGGAACGACTGGGTGCTGAGCCTCGATGCCGATGAGCGCGCGAGCGACGAACTTGGGGAAGAGCTCAGGCAGCTCTTTCGAAGCCCCTTAAAGGACAAGGCATTCACGGTCCCGATCAAGACATTCATCGGAACGCGGTGGATACGGTACGGGGGTTGGTATCCCGCAGGCAAGGTGCGGCTTTTTGATAAGAGGTCCTTCCGCTATGAAGAGGTCGAGGTGCACCCCCGAGTCTTCATACAGGGGAGTTGCGGGCATCTCACGAAGGACATCGTCCACTTCTCGTATAGGAATTTTCACGATTTTTTCGAGAGCCTCAATAACCAGACGACCCTGGAGGCGAAGAAGTGGTTCAATGAAAGGCGGAAGATCGGATTCCTGAAGATGTACAGAAAGTTCGTGGACCGGTTCTTGAAGGCGTACATCCTGAAGCAGGGTTTCAGGGACGGCCTCATCGGATTTATTGTCGCTTACGGAAACGGGCTCTATCAGGTGATGAGCTATGTGAAATATTGGGAGATGTTGCAGAACGAAAAAAGACAAAAGACCGTAGACTATAGACCATAGACCGTAGACTATAGACCATAGACCGTAGACCATAGACTAAAGACAAACGACCAACGACCATAAACTAACGACTAACGACCAACGAGTGCGAAGCGGAGAGAAGCCTCCCCGTAGGGGACCAACGACAAACGACAAAAGACCATAGACCGTAGACCATAGACCAACGAGTGCGAAGCGGAGCGAAGCCTCCCCGTAGGGGACTAACGACCATATAAGGCGCAAGGGGCGCATAGACATGGAGAAGATGAACGTATCGGTGGTGATCATCGCGAAGAACGAAGAGAGGAAGATCGCGAGGTGCCTGGAGAGCGTCCGCTGGGCCGATGATGTAATCGTGGTCGACGGGATGAGCACGGATAAGACGGTCGATATCGCGAAGTCGTTCGGGGCCAAGGTCGTGTCGCATGAATTTACGGGCTCTTTCGCTGACGACCGCAATGTAGGGATGGACCGCGCCTCCCACGAATGGGTCCTGACCCTCGACGCAGACGAGGTGGTCACCGACGCGTTCAGGGTGAGGCTCGCAGAGGCCCTCTCGAAAAATGAAGATGTCTGCGCGTACAAGTTCAGGCGCAAGAACTTCTTCCTCGGCCACTATATGGAGCACGGCGGCTTTTGCCACTACATACCGAACCTGGTAAAAAAAGGCGCGGTGCGCTTTGAGGGCGCGGTCCATGAGGTGCCGGTCTTCAGAGGCAGCGTGGGGACGATCGAGGCTGACATCGAGCATCACCCTTTCGATTCGATCGCGCAGTTCGTGAGCAGGCAGAATCGTTACACCGATATAGCCGCCCGGGACCTTTTGAAAGCGCGCGGGGTGCCCAGCGAACGGGAGATACGCCGCGAGATGCGCAGGAAGACGTTCAGGGTTTTTTGGAAATCATACGTGAAGAAGCAGGGCTATAAAGACGGACTGTACGGCCTCGTCTTTGCGATACTCTTTGCGTGGATCGATTTTCTAAAATGGGCAAAGTACTGGGAACTTGTGGAGCGCGAGAGGTCCAAGAGTTAAATCCGTCCGCTTTGGCAGACGGATTTCGTGCTTCGAATTTGTTTAGGATTTTCCGCCTGAGGCGGATCAGCTGCGGCTGACGAATTTCAATCGATGGATAAGCGTTGCGATATCATACTGCCGGTATGGAACGAGCGCAGGCTCACCGAGGCCTGCATAGATTCCATCGTGCGGAACACGGATTATCCCTATCGGCTCATCGTGATCGATAACGCGAGCGACAGGGAGACGGCGGATTATTTAAGGTCCGTCAAAGGGCGAGGGGACCTGAACGTCCTCGTGGTCAGGAACGAGGTGAACCTCGGTTTCGTGAAGGCCGTGAATCAGGGCCTGAGGCTCGCAGATGCGCCGTATGTATGCGTGATGAATAACGATACGCGCGCAACGAGGGGCTGGCTTGAGGAGATGATAGGTGTGATGGAGGCTCACCCCGCGATCGGCATGGTTAACCCGTCGAGCAATACGTTCGGCCAATCGCCCGGGAGCGAAACCATCGATGAATACGCCGCACGCCTGGCGTCCTTCAGGGGCGAGGTCCAGGAGCTCTCTACCTGCCGGGGGTTCTGCATGCTCGTGAAGAGAGATGTGGTCGAGAAAGCGGGCCTCTTCGACGAGGTCTTTGAGTACGGGTATTTCGACGAGACGGACTACTGCAAGAGGGCCCAGGCGCTCGGTTTCGCGAGCGCCCGCGCAAAGGCCGCGTATGTGTACCACGAGGAGGGTGCGAGCTTTGCCCGCGTCAACGAGCGCGAGAACCTGTTCAAAAAGAACGAGGCGGTCTTCTTTGCCCGGTGGGGCAGGCCCGTGCGCGTCGCCTATTTTGTCGACAAGCCCGGTTTCGACGATCGTGTTGACGATATCGTCACGCACGTTGCGCGCAAAGGCCATCAGGTTCTCGTATTCTTGAAGAAGGGCTCTCGCTGGCCCGTGCGCCTTGATCACTATGACATCAGGAGGTTCGATCTCAATCCGGTATTTTTTGGTATCGCGGCGCTCTTTTCGATAGTGAAGCGCAAGCGGAAGAAGAAGGTAGACCTGCTTTTGACCGACAATCGTTTATTGGGGGCCCTCCTCAAGGCGACGAAGGCCCTCCACGGTTCGTGCGTGGTCGTGAATCCCGTGAAGGACACGGTGCTCGAGCTGGTACGAGAGAGATCGAAACATTTTTGAGTTGCGGAATAGGATCTTGCTTCGGAGAGAGAGCCCTAACTCTCAAGGCCGAGGGGGCTCCACTTGTAGTATCAGACCTAAAACTCATTATGTTTGCACAATCTGCTAATGAGCTGACAAGGAAAATATTACCCTCACTCCGTTCGGGTCGGTCTTTTGCTCAGTCGAAAAACGGGAGCCTTCGCAACTCGGCCGCACGGAGGCGGCCTCAAACATGCTCGGCTCTTTTCGTATCACAATAGTGTTACAAGGAACCGTTTTTCTCCTTCACAAAAGACCTAACATTTTCATTG